>NZ_AP019007.1:1279024-1598780 GCF_009176645.1 Enterobacter oligotrophicus
CCGGACGCAGTCCCGCCTGCTCCATCTCTTTTTCACACTGCGCGACATCTGCCGGGCTGTAGTTCGGCGCTTTACCGCCGCGCAGGATCACATGCCCGTCCGGGTTGCCCTGCGTTTGCAGCAGACATACCTGACCCGCCTGGTTAATGCCGACAAAACGGTGTGGCATCGCCGCGGCGCGCATCGCGTTGATCGCCGTCGCCAGGCTACCGTCCGTGCCATTTTTAAAGCCGACCGGCATTGAAAGACCAGACGCCATCTCACGGTGTGTTTGCGATTCAGTGGTACGTGCGCCAATCGCAGACCAGCTAAAGAGATCGCCCAGGTATTGCGGACTGTTCGGGTCCAGCGCTTCGGTTGCCAGCGGCAGCCCCATACTGACAAGTTCCACCAGCAGCCGACGCGCAATTTTCAGGCCAGCTTCCACATCAAACGAGCCATCCATGTGCGGATCGTTAATCAATCCTTTCCAGCCAACGGTTGTACGTGGCTTCTCAAAATAGACGCGCATTACCAGATAGAGGCTATCGCTGACCTCCTCCGCTAATGTTTTAAAACGACGAGCATACTCAATGGCGGTTTCAGGATCGTGAATGGAGCAAGGACCACACACCACCAGCAGGCGCGGATCGCGGCCAGCGATAATGTCAGAAATGGTCTGGCGAGAGTGCTCAATTTGCGCTTCCTGCGCTGCGCTCAGCGGAAATTCCGCTTTCAGTTGATCCGGCGTAATTAAAATCTGTTCGTCAGTGATATGTACGTTGTTCAGCGCGTCTTTTTGCATGATGGCGATCCTGTAATGCTCGTTTGCGATAGTTGGTTTCCTCAGAGAGGTGAAACAACGATACCATAAAAAGTAAAGATTTCAATCCAAAATACGTACAGATTACTTTACAGGAACTACTAAACTGCAAAAATCAGCCGCTAAAAACGTAAAGTTAAAATTACACTCACCTTTTCATTTGCCAGGCTATGCTGAAGAAAAAAGGAGAATGGCGATGCGTTCAATGGGGCTTACGCTGCTGGTGCTGATCTTAACGGGCTGTCAGATCAATCCTTATACCTTTCAGCCTGACTGGACAAGCCCTGACTGGTTTGGTGCAGGGAAAGAAGACGCGATGAACGGTGCGCCGGTTAAAGATAGCCAGGCACTGGCTGATGACTTTAACGATCCCGATGTGGATCAGAGCGAATATCTACGCGGCTACGCCGAAGGGCAAAAGAAAATCTGTGAAGACGGTTTTATCCATGCCTGGGGATTAACAGGGAAATCATTCCCTGCCAGTTGTGATACCACAGAAAATGCAGCAAAACTGCATGACGCATGGCAACAAGGGATGGATGAAAGCATGAAGGCCAGCAGGCTTAATTGAATTTGTCTTTAACCAGCAGAATAAATGCAAATGTAAGATTTAACTCAAGCCTGAGTCGTTGCATTTCTGACATAATGACGGCTTTGATAAACAATGGTATTCTGCCTCCAACTCTTAAGGACAACTATTTCCAGAGCGGTTCGGCGGATTCTGGTGAGAAATTCATTCTTGATCTCTTTGTACCGACTCACTTTGGTGTTAACGCTGTTCATTATTGTGGGCCAGGCGACTGCAGGTGCGCTCACGGAAACTGATAAATCGGTGCGTTCGATTGTTTCTGGCATTGTGAGTTATACCCGTTGGCCGTCACTTTCCGGGCAGCCTAAACTCTGCGTTTTTGCCTCTTCCCGTTACGCGCAAGCACTCAGCAGTGATGACGGGAAAAGCGTGTTACCTTATACCCCTGTCATTGTGCGTAACGATCAGGAAGCACTGTCAGCGACGTGTGACGCTATTTATTTCGGAACGGAATCGCCTGTAAAACAACGTGAATTAATAAGTCAATATCAGGGCAGAGCATTGCTTTTAATCTCAGAGCAGAATCCAGAGTGTATTATTGGCAGTGCATTTTGCCTGAAAATAGATCACAACCAGGTCAGATTTTCCGTCAATCTGGATGCGCTGGCTCGCAGTGGCGTAAGAGTCAGTCCGGATGTATTAATGCTTGCACGGAATACGAAGCATGAATAAGGATTTCACTTCTACGCCGCGCCCTACGTTTAAAAGAACGTTGCGGCGTATCAGCATGACGAGCGTCATCATCACAATGACGTTTATCTGGCTTTTATTGTGTTTTGCGTCCGTGGTGACATTAAAGCAATACGCACAAAAAAATCTCGAATTAACTGGCGCAACAATGAGCCACAGCCTTGAAGCCTCTCTGGTTTTCAATGATTCTCTGGCAGCGAATGAAACCCTGGCCACGCTTGGCAAACAGGGGCAATTTGCCGTTGCAGAAGTGCTCAACGTTCATAATCAACGGTTTGCGTACTGGTCATGGAACCCGGAGGATAATACCGACACGCTGGGCGCGCTGGTCAGCCGCTGGCTGTTTCCTGTCCCGGTTGCACAGCCGATAATGCATAACGGTAATATGATCGGTGAAATTCGTCTTACCGCGCGTGATAGCCTGATCAGCCACTTTATCTGGATGTCATTTGCCGTGCTTACCGGCTGTATTCTTTTTGCCTCAGCGATTGCACTTACCATTACGCGCTCTTTGCATCATGGTATGGTCTCGGAGATGCAAAATATTACCGATGTTGTGCATGACGTCCGTACCAACCGCAACTTCTCACGCCGCGTGAAGGAAGGCCGCATCGAAGAGTTTCATCAGTTCGGAGAAGACTTCAACAGTCTGCTGGATGAAATGGAAGAGTGGCAGCTCAAGCTGCAGGCGAAAAATGCCCAGCTGTTGCGCACCGCCATGCACGATCCGCTGACCGGCCTGGCGAATCGTGCCGCATTCCGAAACAGCATTGCGGCGTTAATGCACGATGCTTCCGCAAAGAGAAACTCTGCCCTGCTTTTTCTGGATGGCGATAATTTTAAATTTATCAATGACACCTGGGGCCATGCAGCGGGTGACTGTGTGCTGATTGAAGTCGCCAGCAGGATGGTTGAGTTTGGCGAAAAACGCTACCAGTCATACCGCCTCGGCGGTGACGAGTTCGCCATGATACTGTATGGCGTCCACACTGAACCTGAGGTTCAACACATTTGCGCTGCCCTGTCGCAGCAGTTTGTCCGTCCGTTTGATCTGCATAACGGTCACACGGCATCAATGTCACTGAGCATTGGTTTTGCCCTGGCATGGGAAAATGCCTCGGTGGAAGCATTACTGGAACAAGCCGATCGCAATATGTACCTGGTGAAAAACCAGCGTTCGAAAACATTATCCCAGGAAGGAATATGACATGTTAAAGCGATACCTCGCGCCGTTGTTACTGGCATCACTGATCCTGTCTGGCTGTCAGACGCCACCAGCAGGCAAATTCACCCCAGAACAAATTGCGGCGATGAAATCTTACGGCTTTAACGAATTGAACGGTGACTGGTTCCTGGGTCTGTCGGATACGATCCTGTTTGATAAAAATGACGCCAGACTGCGGCCAGAAAGTGAAATTCAGATCCAGAGCATGGCTTCTCGCCTGGCCGCAACCGGTCTGAATCATGCCCGAATGGACGGCCACACGGATAATTACGGTGAAGAAAGCTACAACGAAGCTCTTTCGTTAAAACGCGCGAATGTCGTTGCAGATGCCTGGGCGAAGGGAGCCAATATCCCGCGGAGCAATCTCACCACGCAGGGATTAGGCAAAAAATACCCTGTTGCCAGCAACAGCACTCCGCAAGGGCGTGCTGAAAACCGCCGGGTTGCGGTGGTCATCAGCACGCCATAACGTTATTTTACAGATGATCCGGCGAGCGACACCGTTGATGCCGCTCGCCAGCGCAGCCAGTCAATGACAATGAATATTGCCAGACTGACGCCCATTACCGGCAGTGCCAGCCCCAGTAGTGCACTAATGACCACCGTGACAGCCCTTCCCCACAATGACAACGCCAGCCAGCTCTGGCTGAGTGTTTGCACCGGATTTGCTGCAGATATAGCAGGGCGTCGCAGCCACCACATCCGGTATCCCCAGATAATCAGCACACATAACGCAATACCGAACGCGATAAGCAGCAACTGATTAACCAGACCAAACAGAATGCCCATATGGAAATCCACACCCCAGCGGGTAAGTTTCGCCATTAGCGGGAAATCGGCAAAGCGCGTTCTGTCCAGTACCTGCATGGAGTGCGGATCAACAGCAACGGCATCAACCTGCGTGGGCCAGCTGCGATCGATTTCCGTGACCGTCCAGGCCTGGTCAGCTATTCTTGCCGGGCGGATCTCCACGTTATTCGCATCAATTCCTGCCTTGCGGGCAGCCTGTAATACGCCGTCAAACTGCGATAAATCCATGGCCATCTCTGGCATCAGCATTCCATTATGATGGCCGTGATGTTCAGCATGTTCATCCCGGATTTCCGGCGTACCGGAAAGCGTTGTATTTACCTGTGGCGTCAGCCAGTTCATTTCTGCACGAAGTTTATCAACGTTACCGCCCGCCCACTGGGACCAGGTCAGACCGGTCGCGGAGAACAGCAGCATCCCGCTGAGCAGAATCCAGCCTAAGGCCACATGCACACGACGGCGATTCTGGAAGCGATTGTGAATACGGCGTTTCGGTCGGGTATAAAACCACAAAGCGATACCGCCCAGAGCAGCAACCCACATCCAGGAAGCAGCCAGCTCGCTGTAGAGCCGTCCAACATTACCCAGCATCAGCGATGTATGTAAATAATCGATTTTCTGGCGCAACGGCAAAATCCCGCTGGTGCCATATACCGTCATATCACCACGCACCTCAAGGCTAACGGGATCAACAAAAATAGCCCGATTTTCAGACGGGCCTAGCTGTGGGTCAGCAAACATCACGCGAGTGGTATCACCGTTAACCAGGCCAGGGCGAAGGGCATGCAATCGCAATTCTGAACCAACGGTTTTTTCTGCCACGGCAATTTGTTCCGCCAGAGGCTGTGGTTCCCCTGTCGAATCAGCGTGCAGCGCATGGCTATACCACATATTTTCCAGCTGTGGCGTCGCCACATACAGCGTACCGGTCAGCGCGGCGAAGAAGATAAACGGGCCGACAAACAGCCCGACATAGAAATGGAGTCGACGCAGCAGGTTTCCCCATGCCGCGCGCGGAGTGCAGGTAGTCATACTTTTCCTTTTTATAGCAAAAAGTTATCAATTTTGTTTTAGAGGGAAAAAGCAGATCTGCGCGGCGGCGCACGGGTATCAGGATAGAGCCAGGGGAAAAAGTGCCAGTAACTGACCGCCTGACGAGGCGGCTTCACGCGAAGTCGTTGCAGAACCACACTGAGCAGCACAATCAGCGCCAGCATCACGCCCGGCACATGCGCCAGCAGCACACAGTAGCCGCACGCTTCCGCGTGATCGAGAGGCATAGAGTGCTGCATATCGCCATGATGCGCATCCATCGACATCATGCTCATGTCATGATGCATTCCCGGCATGGCGCTCATAGGATCTTTCTGCAGCGAGACGGAGATAAGCGGTGCGACCACGATCAGCAAGATCGCAAACAGCGCGATCAATGCCGCTGCGCGTTTCCGTTTATGCTGATGCAGTACGTTATCCACTTACCCTCCACTGAAGAGGCAAGTATTGTAAATGATTTATGAAAAAAGGGTTAACGCGAGAGGTGCGATAGGATAAAAAAAGGGCCGACCTTTCGGCCAGCCCTTTTTAACAGGATGTCGCTTAAGCGAATCTTAGTTAAGACGCTCTTTAATACGAGCAGACTTACCGGTACGCTCACGCAGGTAGTACAGTTTAGCTTTACGTACAGCACCACGACGTTTAACAGCAATGCTGTCAACTACCGGAGAGTGAGTCTGGAAGACACGCTCAACGCCTTCGCCGTTGGAAATTTTACGAACAGTGAATGCAGAGTGCAGACCGCGGTTACGAATAGCGATAACCACGCCCTCGAATGCCTGCAGACGTTTTTTGGAACCTTCAACAACCCATACTTTCACTTCCACGGTGTCACCTGGACGGAAGGAAGGTACGTCCTGCTTCATCTGCTCTTGTTCAAGTTGCTTAATAATGTTGCTCATAATTTAATCTCTTATCCTGGGTAAACTGATATTCGGGCGCGTATTACGCATTCCCATCATGTTCATGCTGCTGGTGCGCGTGTTCGCTTTTGAACTCGGCCAGCAACTTTGCTTGCTCTTCAGTCAGAGCCAGGTTTTCCAGAAGTTCAGGTCTTCTAAGCCAGGTTCGGCCCAGCGACTGCTTCAAACGCCAGCGACGTATCTCGGCATGGTTTCCAGACAGTAACACTGCCGGTACTTCCATCCCTTCTAACACTTCAGGACGAGTATAGTGTGGACAGTCCAGCAATCCATCGGCAAACGAATCTTCCGTTGCCGATGCTTCATGGCCCAGAACACCCGGAATGAACCGGGCGACGGAGTCAATCAGCGTCATTGCCGGTAACTCACCACCGCTGAGAACGTAATCGCCGATAGACCATTCTTCGTCAATCTCGGTTTGAATTACGCGCTCATCTATCCCTTCGTAGCGCCCACAGACCAGAATCAGCTTTTGATTCGTCGCCAGTTCGCTCACGCCTGCTTGATCAAGCCTGCGTCCCTGAGGTGACAGATAAATCACCTTTGCGCCTTCACCTGCCGCGGCTTTTGCTGTGTGAATGGCGTCCCGTAAGGGTTGCACCATCATTAACATCCCCGGTCCGCCGCCGTAAGGACGATCGTCCACGGTACGGTGCCGGTCATGCGTAAAGTCACGAGGACTCCAGCTCTGGATGCTCAGCAGGCCATTTTTTACTGCCCGGCCAGTTACCCCGTAATCGGTAATCGCGCGGAACATTTCAGGAAACAGGCTAATTATGCCAATCCACATAGCGCCGTCTTTTACCGTTTATCCGGAGAATTTAAAAACCAGGATCCCAATCTACTTCAATCGTTTGAGTAGCGAGATCGACTTTCTTGATAACCTGTCCATCGAGGAACGGAACCAACCGCTCCTTGATGCCAAATGCATCTTTCAGGTTTGCCTTAATGACGAGAACGTCATTTGACCCGGTTTCCATCATATCGATGACTTTCCCCAGGCTGTAACCTTCAGTGGTGACCACCTGGCAACCCATAAGGTCTTTCCAGTAGTAGTCGCCCTCTGCAAGCAAAGGCAACTGCGACGAATCCACGACAATTTCACAATTAGTCAGCGCATTCGCGGCATCACGATCGTCAACGCCTTTCAGCTTGATGATGATGTCCTGATTGTGGTGACGCCAGCTTTCCAGCTCGACCTCTTCCCACTTACCGCCTTTCTGGATAAACCAGGGCTGGTAATTAAAAATGCTATCAGCGTCTTCAGTGGAGGAAAACACTCTGAGCCAACCACGGATACCGTAGCAAGAACCCATTTTTCCCAATACGATCGGTTCAACAGGTGCTTTATTGCTCATCATGACCACCGTGACAGATTAAGCTGCTTTGTTTACTGCTTTGATCAGCGTAGCAACGCGATCGGAAACAGTCGCGCCCTGGCCAACCCAGTGAGCGATACGATCCAGATCCAGACGGGTTTCTTCTTCTGCGCCAGCGGCCAGTGGGTTGAAGAAACCAACGCGCTCAATGAAGCGACCGTTGCGTGCATTACGGCTGTCGGTTACAACAACCTGGTAGAACGGACGCTTTTTAGCGCCGTGACGAGCTAAACGAATAGTTACCATAACATCCTCTTGTGTGAATAAAACAACCGGGCCCCATCGAGGAACGGAGCCCGGTGTCATATTAAAAGCCCGAAAATTTTACTGATTTCTGGGGAAATTGCAATCAGCATCTTGATACTGAGCATTAAACACGGGTTATCGGCCAGGGAATCCTGGCGGCATCATCCCCTTCATGCCGCGCATCATCTTCGCCATTCCGCCTTTCTTCATTTTCTTCATCATGCGCTGCATGTCGTCGAACTGTTTCAGTAGGCGGTTGACGTCCTGCACCTGCATGCCGCAGCCGGCTGCAATACGGCGTTTACGGGAACCTTTGATGATTTCAGGCTTCGCACGTTCTTTCAGCGTCATCGAGTTGATGATCGCTTCCATACGCACCAGCACCTTGTCATCCATCTGTGATTTCACGTTATCAGGAATTTGACCCATGCCCGGCAGTTTGCCCATCAGGCTCGCCATGCCGCCCATGTTTTTCATCTGACGCAGTTGCTCAAGGAAGTCGGTCAGGTCGAAACCGTCGCCTTTTTTCAGCTTACTTGCCAGCTTCTCAGCCTGCGCGCGGTCAACTTTGCTCTCGATATCTTCGATCAGCGACAGCACGTCGCCCATCCCGAGGATACGGGAAGCAATACGGTCCGGGTGGAACGGCTCCAGCGCTTCCGTCTTCTCGCCCACGCCGAGGAATTTAATCGGTTTGCCGGTAATATGACGAATAGAGAGCGCTGCACCGCCGCGGGCGTCGCCGTCCACTTTAGTCAGCACCACGCCGGTTAACGGCAGCGCTTCGTTAAACGCTTTTGCGGTATTCGCCGCGTCCTGACCGGTCATGGCATCAACAACAAACAGGGTCTCTACCGGGTTGATAGAGGCATGCACCTGCTTGATTTCGTCCATCATCGCTTCGTCAACGTGCAGACGACCGGCGGTATCCACCAGCAGCACGTCATAGAATTTCAGCTTCGCTTCTTTCAGCGCCGCATTAACGATATCGACTGGCTTCTGGGCGACGTCGGACGGGAAGAAATCCACGCCAACCTGCTGCGCCAGGGTTTCCAGCTGTTTGATCGCCGCCGGGCGATAAACGTCCGCCGAAACCACCAGCACCTTTTTCTTGTGCTTCTCGCGCAGGAATTTACCCAGCTTACCGACGCTGGTCGTTTTACCCGCCCCCTGGAGACCCGCCATCAGCACAACCGCCGGTGGCTGAGCGGCCAGGTTCAGCACCTGATTCTCTTCGCCCATCGCCGCAACCAGCTCGTTACGAACGATCTTGACGAACTCCTGACCCGGCGTCAGGCTCTTATTAACTTCATGACCAACCGCCTTCTCTTTCACGCGGTTGATAAAATCACGCACGACAGGCAGCGCCACGTCGGCTTCGAGCAGCGCCATGCGCACTTCGCGCAGCGTCTCTTTAACATTCTCTTCGGTAAGGCGTCCGCGGCCGCTGATGTTGCGCAGCGTGCGCGACAAACGATCGGTTAAATTATCAAACATTGTCTCTCGCCTGGGGTAGAAACGTTGGGTCGCGTGAGCGACACATACACAGAATTTTGCCGGAGTATAACATGAAGGCAGCTTTGTTGTTATGCAACGGTTGGAGCAGGCGTCACGTAACGTTATACTGCTTCTCTTTCTTATTAAGACAACTGTCGACGCCTATATGCCTGTTTTCGCACTGATCGCTCTTGTTGCCTACTCTGTCAGCCTCGCGCTGATCATTCCCGGCCTGCTGCAAAAAAACAGCGGCTGGCGGCGCATGGCTATCCTTTCGGCAGTGATCGCACTGGTAAGTCACGCTTTTGCGCTGGAATCTCGCATCATTCCCGGTGATGGCAGCGTGCAAAATCTGAGCGTGCTGAACGTCGGCTCACTGGTCAGCCTGATGATCTGTACGGTGATGACCATTGTCGCCTCAAAAAATCGCGGCTGGCTGCTGCTGCCAATTGTGTATGCCTTCGCGCTGATCAATCTGGCCCTGGCCACCTTTATGCCCAATGAATTCATTACTCATCTGGAAGCCACTCCGGGAATGCTGGTGCACATTGGCCTGTCATTGTTCTCCTACGCAACATTAATCATCGCCGCGCTCTACGCCATGCAGCTCGCCTGGATTGACTATCAGTTGAAAAACAAAAAGCTGGCCTTTAACCATGAAATGCCACCGCTGATGGTCATTGAGCGTAAGATGTTTCATATCACTCAGGTCGGTGTCGTACTGCTGACGCTGACGCTCTGTACCGGCCTGTTTTACATGAAGAACCTGTTCAGCGTGGAGAATATCGACAAAGCCGTTCTCTCCATCATCGCGTGGTTTGTCTATATTGTCCTGTTATGGGGTCATTATCATGAAGGCTGGCGCGGTCGTCGCGTGGTCTGGTTCAACGTCGCGGGTGCGGGTATTCTCACCCTTGCCTATTTTGGCAGCCGCTTCATACAGCAATTTGCTGGCTAAGTAACAAAGGAGTTCCCCCTGGAACACATCTCTACCACCGCGCTGATCGTCACGCTGATCATCATGGTGGTCATCTCTGCCTATTTCTCTGGCTCGGAAACCGGCATGATGACGTTGAACCGCTACCGGTTACGTCATCGCGCGAAGCACGGTAATCGTGCCGCACGCCGTGTCGAAAAGCTGCTGCGTAAGCCCGACCGCCTGATTAGCCTGGTGCTAATTGGTAACAACCTGGTCAACATTCTCGCTTCTGCGCTGGGCACCATCGTCGGCATGCGCCTGTACGGTAACGCCGGGGTCGCCATTGCCACTGGTGTCCTGACGTTCGTGGTGCTGGTGTTTGCCGAAGTGCTGCCCAAAACCATCGCCGCACTTTACCCGGAGAAGGTGGCCTACCCGAGCAGCTTCCTGCTGGCACCGCTGCTTATTCTGATGATGCCGCTGGTCTGGCTGCTGAATATGGTCACCCGCCTGCTGATGCGGATGGTGGGCATCAAAGCGGACGTCACCATCAGCAGCGCACTCAGCAAAGACGAGCTTCGCACTATTGTGAATGAATCCCGCTCGCAGATTTCCCGCCGCAATCAGGACATGCTCCTGTCCGTACTGGATCTGGAGAAAGTCAGCGTCGACGATATCATGGTGCCGCGCAATGAGATTGTTGGTATTGATATCAATGATGACTGGAAGGCCATCGTCCGTCAGCTGACGCACTCCCCGCACGGGCGCATTGTGCTCTATCGCGACTCGCTGGACGATGCCATTAGCATGTTGCGCGTGCGCGAGGCCTACCGTCTGATGACCGAGAAAAACGAGTTCACCAAAGAGGTGATGCTGCGCGCCGCCGACGAGATTTACTACGTCCCCGAAGGAACACCGCTCAGCACACAACTGGTGAAATTCCAGCGTAATAAGAAAAAAGTGGGCCTGGTGGTTGATGAATACGGTGATATTCAGGGGCTTGTGACGGTCGAAGATATTCTGGAAGAGATTGTTGGAGACTTCACCACGTCAATGTCACCTTCTCTTGCAGAGGAAGTCACCCCGCAAAACGATGGCTCGGTGTTGATTGACGGGAGCGCCAATATTCGTGAAATCAACAAAGCCTTCAACTGGCATCTGCCGGAAGATGAGGCGCGCACGATGAACGGGATGATTCTGGAAGCGCTGGAAGAGATCCCGGCGGCAGGCACACGGGTGCGTATTGAGCAGTACGACATTGATATCCTGGACGTGCAGGACAATATGATCAAGCAGGTGAAGGTTCTGCCCGTCACGCCACTTCGGGAAAGTATTGCCGAATAAAATGTAGGCCGGGTAAGGCGAACGCCGCCACCCGGCACTACGGATGGCACATTACGCTTTCGCTTTCGCCACGGTCACCATCGCAGCGCGAATAGTACGGCCGTTCAGGGTGTAACCTTTCTGCATCACGCCAAGTACGTTACCGGCGTCGACATCTTCTGATTCCACCATCGCAATCGCCTGGTGAACGTTCGGGTCCAGCGGTACGTTGGTATCGGCAATCACTTCCACGCCAAACTTACGCACCACATCCAGCATGGATTTCAGCGTCAGTTCGATACCCTCGATCATCGCCGCGTTGTCCGGATTCGCTTTATCCGCCACTTCCAGCGCGCGATCCAGGCTATCAATCACCGGCAGCAGTTCGTTGACGAATTTCTCCAGCGCAAATTTATGTGCTTTTTCAACGTCCAGCTCGGTACGACGACGCAGGTTTTCCATTTCCGCTTTGATGCGCAGCACACCATCGCGTTCGCGATTCTGCGCTTCGACTAACTGAGCTTCCAGATTCGCAATTTTTTCATCGCGCGGGTCCACCTGCTCAGCAGACGCGTCTGGCTCTACAGCCTCAACTTCGTCGTGCTGTTCCGTGATAATTTCTTCAGGGGCTTGCCCCTCAGGCGTTTTCTGTTCTTTACTACTCATGAATTTCTCCGCGTTTTTCTGCATTCATCTCGCTAACTTCGCTTATTATGGGGATCAGTTTCCGGGATTCAAGGGAACAAGACAGATTGTCATCATTCATCAGGCACAAGGACCTCCAGAAAATGAATAATCATTTCAGGTGCATTGGGATCGTCGGGCATCCGCGTCACCCTACTGCATTGACGACACATGAAATGTTGTATCGCTGGCTGTGTGGTAAAGGCTATGAAGTGATGGTCGAGCAGCAAATCGCCCAGGAGCTGCAGCTTAAGGGCGTCAAAACCGGCACGCTGGCGGAAATTGGCCAACAGGCAGATCTCGCCGTGGTGGTTGGCGGCGACGGCAACATGCTGGGCGCAGCCAGAACCCTTGCTCGCTATGATATCAAGGTTATCGGTATTAACCGTGGCAATCTCGGTTTTCTGACGGACCTCGACCCGGACAATGCTCAACAACAACTGGCCGATGTGCTGGAAGGCCACTATATCAGTGAAAAACGCTTTTTACTGGAAGCGCAGGTGTGCCAGCAGGACTGCCAGAAGCGCATCAGCACCGCCATTAACGAGGTGGTTCTCCACCCCGGAAAGGTAGCGCACATGATTGAGTTCGAAGTGTATATCGACGAAATCTTTGCTTTCTCACAGCGCTCAGACGGGCTGATTATCTCCACGCCGACGGGCTCAACCGCCTACTCCCTTTCTGCGGGTGGCCCGATTCTGACCCCCTCGCTGGACGCCATTACGCTGGTACCGATGTTCCCGCATACGCTCTCTGCCCGCCCGCTGGTAATTAACGGCAGCAGCACCATTCGCCTGCGCTTCTCGCACCGCCGTAATGACCTGGAGATCAGCTGCGACAGCCAGATCGCGCTGCCTATCCAGGAGGGCGAAGATGTCCTGATTCGTCGGTGTGATTATCACCTGAATCTGATTCATCCGAAAGATTACAGCTATTTCAATACGTTAAGCTCAAAACTTGGCTGGTCAAAAAAATTGTTCTGATTTTGCATCCAACACTTTACTGTATAAAAAACCAGTTTATACTGTATGTAAACACAGTTATGGTTTTTCATACAGGAAAACAATTATGCTGGCACAACTGACCATCAGCAACTTTGCCATTGTTCGTGAGCTTGAGATCGATTTCCACAGCGGCATGACGGCGATCACCGGGGAAACCGGTGCAGGTAAATCCATTGCCATTGATGCCCTCGGCTTGTGCCTCGGCGGCCGTGCAGAGGGTGACATGGTGCGCACGGGAGCAAACCGTGCAGACCTCTGTGCCCGCTTCTCCCTGAAAGATACCCCTGCGGCTCTCCGCTGGCTGGAAGCGAACCAGCTGGAAGATGGACGTGAGTGTTTACTTCGCCGAGTGATCAGCAGCGATGGCCGTTCACGTGGTTTTATCAATGGCACTGCGGTCCCGCTTTCCCAGCTTCGTGAGCTCGGCCAGTTACTCATTCAGATCCATGGACAGCACGCACATCAGCAACTCGTTAAACCGGAACAGCAGAAAGCACTGCTTGATGGCTACGCAGGTGAGTACGCGCTTACTCAACTGATGGCAGAGCACTACCGTCAGTGGCATCAAAGCTGCCGTGAGCTCGCCCAGCACCAGCAGCAAAGCCAGGAGCGTGCCGCCCGCGCAGAACTGCTGGAATACCAGCTTAAAGAACTGAACGAATTTAATCCTCAGTCGGGTGAGTTTGAGCAAATTGACGAAGAGTACAAGCGCCTGGCGAACAGCGGCCACTTGCTCTCAACCAGCCAGAACGCCCTGAATATGCTGGCAGATGGTGAAGACGTAAACCTGCAGAGCCAACTGTACAATGTGCGTCAACTTGTTACCGAACTGACTGGCATGGACAGTAAACTCTCTGGCGTGCTGGATATGCTGGAAGAGGCTGCAATTCAACTCTCAGAAGCTGGTGATGAACTTCGTCACTACTGTGAACGTCTGGATCTCGATCCGAACCGTCTGTTTGAACTGGAGCAACGCATTTCCCGTCAGATCTCACTGGCGCGCAAGCACCACGTCACGCCGGAAGAACTGCCAAACTACTATCAGTCTCTGCTGGAAGAACAGCAGCAGCTCGACGATCAGGCTGACTCGCTGGAAACCTTATCCCTGGCGGTAAACCTGCATCACCAGCAGGCGCTGGCAACGGCAAAACAGCTGCATAATATCCGTCAGCATTACGCGCAAGAGTTAAGCCAGCACATCACCGACAGCATGCACACACTGGCGATGCCACACGGCGTGTTCACGATTGATGTCCGCTTTGAAGAGAACCATCTCACGGCAGAAGGGGCCGATCGCATCGAATTCCGCGTCACCACGAACCCAGGCCAGCCTTTACAGGCCATCTCTAAAGTCGCCTCCGGCGGCGAGCTGTCGCGTATTGCACTGGCGATTCAGGTCATTACCGCACGTAAAATGGAAACCCCGGCGCTGATTTTCGATGAAGTGGACGTGGGGATCAGTGGCCCGACGGCGGCGGTCGTGGGCAAACTGTTACGCCAGTTGGGTGAATCAACGCAGGTAATGTGCGTTACCCACCTGCCGCAGGTCGCGGGCTGTGGTCATCATCACTTTATCGTCAGCAAAGAAACAGACGGAGAAATGACCGAAACGCACATGAAACCGCTGGATAAACGCGCACGTCTGCAGGAACTGGCGCGCCTGCTCGGTGGCAGTGAAGTCACCCGCAATACGCTCGCGAACGCAAAAGAACTGCTGGCGGCATAAACTTTTTCGGGATCTCAGGGTCATACAGAACAACAAAAACGCCGCCAGACCGGTTTCAAAGTGGGGCAAGGTCTATTATCATCGGCATATAACATATGAGCCGCGTTCTGCTCGGGCCCGAAAAGGAATCAAATCACTATGCGTTGTAAAATGCTGACCGCTGCCGCAGCGGTTCTTCTGATGTTGACCGCAGGCTGTTCCACTCTGGAGAAAGTGGTTTACCGTCCTGACATCAACCAGGGGAACTACCTTACCCCTAACGATGTGTCCAAAATCCGTGTGGGGATGACACAACAGCAGGTCGCTTATGCACTGGGAACCCCGATGATGTCCGATCCATTCGGGACAAACACCTGGTTCTATGTTTTCCGTCAGCAACCTGGCCACGAAGGTGTGACCCAGCAGACCCTGACGCTGACCTTCAGCAGCGCCGGTGTGTTGACCAACATCGACAATAAACCTGCCCTGACCAGGTAATCCGGTGTCAGAAATGCAAAAAGGTGCTCATTGAGCACCTTTTTTTGTATCTGAACGCTAGCACAGACTCGTAGCCCCGGTAAGCGCAGCGCCACCAGGGACAAACGTACTACTTACCCGATTTCTCCGCTCGCTGACGACGCAACTCTTTAGGGTCAGCAATAAGCGGGCGATAAATCTCAACCCTGTCGCCTTCTTTCAGCACGTCAGACAGTTTCACCGGACGGCTATAAATGCCGACTTTATTCTTCGCCAGGTCAATGTCGCTACGAAGCTCAAGGATACCAGAAGCACGTATAGCCGCTTCAACGGTTGCCCCCTCTTCCAGCGTCACGCCCTGCAGATACTGCTTTTCCGGCAGCGCATACACCACTTCTACAGATATCTTATGCGACACTGTAAACCTCTTTGGCGCGAGTGGTGAACGCCTGAACCATGTTCGACGCCAGTTCTTTAAAGATGCGGCCAAACGCAAGCTCAATCAGCTTATTGGTAAATTCAAAGTCCAGATGGAATTCGATGCGACAGGCGTCAGCGCTCAGCGGCGTAAATTTCCACCCTCCCATCAATTTTTTAAATGGACCATCCACCAGATGCATCAAAATACTCTGATTATCAGTCAGCGTATTGCGGGTGGTGAACGTCTTGCTGATCCCCGCTTTGGAGACATCGACCGCCGCCGTCATCTGCGTCGGGCCTGATTCCAGTACCCTGCTGCCGGTACATCCCGGAAGAAACTGCGGATAAGACTGGACATCGTTCACTAACTGATACATTTGTTCCGCGCTGTAGGGGACAAGCGCAGTACGGCTAATCTGAGGCATAGCATTTTCCATGGTCACACAACAAACAAATAATAACATTTATCCCTTGTTAAAAAAACGCTAAGCCTTATCTCGTGCTAAGATAGCGCGTTAGACCTCACAGGACGCAATGAGGTGACTTTTTGAAATCAGATTACCGACGGCTTTACGACACTTATGACGAAGAAAAAAGCACATAAACCAGGCTCGGCGACCATTGCGCTCAACAAGCGTGCTCGCCACGAGTATTTTATCGAAGAAGAATTCGAAGCAGGTCTTGCACTGCAGGGCTGGGAAGTTAAATCGCTGCGCGCCGGGAAAGCGAACATCGGCGATAGCTATGTGATCCTGAAAGACGGCGAAGCCTTCCTGTTCGGTGCCAACTTTACACCGCTGACTGTCGCCTCTTCACATTATGTGTGTGACCCAACGCGCACCCGTAAGCTGCTGCTGAACAAGCGTGAACTGGAATCCCTCTACGGACGTATTAACCGTGAAGGTTTCACCGTGGTCGCGCTGTCACTGTACTGGAAAAATGCCTGGTGCAAAGTGAAAGTCGGCGTTGCCAAAGGTAAGAAACAGCACGACAAACGTACTGACCTGAAAGAACGCGAGTGGCAGCTCGATAAAGCACGTATTATGAAAAACGCAGGGCGTTGATTCTGCGCGCTTATTGTACAATTCAATAAGTTAGCGTTCCGGGCTGGTAACCAGGAAGTGAAATCTGGTATACTGAGTTCAACACTATTGGGGCTGATTCTGGATTCGACGGGATTTGCGAAACCCAAGGTGCATGCCGAGGGGCGGTTTGCCTCGTTAAAAGCCGCAAAAAATAGTCGCAAACGACGAAAACTACGCTTTAGCAGCTTAATAACCTGCTCTGAGCCCTCTCTCCCTAGCTTCCGCTCTTAAGACGGGGATCAAAGAGAGGTCAAACCCAAAAGAGATCGCGTGGATGCCCTGCCTGGGGTTGAAGCGTTAAAACTAATCAGGCTAGTTCGTTAGTGGCGTGTTTGCCCGCAGCTGACGTGCGAATGTAAAGACAAACTAAGCATGTAGTACCGAGGATGTAGAAATTTCGGACGCGGGTTCAACTCCCGCCAGCTCCACCAAATATTCATTCATGATGCATCATGAACCTTAAAAAAGCCTGTAACTTCAACGAGTTGCAGGCTTTTTTGTTGCATGTGTGGTCATGATCTCTGTATGAATCTTGGCCTTTTGGCACCATGTTTAGCACCACGGTATCGTGGGTCTAAAAAAGCGTGGTGCTAAAACATGCCTAAGCAACTGAAACTCTTAACAAATGTGGAGATCGCTGGCGCGAAGCCCCGTAGCACAGATTATGAGCTACGGGACGGTGAAGGCCTGTACTTGCTAGTTAAGACTTCAGGGAGGAAGGCCTGGCATTTCGAGTATTATCATCCCGTCACCAAAAAGCGCACCAAAACCAGCCTTGGCCCTTACCCGGTCGTTACACTGGCCATGGCTCGCGAAACTCGCACGAAGTACAGACGACTGCTCTGGCAGGGTATAGATCCCCGTCAACACTTAGCAGGAATAGCCGAAGAAAAACGCATCCAGAATGAATGCACGCTGGAAAAAGTTGCGGAACAGTGGCTCAAAGAGAAGAAACGGACCAGCGATCTTAGCGAAGATCACGCCAAAGATGTCTGGCGCTCGCTGGAGATGCACATCTTCCCTTCTCTGGGCAATATGCCCGTCACCGAGATCCGCCCGAAGATGCTCAAGGAGCACCTCACCCCGCTGGAAGAACAGGGCATCCTCGAAACGCTGCGTCGGGTCATCTCACGGCTCAATGAAATCTTCCGCTTTGCCATCTCCGAAGAGCTCATCGAGTTCAATCCGGCTGACAACCTGGTCGCCCGCTTCAAAAAACCGAAAAAGCAGAACATGCCCGCCCTCCCCCCAGCGAGCTGGGCAGGCTGATGCTGGCGCTACAGAACACCTCTATCCGCAAAGAAACCCGCTGCCTTATCGAATGGGAGCTACTGACCTGGGTTCGCCCCGGCGAAGCCGTCAGCGCCCGCTGGTGCGACATCGATATGAAAAAAGCGGAATGGCGCATCCCTGACACCTTTATGAAGATGAACCGTTCTCACACGGTGCCACTCAGCAAACAGGCGCTGCGCGTTCTTCAGATCATGGAGCCCGTCAGCCGCCATCGTCCGTGGGTCTTCCCCAGTATTCGTAAACCACTGGAACACATGCACCAGCAGACTGCCAACGCCGCGCTTATCCGTATGGGGTTTGGCGGTGAGCTGGTCGCCCACGGCATGCGCAGCATCGCCAGAACGGCGGGGGCAGGTCATTTTCCCCGTGAAGTTCTGGAATCTGCGCTGGCACACCAGAAAGAAGACGAGATCGAAGCGGCCTACAACCGCAGCGACTATCTGGAACAAAGGCGACCGCTGATGCAATGGTGGGGAAACTACGTTGATGCGGCCCGACGGCAAGCATTGCTCGGCGAAGAAGAACCGCTGCGGATCGTGGAAGGAGAATAATGTGACCAGCCCCATTCGTCAGAATCTGTTTGAACGGGAATGTGATATGCCGCTGCTGGAAGCGCGGCATCTCGCCCTTCTGCTTCTCGGCCTTGATGCTTCCCAACCGGCAAATGCCCTGCCGGAAGAACATCAGGAAAATTACCGTATCCTGCACGACGCCATCAGCCGCACCATCAAAGCTACAGGCATGGTCAGCGCCCCGGCGAACAAACGCATGTTCTATGCCGATGAGATGTTTGCCCTGGCCTGGCGGCTTATTGATGACGAACTCACACCGCCAGAAATTAAGGCCCGCAGCCTGATGGCGGTGATGAAACTGTCACGCAACAGCCGTGGCCGCAAGTGGCTGAAAACGCTCGGTGATGATGCGCTACCGGACCTCACTGCTTCAGCACAACCTTCCCTGCGTGGAATGCATAAACGCGACAAGGCTCGAAAAAATACTGCCCGACTCTGCTGGCTACTGGTTCAGCTTCTGGTTGAGGAGACTGACGGGCGTTATGGAACGTCAGATAAACCGGCTTCGGATCGGATACTTCGTAAGCTGAAAACGCTGGCGCAGGAGCGGGAATTGCCGTCGGATGGGCTTGGTAGGGGGACGTTTTATGAAGTGCAGAAGATGGGGCGAGGGAAGGAAAAGTAGGTGTCTGTGCTGGGATGATGGTAGTCGATTGTAACTTCAATTTTCACGCCACCCTAACTCTTTGTATTAAATACAATAACCCGCCAATAGCGGGTTATTTACAAAGCAATGAGTCAAATAAGTTGGAACAAGTTTCTGGGATTGGAAATCGGTCGGTTGACTGAGAACAATTCCCTAATTAACTCTTGGCTTAAACCGGTTTTCATAAGAATCTTCATCCATGCAACATCGTCCAACATTTCGATCGCTTCGGCTAGCATACTTGGTTCTTCAGGGCGTAAGAATTCATCACCAGGTTCCACTTTGGTATACCCTTTGGAGTTCAGATGCATATAACCAGTTCTAGCCTGTTCCTGGGTTAATAGCCCCAATGTACTGGCTCGATAAATGCACATTTTAAGGCTTATTTTCCACCTAAGTTTAAAATCAACCAAAGCGTTCCAATCGAATTGTTTGCCTCTTATGCGTGGAAATTCCTTTATGAAAGATAATCGTGGAACAAGCAATGCGCTCGAAAAGCGATCAGCTTGTGATTCCGTCATTTTATCGCCAGTAGTTATGCCTTCATGCATGACCAAGTGCCCCAATTCATGGCCTATATCTGAGCGAAATCTACATATGCTTTTTTTGACATTATTCCTGATGATGACAGGCCTGTTATTGTGGACAGTAAAAGCATCAACGCGATCATCTACCCCCGTTACATGAGCAACTATTACCCCTAAACTCTCCACCAACTTAACCATCGACGAGATTGGACCCAGCCCCAAATTCCAGGCACGCCGACAGTCTTCTGCCACACGTTCGATATCATTTGGAGTAAGTAATTCAGTGCCAGGATGTTCCGGTATATTGACATCAGGGAATTCAATTTCGCCTTCAACCGCGGAGATTAAAATATTAAGAATCTCCGCTCTGGCCAGAACACTATTAGTAAGAGTTTGAGTTCTGGACTTTTTACTCCTGAAATGGCAAACATCGCTTTCCAGGGCATATTTTCTTTCAGTAAATAGGAAATCAGGTTTAATCATAAGAGCCGAAGCTATTAACTCTAACAATTGCTCTGATGGCCTAAACCCTTTTTCTAATTTACTAACGAATTGTTTTGTCTTGCCAATTTTTTCGGCTAACTCTTCGCAAGAAAGCCCAACAGCCATCCTAGCTAATTTGAGCTTATCCCCACGATAATCAGTGAAGTCAATCACCTGATGTTCCATTGTTACTCACATCCAAATCTTGATCTTTCTTACGACGACGAAGAGACGCTTTGCCGATCTCTGCTTCGTCAGGAAGGGTATTGGAATCAAGGGGCATAAGTGGTACGGAAGCTGTAGATTGGTGAGAAACCATACTGACCTGTGCACCATATGAGTTAAACCCAACGAGAGCCACCTCCCATCGTGGCAATGTGGACTCTAGCTCACCATCCTCTTCTTCGGATATAAATGGCTCGGCTAAAATTCGCCATGTAATATCTTGCTCGGCCTCACATTCACCAAACAAAGAAAGCTGTTCATGCTCAACTTTATTTCGGAGAAGACGATGTCTCTTCTTCGGGTTATCAATGCAATCTTTAGAAAATTGCAAAGGCACTTTATTTAGAGCTACAACATAGTCTAATCCCTTCGAAACCATTTCAAGGCCGGGAATAGTACCTTCGCTTTGAATCAGATGATTTCTCACCCAATCGTAAGCCCTTACACCTTCAGACCAGTTACTATCCAATGTGTGCTTATGGTAGTACAACTGCTCCAAGACGTTAGCAATTTCAGCCAACAGCTGACGAACATTGCTTTCAGCAAGATAAGGCTGAAACTCCCAACAAGGTGCTAACTGGTTGTCACTCATTTCAAGTTTCGCTTTTTTTTGGATTCGTAAACCATATATTTTCGCATTTTTCTGATTTTGTCAACCAACTAAATTAAAAAAACCGCTGAGTGAACTAACTCTTCAAGGAGAACCATTTTCTTAGCGGGATATATGGCCTACGTGCGGTATCGTACTGATCTCAGGGCGCTGAATTTGGTTTGTTTTGTTGGGTTGGGTGCGCGACTTCGTTTTTGGAATCTGGCTACGGTGATGAGGACGTCCCCTCTCACATTCTACATACACTCTCGCCTCTTACTGCAAGTGAAGTGTTTGTAGTCGTGCGTTGCCATTCGTTAACCATAGCAAATCTAATCTCGACGGGGCTCAAATGAATAAAAACCATTTATTTTCAATAAATTAATCTAACGCCATCAGTTTTGATGGCAAAGAGACTCTTTCCGGACTCATTATTTTCTCTCCGGACTCCACTTTTTAACCCGGACCTATACCTCCCCTTCCCGTTCCGCGCTATAACCGCTTCGACACTCTGTTCCCGTGAGGTGCAATCATGAAAACCTGTGCTGACAGTAACGATGCTTTTCCCGAAAGCGGCAATGTGCGTATGCGGCAGGTGGTCCAGTTTCTGGCGATGAGTGAATCGTCGGTTTACCGCCTGATTAAAAACACCGACTTTCCCCGCCCCGTCCATCTCTCTTCCCGACTGGTGGTCTTTGATGCTGCTGAAATCCGCCAGTGGCAACAGCGCCGCACCGCCATCCGTTAATCCACGCTCAGGGATGAGCCGACCGATACCCCATCATGAAACGCGCCCCTTTTCTCAACAAGCAGTCTCCCGACCGCACGCTCGAAGTGGTGATCCTCGCCGGAAGCCTGGCATGGGAGACCTCACGCGTCTGGCGAAAAGATCCCGACCGGGAAGATGATATTCCCCCGGTGGTACTCGGCCCGGATGAACTGGCCGATCTGGACAACCTGACCATTATCAGGCCCGACACGCTCTATGCCCGTGTACTTCGTACCGGCGATATACGCGAAGAAGACCTGCTGAAAATCGCCGTAAAACTGGCACACGCGGGTGTGCAGATGGCGCGGCTGATGACCCCCGACGGTGAGTTAGTGGAGAACTGGACCGGGCAGCTTGAACGCCTGCGGCAGGAAAGGCCTTCCGACATCCTGCCGGATCACTTCCGCCTCGATGAAGAGGCACTGTGGTTTGACAAGCACACCGAACGCCGGGACGGTGAAAGCGATGTCCAGCCCCAGCGCATCTGTTCCCCTCTGCGCGTCACCGCCATCACCTGCGACAGCCATGACGGCAGCTATGGCCGACTGCTGGAATGGCACACCACCACCGGGCAGTTGCGGCGCTGGGCCATGCCGATGGCGATGCTCAGCGGCAACGGCGAGGAGCTGCGGCGCATCCTGCTGGAGAACGGTCTGACCTATATCTCCACCCGCCCCGCCCTGCGCAGCCTGCTGTGTGAATACATCTCGCGGTCACTCCCCGGACGCCGGGTCACCTGCGTGGAGAAAACCGGCTGGCACAACGGGGTATACGTGCTCCCGGATGAAGTTATCGGTCCCGGTGGCGACAATGTCATCCTTCAGGGCAGCCACTACCTGACTGGTGGCTTTGCGCAGGCAGGGACGCTGGCAGAGTGGCAGGAGCAGGTCGCCGCACTCTGTGCAGGCAACTCGCGTCTGGTCTTTGCCGTCTGCTGTGCGCTGGCCACCCCGCTGCTGCGCCTGACCGGAACGTGTGGCGGGGGTTTCCACCTGCGCGGTGAGTCCACCGATGGCAAGACCACGGTGATGAAAGTGGCCGCTTCCGTCTGCGGTGGCACGGATTACTGGCACTCCTGGCGGGCCACCGGGAATGCGCTGGAGGGAATTGCCAGTCGCCACAATGATGCCCTGCTGCCGCTCGATGAACTGCGCGAAGTGGATCCGCGTGAAGCCGGGATGATTGCCTATATGCTGGCGAACGGCCAGGGCAAGGGGCGCGCCCGCACCGACGGCGAGGTACGCAGCCGCAGGCACTGGACGCTGCTGCTGTTCTCCACCGGGGAGCTGTCGCTGGCGGAACACACCGAACGCGCCGGGGAGCGTCTCTACGCCGGGATGGACGTGCGCATGGTACAAATCCCCAGCGACACCGGGCAGCATGGCGCGTTTGAGCAGCTACACGGCTTTGCCAGCGGCCAGCAGTTCGCCGATACCCTCTGCGACAGGGTGGCCCGCTTTCACGGCACCGCCTTTCGTGCCTGGCTGGCCTTCCTCACCCACGACCAGGACGCCAGCACCACGCTGGCGAGAGAGTTACTTCGCCGCTACCAGACCGCCCTGATGCCGGACAACGCTGGAAACCAGGTGCAGCGCATCGTGGCCCGTTTTGCCCTGCTGGCGGCGGCCGGAGAGATAGCGACGCTGCACGGCATCACGGGCTGGCAGGAAGGCACGGCGTATGAGGCGGTGCAGATCTGCCTGCACGCCTGGCTGAACGAGCGCGGCCATATTGCCAACCAGGAAGATGAAGGCGTGCTGGCGCAGATCAAACGGTTTATCACCGCGCACCAGTACAGCCGCTTTGCCTCGTGGGATGGCCCGGACCGCCCGCTGAATATGGCAGGCTTTCGCCGGGTGGAAAAAGATCCGCTGACGGGCGAGGAACACACACTGTTCTTCATCCTGCCGGAGGGCTGGCGGGAAATATGCTGGGGATTCAGTCCTGCCAGAGCGGCCAGATTATGCCAGGAAGCAGAATGCCTGCAGCTCGGCAGCGACGGGAAATACCAGTCGCAGGTTCGCCTGCCGGAGATCGGCAAAACCAGGGTTTACCGGCTTACCTCCCGCATCCTCAGTATCTGAGTGCAGTCTCACGTGTCTTAAAAAAAGGTGGTACAGGGTGGGACAAGTGGTACACGCAGAGCTGGCGAGGGTTACAGCGTCCCACCTTAGAGAATTTGGTTAAAAAAAGGTGGTACAGGGTGGGACAGCCGTTGCTAAATCTGTCCCACTTTTCCGACTGGCATTTTTCAGGTGGTACAGCGCAAAGCCACGGCTGGCGCGGTTGTACCACTTGTCCCACCTGTACCACCTCAAAAACAGAAGGAATGAAAATGGCGAAAAGGGAGTGAAAAGGCAAAGGCTGAAAGGAAGGGAGAATAAGGGGAACGGACTTGCCCGAAAAATTCCGAAGCATAAACAACATACGAAGTTAAAGCAATAACAACAACTTACATTTCAAGCGCTTAGAAGCGAGATTTCACGTTACAGTAACAATTTAATATATTGATATCATTAACTATTCCCCATATCTTATATTCATAATATAATCATTGCTAACATTAATAAAAAGTCGAGAACTGCAATGGAACTCAGAAGAATATCTGTAAATAATTTGTTCGGAATTTTAAACTATGATATTGATTTAGGGAACTCAGAAACAATTATTATTACCGGACCAAACGGTTACGGAAAAACCATGCTTTTAAAGATAATTGACAACATTTTAAATAAAAATATAGATTTTTTCTTTGATTTGCGATTTGAAGAAATAAAAGTTGAACTTGACACCATATTACTATGTATAGAGAAACAAAAAAATAAGAATGTTGCAGTTACGGTAGTCGATTATGTAAACGATAAAAAACGACAGGAAGTATTCACTCTAAATAAAAACAAAGAACTTGACGTTGATTATTTTGATGAAATATATAATAAACTATTAATCTGTGACAACATAGATTCTGATTCTATACTAAAATCATACAATCATGAGGAAATATTAAATTACTATAAAATTAAAAAAATAAAACTTCATAAAGAAAAGCATCATAAAAGTGATTTCTTGGATAAATCCATTCCTAATGCAGAGTTAACTTTTATCAAAGCGCAAAGGATAGAGAATATAAAAAATGAAAAATCAGCAATCGAGTCACAAGCAAATTTCCTTCTTGAGTTGATAAAAAGAGCTGCTGAGGAATCAGCACAAATAAGCCAAAGACTTGACTCCACATTTCCAGCAAGATTATTTGATAGCATTAACGAAAATATATCTTCAACTTCTATCAATGACAGATTGATAGGCATTCAGAGAAAAAGAGAACTTTTTATGAAGTTCGGGATAATAAAGTCTGAAGATACTTTTATCCCTAGAAAATTCAGCAATGCAACATTAGGAAAAGAGTACTCAACCGTTTTAAATCTGTATATTTCAGATGCTTTAGAAAAACTATCACCTTATGAAGAATTATTTGAAAAAATAAATTTATTTGTTAATTTATTGAACGAAAAAATGCTTGCATTTAAAGAAATCAAGATCAGTAACGAGCATGGATTTTATTTTCAAAGTGATAATGGAGAAAAAATATCATTAAGTAACTTATCTTCAGGTGAGCAAAACCAAATAGTCATCTATTTTGATCTTATATTCAAAGCTAAACAAAATTCAGTAATTCTTATTGATGAACCAGAAATCTCTTTACATGTTGCTTGGCAAAAAGAATTTCTTGATTCAATAGCAAGAATACAAAAACTTAATGAGTTCTCTAAAATAATTATTGCTACACACTCGCCTCAAATAGTTAATAATAATTGGGATATAACTTACGATTTATTCGAGAATAACAATAAAAACATGGAGGGACAATGAACAGCCTCCGTGATATCACCGGTGTTTCAGACTGGATATCTGGAATGCTTTTGCTTTTTAGATCACCAAAATATAGCAGGAAGATTTTTTTCACTCTAGAAGGAGAAAGTGATATTAGATTTCTTAATACTCATTTTGCAGATGAGAGAATCCATTATGATTCGCCGTGTAGTGGTAAACCAGAAGTAATAAATGCTGTGCAATTATTGCGCTCTCATGGCAAACAAAACGTATATGGTTTATGCGATGCTGACTTTGATATTTTAGAAGGTAACAGCTACGAAAACATTCATTTTACGGACTGTCACGATCTCGAAATGATGTTAATAGAAGGTGGTTCATTTGACAAATTTATTTCTGAGTTCTTAAAGACAAGTATACTTAGAATACATACTCTTGAAGATATACGAAATAATCTTAAAGAATCTATAATTGACGTAACTTACAAAATAGGAATACTAAAATGGCTTAATTTCAAAAATAATTTATTGTTAATGTTTAAGGGAATGAAATACGATAACTTCATAACCTTTGTGGACTTTAGTGCGAATATAGACATAGATAATTACATTCAGCACATCCTCGACAGAAGTCCTCGAAAACCTCCACACTGTGATTTCAATTTTTTGAAAAAAGAGTACCAATTACTTTATAACAAACAAGCAGATTATAAATATGTTTGCAATGGACATGACTTTACGTATATCACCATGATGGCCTTTCACTCAGAATTTTCCCGTGATAAGAATATAACTCAAGAAAAAGTTGAATCACATTTAAGAATAGCATACTCAGCAACTGCATTTCAAAGCACAAATATTTATAACGAACTTTCGGGCTTAATAGATAGCCATAACATTTAATAAATAACATTCAAAAAATAGCGAAATACACCGTTTCAATACCGAAACGGTGTATTTTTCAGAAAAAAAACCACCTTCATTAAAATTAAATATAACCCATTGATTTATTAAATAATAACACGAATGGATGAACAATCAATGCAAATAACTTCATATATTACCAGACAATATCAATGTACTCCCGGGGTTATTTTTCTTAAAACGGTGATACTGGAGGATCAATTCTGCAAGCTCATCGTCAACAGCATAAAAATACGCTTCCGGTACATCAAGCGCTGCCGCCAGCTTACAGACAAGCTTGAAATCGGGTGCATGGACTTCCTTTTCATACGAACTGATACGCGCGCTTGCGGATTCTTCATCCAGCCCTGCGAGTACACCCAATTCCGCTTGCGTCAGATCAGCCCTGACTCTTGAAATCTTTAATCTTTTACCAATCACGATTGCAATCCTGCACCTGAACATGCAGGAATTATCCCTCTCTGGGCAGCAACCATCTTCAGGTATTCCCTTACCTATTCATGTATTACTTGAATTTTGATTACATTTGGAGCTAAATTCAAGAATTGCGTGATTTATCACGGTTAAAAAGAGAAAACCGATGAAAAAGTCAACAACCAAAGACTGGCACCCCGCCGACATCGTCGCCGCCTTACACAAGCGCGGTACCAGTCTGGCGAAACTATCGCGGGAAGCGGGACTGGCCTCGTCAACGCTGTCGAATACCCTGACGCGCCCGTGGCCGAAAGGCGAGTGGCTGATTGCTATCGCGCTGGACGTGCATCCGTCAGCGATCTGGCCGGAGCGTTACCTCAACGCCAATAACAAACGTGAACCCCGTAAACCGCTTCACCCCATGACAACAACCGATAACTCCGGGACATAACGACCCGCGCTGTGAGTGGCAGGACGCATTAACCAACGACACCTGACAGGAGAGTTGTTTATGCACACCGAACCACAACCATGCACCATCGCACTGAGTACAGGAGGCCGCCATGTTTCTGGTCTCCCTGGCTGAAGGCTTTATCCACCTGTTCCAGACCGCACCGCAGGCAAAATCTTTCTCGACATGATGACCGGGCTAATCCCGATGCTCATCTGTCTGCTGCTGGCCATCAACTTCCTGATGAAGCTGGTCGGCACCGTCAGAATGGAGAAAGTTGCCACCCTGCTCGGCCGCTCGCGCATCCTCACCTACGGCGTGCTGCCGGTACTCGGCTGGTTCTTTATGAGCAGCCCCGGCGCGCTGACGCTCGGCAAACTTCTGCCCGAGAAGAGCAAGCCCGGTTACGAGGATGCGCTCGGCACCACTGCCCATCCCCTCACCAGCCTGTTTCCCCACGTGGTGCCCTCAGAGCTGTTTGTCTGGCTCGGCGTCGCCGCCGGGGTTAAGGCGCTCGACCTGCCCGTCACCTCGCTGGCGCTGCGTTATATCGCTGCCGCCATGCTGATTGGCCTGATTCGCGGGATTATCACCGAGTACCTGTTCCTGCGGCTCAGCAAGCGGGGGAACGCGCCATGATGATTTACTGCGCACGTATTACTGCCATCGGGCTGTTTGTCGCCGACGGCCTCACCGACAAAATGCTCATCACCTTCGACAGCAACGGGCCGAAGGACTGCCTCGATTACTCGCTGTCACTGGAGCCGTCGTTCCGGGAAGAGAGCCTAATGATACTCCCCGGCGACCACCTGCTGCTGGCGGGCCATGATTATCTGGTGACCAGTGTTGGCAAAGGTGCACAGCAGGCGCTGTTTGAGCTCGGCCACCTGACGCTGGTGTTCAACGGCGACCTGAATCCCTGCCACGTCGGCGCGGTTCATCTCTCCGGCCCGGTGCCGAAACTCCATGACCTGCACGGCAATCTGGTGATTGAGGAGGGACGCCCATGAACACGGTGCTTATTCCCCCCGGTCCCGGCGGCTACGGTAAAGGGCTGTGGCTGCCCGTTGGCAGCGGCAAAAAGGTGCTGTCACTGACCGGACGCGAGATTCATCCGGTGGCGATAGAAATCGGCGCGCTCACAGAATCGGAAATCGTCAACGGCTTCTCTGACATTCCGCCAGATAACGACATCCTGTGCGAGGTGATTAACTGCGCCGGGTCTCTACGCTGCGGCCTCTACCCGCAGAAGGGCATTCCGACCATCAACGTGCTCCCCACCTGGCGCGCCGGACCGCTGGCGCAGTTTATTACCTAGGATAACTACGTTTCGGGTGTGACGATGGAGCAACTGGTTCTGGTGGATACCGCCGAAGCCCCGGACGGTGAACCGGAGTCGGTGCCAGTCACTGCACCACGGGTTATCACCACACCACCACCTCCCCGTGGCGCGGAGAAGCTGGTACGCATGGTCGAGCAGACCGGCACCGCTGTCGGCCACGTTATCGCCCTGCTGTTCGCCGCCAGCCGCGAGGCGGTGGACGTGTCGCTGCGCAACGTTATCCCGTTTATGGCCTTTGTCTCACTGCTGATTGCCCTGGTGCAGGAAACCGCACTCGGCAGCCTGATTGCCCATGCCCTGACGCCGCTGGCGAACTCACTGTGGGGGCTGGCGTTGCTGTCACTGATTTGCGGCATTCCGTTCCTCTCCCCGGTGCTCGGGCCGGGCGCGGCCATCTCGCAGGTGATTGGCGTGATGATTGGCACGCAGATTGGTGCGGGCGCGATATCCCCGGCCTTCGCCCTGCCCGCGCTGTTTGCCATCAACGTGCAGGTCGGCTGCGATTTTGTCCCGGTAGGCCTTTCCATGCAGGAGGCAAAGCCGGAGACCATCGCAAAAGGTGTACCCGCCTTTCTGCTGTCGAGACAACTGACCGGACCGCTGGCCGTCATCATCGGCTGGCTGTTTTCCCTGGGCTTATTCTGAGGACGCAATGATGAACAAAATCAGAGCCGCCGTGGTCGGTGCAGGTATTTACGGCAAACACCATATGAACGCGTACCGCCACAACCCGGACACGGTGCTGGTCGCTATCTGTGACACCGACACAGAGCGCTGCGATGACCTTGCCATGGCGTACGGCGTGATGGGCTATACCCGGCTGGATGTCCTGCTACAGGAGGAAGCCATCGACGTGGTCTCGGTGGCCACGCCTGACCCGTACCACACCGAGTCCATCCTCACCGCTCTGCGCTACGGCAAACATGTGCTGGCGGAGAAACCGCTCGCCACCTCGGTACGTGAATGTGAGCTTATCGTGGAGATGGCGCAGCAGCGGGACCTGCTGGTCGGCGTCGATTTCCACAAGCGCTGGGACCCGGCAGTAATGCGCATTAAGGCTGAGCTGGAGAAGCCGGAAGCCGGGCGGATCCTGCGCGGCCATATCAGCATGGACGATGTCATCAGCGTGCCGACGGAGTGGCTGGACTGGGCGGGCGCAAGCTCCCCGGTGTGGTTTCTCGGTTCCCACTGCTTCGACCTGGTGCGCCATCTCTCCGGCCAGGAGGTGGTGTCAGTATATGCCGTGGGACAAAAGCGGCTGATGGTTGAATGCGGCCTCGACACCTTCGACAACGTGCAGAGCTTGCTGACGATGGCCGACGGCAGTTCGTGGGTGGTGGAAAACTCGTGGGTGTTGCCGGAGGGCTTTCCGAAGGACAACGACGGGCGTATCGATATTCTCTGCGAGACAACGTATATCCGCAACACCTCACAGCATCGCGGGCTGGAAATCACTACACCGGGCATGACGCTCACGCCCAACAGCTATTTCATCAATTACCGCAACGGCGTCGCCAGCGGTTTCGGTATCGACCCCATCAATGATTTTGTGCGGTCGGTCAGGTATAAAGCGCCGTACCCGGTCACCGCGGTGGACGGACTGGCGGTCAGCCGGATTTGCGAAGCGGTGCATCGCAGTCTGGAGAGCGGTAAACCTGAATGCCCATAATGCCATTACTTTAAGGGCGGTACCTTTCTGCTACGTCAGATTGGTAAAGCCCTTAACCCAGCAAACCAGTCAAAGCACAGGAATGATTAGAAAGCATGGCCAGCTTTGAGCGAAGAGCTGACATAGATACTTATATACGCTAGCCATTGGAAGCATACTAACGAGAGATGAGCTATACCTTTATGTGTATTTCTACTATGATGGTAAACCGAGAGTTAAGAAATGATTTTTTATAACTTTCGTCTCTTTACGACGAGATTCATTTTTCACCAAGTCTAAAACTGCTTCAACACTTGGTTGCATTCCCCCGGAAAGCATACCGCCGAATAATGTCATAAAGAAAGTTGTTTTCAAATCTCCAGTTACTATTCCTGATAACGCACCTGAAACAGCGCCAATGCTTATATTTTTACCAGTGTTAATCAATGATGAATTAGAGAATGCCTTACTTAATCGATTATTTACTCTCATTTCTAAATTAGAAAACTCACTCCTCACCTCAGATAAAAACTCATTATCCAGATCAGTGTAGTCAGAAGAATGGTTGTATAGTTCCCTAAATGTGGAGTTTAAGAAACCTCTCCATTCCGAAAATAGCTCTTCTTGCTTTCTCATGTAACAAATATCTTTAATCGAAATGTTGTTCATATTCAATAAAGAAATGCTACCGATAACATTAGTTCCAAAAGGTGTTATAATCTCATTGCGAGTAAATTTTTCTTGCTGAATCTTCATTATTTCTTTAAGGACACTAACATGCTCGAAACTTGGGTAAAATGAATCTATATTATTATGAAACTGTTTTTCCTAAATTGTTCTCTTAAAACAAATGCAGCAAGTTGGGGGATTGTGTCATTTTTATCGATTATTCTTTTACTTAACTCTTTTAACAAGCAATCTTCTGGATAAGGTACTTCATTATCCGAGCATTGGGGTTCAGAAACTGGGAAAACAATGCCAGACCTTATTAAATCGGAAATATCACTGTACTCCAGAAGCAACGAATTTATCGCTGGCAGCCTCGCTAATGCATGCTGATTGTTAGAACTACCGGGTCTAAAATAGTCTAAAAGATAAACCAAAGGGTCTTCTATCACTAAACCGTGACAATATAGTAAATACTTTTTTAGTTCTCCTGTGAACGCACCTTGGAACTGAGAGACATCATGTATACGACTAACATAGTTGAAACCCAAATCGTATATTGTGTCAAGTCTTGGCGATATAGAAGGCCTCAAATCAGTTTCTTTTTTAATTGGTAGCTTATATTGATTATTAAAATCATTAAGAGCCATGCCAAGATTTACTAATTCTTTACTTCCCACAGGTCTTTTAAGTAACTCTTTTTTTAACAGTGGTCTACCGATAGTATTTTCAATTACGTCTATAAAATTAGTTGATAGTTTAGTTTCCATCATCCTTCCCCGTATAGCTATAAAGCATTTATCGTTAATTCTTCATCATTTAGCAATTATCAGAATAGTGCAATACGTCAAACAACGTCTTTAGACAAAAAATGCGTGAACAGCCTCACAGACATTACTTGTTATGAAGTTTGATACGTCCGCTCCTAGCATGGAACGGACAAGCTAACTTAGCCAAAGGTCCGCTGTGGGTGAGGAGCGGACATTAACACCTCGCGCATGCGCATCTATGTAGTGTAGCGAAGCCGCAACGAAAATTTCTCAGCAGGACGACGTTGTCATTTAACATGTCTGAAAAAGTCATGATGGCTCCTTGTGTAAATTGACGCTTGTAGTTGCTGCAGGTACGGAGCGCAGCGTAGTACTTATCCGACAACCTGCACTTGTTAGGCTACCAATATGGATATGTATAATGAGGGTTTGCAAGTACTTGAGCCCCTTTAGATGTGTTACACGATTCACATGTGAGTTGAAAATTTGTCGGATCGTTGGTTCCTGATGCATTTAACGGAACCATATGATCTATGTGTCTAGACTCTGTTGGCACTAAAATATTAGTGAGATCACAACCACAGAGTTGGCACCTTCCTTTGTCACGATGAAATACTGCGTTTTTTAACCATACGGGGAAGTATGATCTCTTGATAACTCCCAGGCTAGCAATGCATTGATGCTCATTGGGCTGTAGCCGAGCAATAAATGGCTGAATAAACAGACTAAATTCATATAAAAATGTTCTATCTGCAAATAGCAATTGGAAGGCTGCTTCAGTAATTGTTTCGGTGGCAGTCTCCATGATTTCTCTCAATTCAGGTATATGATCGCTAACATCTTGTTCAGTAAACCATGTTGGGCGTGGAATGTTTGCCCCATCAAGTAATGCTCCATAGTCAGATATGATGATTTCCGCATCAACCTTTCCGAGGTAGTGCTGTATTCCGAATCCATTTACGCTGGAAATAAAGGTATGAAGCAAAGTGTATTTTTTTGGCTTCTCAATTTGCTCAAAAAAATTCAGGGTTCGAAACTCAAAGAAATCAGCAATTATGTCACCTGTTCCAATTTCTGATGGGTTCCGCACAGCAGAAACAACAGTATCAGCAAAGGAATAGGCAGCTGAGTAATTAATTTGTTTTATATTCAATAGCTACTACTCAGTGAATGATGCCTTATTGAGCCGACACGTTTCATCTGGCTCTACCAGATTAACATCCGACGTTAATTTATTGAAATTCAAAAAACTACTGTTAACTCCTGCCCAAAGCATGCTGGCACATTATTACTTTTGTTTGGCCTATAATTTTAAGTCAGTCCACCCTAAGCGTCTAAACTAGAATATTTTTTCTTTTTTAGCAACAGATAAATGTTCCTGTTAATTTGCTCAAAGTGTACCTATTTTATGGTGAAAGCAAATAACACTGTATATTTGCCCAGACGTACAACCAATGTCCGCTTTTGGCACTAAGCAGTCGGTCATTCTGGTCTACTAAAGTACGTAACATCAGGGCATGTTCCTGCAAACGGTCGTAGAAAGTGCGGACTCAGCCGTTACCTGGCCGAGGCCGGTCTCGGTTAGTTCTTCTGGCTGCTCGAGTACAAATGCGCCTAGCGCGAGATGAAGCTATTAAAAGTGGGCAGGTGAGTAAACGCTGCTGTTCTTGCGGTGAATTCAATGCTGAGTTGACATTGGCCATGCGAACATGGGCATACACCCCAGCTGCGGCTCCGGGTTTCACTGATAGCCCTGGGCATATCCGGGAATCCTTGTCGGGTATGTAGGTTTAGTAAACCCACCGGCGCGGTTGCGTTCTTTGTCGTTATAGCAGCGGTGACTTGTTGCTAGCGTCAACAACGCTGGGAAATTGAAGCGTTGTTGAATTTGACTTATTAGATGGCCTTGCTTCGATATTCAATTTCTAATATCGCCTTTGTCATTGCCGCAATAGCTATAGCATCTGCCATAGTCAATTCAGGCTTGTCTAGGCTTCCATGTCCAGCAGTAGGTAATTTGTTACGCAAATCATAAATATCTTTAATCGCAACAATAAGGTTATTAGATAGGTTTGACTTTTTCTTGAACTGTTCAAAAAAACCACCCAATGATTGATTTGATACATTTGGGTTTTGAGAAATATCTTTCGCCATTGTTTCTAAAATATTAGAGGCGGCGTGCAACGCTCCTGCCGGGTCATTGGAATCTAAACAATTATTCATTCTACTTATTTGCTGAACAATATTGGGGTGCAATCTTTTTAAGTAATCATTCCCCAAAGTTTCATTGAACTGTTTAACATGACTAAAGACATCGCAATCCAAATAAAACCTAGGAGTAACGGTCATCCATGAATACTTCCAGTCATTTTTTATATTATCGTTTTTCGCAATACGCACACCTGTATCCTGATCTATTTCATCGACATATTTACACATGTAATCAGCATAATAGTAAAAATACTTATATGATATTTCAGGGCAAAAATTACTGAGCGATGAAACACCTCCATTTTTATTTGAACAAACGGAGGGTAATTCTTCATCACATAAAGATGAAAATTTGGTTCTTTCCCAATACTCACTCAACTCCTCTTCTTTTGTATCCGTTATGCCCGCTATCATTTTGCTACGTTTAAGCAGAACTACACTGTCATGGTATCGAGGGCAGCTATGCGAATTCGCGTATGGGCATACAGTTGCTGCATTTCGATTATGACTCTCGTTATCCCACCAATTTTTATCAGGAATAATTCTTTGCATAATTTGACTGTTATCTCGCGATTAAATGAATTTTTAACTCTATACATAGCTTATCAGCTCTACCATACCTGCCGCCACTGTACGTATCCCTGCAAAAAGAACCATCACTTTTAGAGAGTCTCTGGCCCTCTAACTTCCACTGTTGGCACTCTGCCGACATTTGAAATTTACCCTTTCCCGCACACCTGAACCTGGCTTTAGCAAGGATTGCAGTCGCTAAATAGCGATATCCACCTCGGGATTTGGCTATTGCCTGCCTCTCCGATGATACTTTTACTCCGGCCGTGTAAGCGACCGGAGCATAAATTTAACCCCTGTCAGAATACTCTTTCAACATGGTAAGAACCGCCCATCGTGCCGCATCATCTGCGATATTCTCAGGCAGAGCATCAGCCCGCAGATTGATATAAGCGTCAACAGCCATTCTGATGGCAACACCAACGGAGTCACGATCGTGCGTTGCCAGCGTGGAAGTCAGCAGACCATCAGGATCAATGCCGTAGAATTCAATGCGGCGAACCCCACGTTGCGGTAGATTTGCGCGACGGTACAGCATTGGTCCCAGCACCTGCTCCCGGAAGAATGCCAGCATACCAATCGCCTCAAAGAGTTCGCCCCTTCCCAGTTTAACCACTGCGTAATGAAGCCAGATCCAGGCTCGGGACTCAAACCACTCCGGCGTCATGTTGGGCCAGTGAGCACTAAATTTTGCCAGTTGTCGCTTCAGAGCAGTGTTATCACGGGTAAATAACACCGCTGGCTCCTCAACGCGTTGAGTGAGCATGTCCAGGATGACAAATTTCAGATCGACATGGAGGAGTTCAGGGCCATACAGGCATATAAGCAGGCGAGGCTCTCCCACATGTTCCCCGGTGAAAGCATGCAGCAGATGGCCTAATGTTCCGGCAAGTTCCCTACGCTGCGTCATAATTTCGTCATAGTAGAGAGGATCTACGACAACGACAAAATCGAGATCGGAGTATTTATCAAATCCGCCATGAATCATCGAGCCGCCAGCAAGAAGGGAATGAATTCGCGAATCTGACTGAAATTTAAGTTTGAGTTGCTCTGCAAAACTTCTGTGTAAATCGGGTAACGTACTCAGCATACTTTTTCCTGTTCACAAAAAATACAAAGCATTTCAGAATATCGAGTTGTTTATATTCAGGCCAGATATTTTTTGAAGGAACAGTTATGTCCTTAGAAAATTTACTCACTTACTCGCATGTCCACTATTGGTCGACATCTGGCGCACAATCGCGCCAGATGCCATTCTGCTCGTCTAATCTCAGTGATGCTGCAACAACACCTGTGAAATCTTCCTCGCTTCACCTGCCGGATCTGCCGAATGCGTGATCGCTGATCCCACAATCACCACATCCGGGCCTAACAGCGCATAGTCCTTCACCGTCTGGCTGCTGATGCCACCTGCCACGGCAATCCGGGCTTTCCGGCGCGCCTTCAACATCGTTATCAAATCATCAATCGGTTTGCGCCCTGCAGCCTGCTGGTCGGTGCCTGTGTGTACCGCCAGCATATCCGCGCCCGCCTCTTCCAGCAGGCGGACCCGCGCGGGCAGATCGTCGACGCAGATCATATCCACCACCACCTGCTTTCCGGCCTCTTTCGCCGCGCGGATGCATGACTGGATCGTCAGCACGTCGGTCACGCCTAACACCGTGACATAGTCTGCCCCAGCGTCGAAAAGCAGCTGCGACTCAAAATGGCCGCCATCCATAATTTTCGCATCCGCCAGCACTTCCTTATGCGGGTATTTTTCTTTAATAGCTTTAATTGCATTCACGCCTTCCCGAATAAGAAAAGGCGTGCCCACTTCAATAATATCAACGTCGTCAACCACCTTCTCAATAAATACCAGCGCTTCAGGCAGGGTTAACTCGTCCAGGGCAAGCTGTAATTTCATGTTGGTTTCCTTGTATCGAATGACTTATTCGAGGTTGGCGTGCAGCGCAAAACCTTTGGTTAAGCGATATCCCGTCGACTGGGCCAGATTCACTATCATGGCATCCCCCAGCACCATAACGGCTTCTTCAAACAGGCTGCCGCCGGGCAGAATGCCTTTCACATTCTCGGGTCCATCCGGCAGTTTGTCGGTGTAGGCCGGGATCCTGACCACCACATCCGCCAGTTTCCCCAACGTGGAGTCGGGGAAAATGGTCAGCAAGGCCACAGCGCCACCCAGTTGCTTCGCTTTCGTTGCCACATTCACCAGCGAAGCCGTTTCGCCCGATGCGCTGGCCAACAGTAGCAGGTCGCCTTTTTGCAGTGCAGGCGTTATCACATCACCGACCACATGCACCTTCAGGCCGATATGCATCAGGCGCATCGCAACAGCTTTCAGCATTAACAGCGAACGCCCTGCGCCAAAAACAAATATCGCGTTCGCTTCAGCGATGGCCTGCTCCAGACGCGCCAGCGCAGCGCCATCAATCCGCGCCATCGCCTGATGCAGGTCGCTACAGGCAACACCTGCAACAGATTGCGTTTCCATCATGCGTCCTCCTGGCAGAGCGGGAATAAATCATCCTGATACTCGAGCATCCCCATGATTTCCCGGACATAGTTATCGACATGCCCCAGAAAGTGGAAACGTTCCGGCGCGGCGCGGTAGCGTTGATAAAGCGGCGTATCAAAGGTGATGCCAAGATGCGGGTTCTCTTTGACGGTGGCGAATTTGATGCGCGGAATATGCGGGTAGTAATGATTCCTGCGCACGCAGAGTTGCCCGTTCTCTTCCACGATGTAGCAGGCCATACCGTGGTAAAACTGCACCGTGTCGTAGTGAACTGCACAGGGTTTATACGCCAGGTTGCTGAATACCAGCGGCCCGTCGCCGATATTGATGGAGCAGTGGCCGTAATTCGGCGGCACGATAATGCTCTGCCCCTCCTTCACCACTGCTACGATAAGATCGTCCACCAGCAGATCTTTTGGCTCAACGGCAAAATCCGGCGACTTTTGCAGGATATACGCCGCCGTGCCCTTAATCACCTCATACACTTCCGGATGGGTGTTGCGCCGCGTGTCGTTATAGCCGTGATAGTGACCGCTGGTTTTCTTGCGCTCCTTGCCGATCGTTCCCGGCATGATGATGGTGATGTCATACTGGTACTGGTCTGCAGCAAGCCGTTCCTGATCCTCCGCAAAGCTGAGCCCGCGATAAACATCGTAAGCCGGTTCATCACGCAGCGCTTCGGTGAACTCCGGTAAGACCACCGCCATCTGCCCGGCGCTTTTGCGGCCAAAGCCGAGATAGTTTAGCGGCGGTTTCAGCGCCACCACGCCATCGTCATCGAGATACAGCGGCAGGCCGCTGTGGTGTAGCTGTTTCATTTTGCCTCCTGTGTATACGCGTTAGCTGCGCGGATCGCCTCTTTCAGCCGATCGGATTTCATGCCAAAGACGCTTTGAATGTTGTTCCCGACCTCGACGACGCCCGCCGCGCCAAGCTGTTTCAGCAGCGCTTTGTCCACCAGCGACTTATCCGTCACGTCAATGCGCAGACGCGACATGCAGGCTTCGATGCTGGTCATATTTCCCAGCCCGCCATAGGCCAGAATGATGCCGCTCACCAGGTCGTTCTGTTCGTTTTCCTGCGTCACTGCGCTTTCTTCAACTTCACGCCCCGGTGTCAGCAAATTCCAGCGGCGGATGGCAAAGGTAAACAGGGCGTAGTACAGCGCTCCCATTACCAGACCGACCGGGAACACCATGTACCAGTGAGGCGCGCGCGGCAGAACGCCAAAGAAGAGATAGTCGATAAGCCCACCAGAGAAAGAGAGCCCGATATGCACGCTAAACCACTCCATCAGCAGGAACACCAGCCCCGCCAGGACGGCGTGAATGCCATACAGCACGGGTGCAACAAACAGGAAGGAGAACTCAATCGGCTCGGTGATGCCGCAGACGATGGAGGTGATCGCGCCAGAGAGCATAATGCCCTTCACCCGCGCTTTGTTTTCCGGGCTGGCGCAGTGGTAGATCGCCAGCGCAATCGCCGGAATACAGAACATCTTGATCGGCGTCAGCCCGGCCATAAAGGTTCCGGCGGTAATCGGCACCTGATCTTTCAACTGGGCAAAGAAGATGAGCTGGTCGCCATGCACCACCTGCCCGGCCTTGTTCACGTACTCGCCAAACTGTAGCCAGAACGTCGGCCACCAGACATGGTTAAGACCAAACGGGATCAGCAGCCGCTCGACAAAACCGAACAGGAAGGCGGACACGCCCGGTCCCTGCACCGTCATGGTATTCGACAGGCCATTAATCAGATGCTGGACCGGCGGCCAGACCACCGCCATCACCAGCCCGACAAACAGCGCGGCGAAGGAGGTTATAATCGGCACGAAGCGCTTGCCGGAAAAGAACTCCAGCCATGACGGAAGCTGGATGCGGTAATACCGTTTGTATAGCCAGGCGGCAATAATCCCGATGATGATGCCGCCGAACACGCCGGTCTGGAGCGAAGGGATGCCCAGCACCATCGTGTAGTCACGCACCTGCGCCACCGACTCGGGCGTGATCCCCAGAAACTGGCCGATGGTGACGTTCATAATCAGAAATCCGGCGATCGCCGACAACCCGGCAATGCCCTGATCGTCACTGAGCCCTACCGCCACGCCGACCGCAAACAGCAGCGGCAGGTTAGCGAAAATCGCACTACCCGCTTCCGCCATTAGCTTCAGCACGTGAACCAGCCAGTCAGCGCCGAGAAACGGCAGGCTGGCGACAATATTGGGATCCTGAAAGCTGACGCCGAAGGCCAGCAAAATACCGGCGGCAGGCAGCATGGCAATGGGGATCATGAGCGATCGCCCGATGCTTTGTAACATTTGCAGAAGGTTGAATCTTTTCATCTCGATCTCCTGAGCGCGTCTTTATGACAGGGATTCGCACAACAGCAGGTTCTGCTCCGAACACTTTCAGTATCCGAACCCGAAATGATTAAAAAAACAGCAACCGAAGACGAAAGTTATTTCCGGTTTTCGCTTAAAACCGGAAAATTTATGAGGGCAATCACGCCGGAAACCGTCAGAAAGGGATAAAAGAGGAAATCGAGTTCGACGGGAGGCCATCACATGAGTATCTTCGAGGCGCATTTTCGCAGGCTGCACGCCCGCTACGGCGCAGGTCAGACGCACGAATTACAGATGCAGGAGATCGCCGCCATCTTCGGCTGTTCGGTGCGTAACTGCCGTATTGCGCTGAAAAAGATGCATCAGGAAAAATGGCTCGACTGGCAGCCGCAGCGCGGACGCGGCAAGCGCTCACGGCTCCACCTGTTAACCTCGCCGGAAAAGCTGTTCAGCCAGAACGTCAACAAGCTGCTGGAGAAGCAGGATTACGGCAACGTGCTGCGGTTTATCGGCAACGACAAGTATCTGCTGGATCGCCTGAGCCTGTGGCGATTTGGGGTACAGGATAAAAGCAGCGAAACGCGGGTGCGCATCCCCTACTATCGTAATCTGGATCCTCTTAACCCGCTCGTTCCCCTGCGGCGAACCGAACGTCACCTCCTGCGCCAGTGCCTGAGCGGGCTGACGCGCTATGACGCCGTTCAGGGCAGGATCGTCCCCGATATTGCCCACTACTGGACCCACAACGAGGACTTTACCCGCTGGGAGTTCTGGCTGAAATCCACCGCCCGCTTTGCTGATGGCAGCGAACTGGATACCAGCGCCGTTCAGCGCTGCCTGCTCGCCGCCAGCCAGAGCCCGCAGTTCGCCCCGCTTTTCAGCCCAATCAAAAGCATCACCGCTGACGCCCCCTGGCATCTGGCGATTGAAACGCATCATCCGGTCAGGCGTCTCGACTGCCTGCTCGCCACTCAGCCGACGATGCTGTTCGATTACCAGCACGGACACATCCGCTGTACCGGCGCTTTCCACCTGCAGGAGCACAGCGACAACTTTATGGTTTTGCGGCGCAATCAACACTGGCACCAGGCGCGACCCGGACTGGATGAGATCACCATTTTCACCTGGGCTCCGGAGCATATCAGCATGAGCTTTATTCCCCTGCTTCGGGGTGAGGAGGCTCAGGATGACCGCCCGCTCAACGAGCGTAGTCTGGAGCAGGGCTGCTGCTTTGTGCTGCTCGACGGTGACGGTGCCTTTGCAGATGAGGCCGGAAGACGGTTTATCAATTATCTGCTGCAACCTGTCGAACTCCTCAGCCAGACGCAGCTTCCCGACGAATATGCGCGCATCCTCTCCGTTGCTCAGGGCATGCTGCCGCAGTGGAACCACCGCCCGGTAGATTTTGGCGGGATCACAGCGCCGTTTAACCTGCGTCAGCCGGTTATTATCAGCACCTTTCAGCAACCGGAACTGGTGGAGCTTGCCGGAGCAATTCGCCGCCTGCTTGAGCGCTGGCATATTCGCGCCGAAATACGGATCGACGCATTTGATAGCTTTAACAGCCAGCCGCCCCCCCCTGCGGATATCTGGCTCAGCAACTTTATGCTCGATACCCTTTCTGTTCCGGCATTTCTGGAATGGCTGGCTTCCGCCACGCTGTTTACGCGGCTACCTGAAGCTCAGAAACAAAACCTGAACGCCCTGCTGCCGACCATTCTGAACAGCGACGATGAACAGGCATTCGCCACCATTGCCGCCTTTTTCCATGAGATGACCCACCAGCGATATGTCATTCCTTTGCTGCATCACTGGATGGAATTTGCGACCGAGAAGTCATTTACCTGGCGGGATTTAAATACGCTGGGATGGCCGGATTTTAGCCAACTTTGGCTCGAATAATGCACGCCCGCAAAAGCTCGCTAAAGGGCCTTTAAAGGCCTTTAAGGGTAAGGGAGGGAAGTGCGGGATTTGGGTTGGAGATCGTTTGGTCATCTGCATTGGCTACGTCCTCACGACGGAGACTGTTCAAAGGCCTCTGTACTGACGCCCCAAGAAAACTTTACCTCCAGCTCCGATTGCTGAACAGGTCAATGTCATCGAAGAGATCTGCACGAGCCAGATCCTGGGTTTTGTAGGCCCGTTTTCTGATGCACTGCTTTTTCAGCGAACTGAAGCAAGGTCGTAGAAGTAAAACAGTACCGCTGGCAACTGGGACATTTTCTCGCTTTAGCGGAGGTCGCCACTATGCTTAGATTCAGCTTATGACGTTAGCCGATAGTGCGACTGCACCAGACCCGAAGGGAAGCTGCGGCTGGATAATAGCGTCAAATCGATATCATGGGGCAGTACTCCAAACAGTGGTTTTCCCGAACCGAGCAGAACAGGAACAGTTGTGATAACGATATCGGCAACCAGACCTTCGCGCAGGAACGACTGTATTAACTGCCCACCATCGATATAGACCCGGTGCACGTTCTTCTCCATCAGGTCAGCAAGAGCCTCCCCTGGCGTGCGGCATGAAAACTGCACTTTACCCTTCAGCGCCTTGGGCACGGGGGTATCGGTTAGCTGCCGGGAAAGCACCAGCACGGGCCGATCATAAGGCCATTCGTCAAAAGTCAGCACCTTCTCATAGCTGCCTCGCCCCATAATGATCCAATCTTTGTCCGCGATGAACGCGGCATAGCCATGATCTTCTGTCGGGTCATCGCGCTTCAACAGCCAGTCGATATCGCCATTCTTTCGAGCGATATAACCATCAAGACTGACCGCGATGAAAACATGTGTAGTGACCATCAAGAGCTCCGTATTCAGGTTGCATATATCTCGTTGAGTTTAGCAATGTAAACGATATTGATATGCTCCGATAAAGCCACATCATAATGTTCTCAACGTCCGTTCTAGGCACGAAGCAAGCAAGTTATCTAAGCTGAAGGTCCGCTGTGAGCGAGAAGCAGACATTGTGTTCATGTGGAAAACCGGAGGATTTAGCATCCGGTTTTCCGCACTCTTGGATTACATTAATGATCTCCAGCATCTCGTGCTGGCACCGCAGCAGCTTGTCGCACTTGACGACGCTGATTTCTTTTTTCCCACTTTGCTCGTAACCATTCGCTATATGCCGGCATGTTAAGGTATAACTGCTGTGTCATATCGGCCAGAACGCGAAGATTATCTGTATAGCCGAAGTGTCCCTTTCCCATTTCAGCATGGCGGCCACCTGCAGCATCCCAGGCTTGAGAAAGCGAATATGGTGCGAACAGCTCTAGACCAGTTAAGAGTATTACAGGAGCCCTTGTTTGTCGGCGCTCGTGGATGTATTCACGCCCCCAAGACGCGAGTTTTGTAATTCGCTGAATTTCGGCCGGGGAAAGATCTCCTGCCTGCTTCATGGTTGCAAAAACCAAAATTGCGCCAGGGAAGCGGATAGCAAGTTGTTTCATTCTTTCTACATCTTCAACTTCAAATGCATCAGCAACCGCTTTTTTCTCTTCGGAATTCTCGCCCCTAAAGCTTTTTGCCTCTCCAAATACGAGTTCTGCGTGGTGATCCAGCTCATTGAAAACTTTGCGTCGGTGCCAGAGTATTAGGTCAGCTTCAATATATTGTTTTGGGGCCAATGTCAGTATTTGGCCGGTTGACCATGTAATCGTGGCATCATGATTTCCAAATGTGTTGGCGAGAAATCTTAGCGTTAGGGATGCGGCGTATCCCCCACGAGCATAATCGGGAAGTGCAAAGGGGCCTATCAACCTGTAAGCCCAACGGGACAATTGACTCGAACTTGGATCGATCATTGGAAAGCTAAACTTATTTAGGCAAAGGCCGCATGCTACTACAAGATCCAGTTCGCGTAGCGCGTGCCATCCCCAAGTAGAGCATTTTGCACACTTTAACTCCAAGCCAAGCTCAACAGCACCAAGCTCAACTAAAGTTTCAGCATTTTTATTTCGCCATATATCACCCTTCACCACATTATTAATTTTGTTCTGAAATTCTTGGTGTTGAATTGAGGGTGAAATGGGCCGTCGAGAAATTTTATTGAGAAGTTTCACTATCTCTGCATGAGCAAAACTACTAATTCCCCTGAAACCTCCGAGCGTATTAATAATTTGCTGTGTAGCTTGTCCTGCATCGGAGATTTGGCTTTCAACTCCATTGTTTTTTAGCCATTCACTTATCGCCGTTGTGCCGTCACTCAAACGCCAGAGATCGGACATATTATGGAAACGGCAAAATACAACAAAACCTTCAGTTGTAGATAAGATGCTTCTCTGTATTGACTGGAAACGTGGCATCTTGGGCGACCTGTAATTACAAGGATAAACGGTTGCAGCCCGACTGGTATTTGACCAATTTTTTAATTTCACTACGTTCACCCAGCGAGCATCATTGGCACCATATCTTTCAGTGAATTCTGGATGGAGATAATCAAATCGAACTTCGGTTCGGTCACCTTCGATTTGTGTGTCAAACGTTTTTTCTGCACAGGATAGAGTAGGTCGAGTACTGCGAACTGTAAAACCAGATGATGGTCGCCAAATCGGTGGATACCAATCTTGACGCCTATTTGCCTCATCTTGATTAACCCGCAAATAGTCGGCGTAAAGTTGTTCGATATTCGCAGTAGGGATAGATCTTGCAAACATTACGGTAGCATGAGTCATTAAGCCAAATTGATTCCCTCGAACGGGGCGATGGCAATCTTCAATGTATTCTCTGCAGTATGGGGAAAGCGCATCAATCCATTGGAGTGGAATTGGTCGGACATATTTCCGCATAGCGCGAAGGTTCCAGAAGTCAATAAGATCGCGCGAGTCATGTGCATCCATGACAAAGAGCGTTGGATCCGCATTGTCATGATAATTAACCTCAATATTCGAGTGACCGATTTGTAGTGCTGAATTAAATCCATCCTTGTACAGGTCTACTAGAGCTTCTGGGGATAATTCAACCTGTTTGGGATCAAAAGCATCACAGAACCCTTGGCCAAAATATTTAAGGTCTTCATCCTCAGGGAAGCTGCCAGATAGGCAAGCACAGAACGACTTCAATGCATTCGTCCGAGGTATGAGTTCCACGATATTGTGCTCATGTCGACGCACGAATTGAAATTGTTTCTTATACAGATCTTTATATAGGTCGAAGACATCAAGCCCAGCTTGACCCCGCAGTTCATCAGATCGCCTTAGCATGGCTGAAAGTTGCAGTACTCGGTCTGGGTCATAGCCAAACCCTTTAGCCAGCCCTGCTTCAGCTTCTACAAGGAAATCAGGTTCGAAAGCATCAAGATAGCCATTGACGATCTGCAAAGCGCTCTCAGGTTTGTAGTCATCCCTATCCCACCATTTAGGCACATGGCCAAAAATTGGAATGATAGGGTTAAATTTACCGCCCCAAAGGCATGTGTTTATTTGGAAGATTTCCAGTAACCGTTTACTGTCATTAGGTTTAACGAGGAATGCGAATCGAATTGGTCGTAGGGTTACGACGGCGCTGATATGAGCCATAATTCTTCCTGTCAGAATGTAGTACGTTCACTTTGAGGTTGCATAACCGATTTGTCACGCACCGCGTAACTGAGCGTTTACAAGCATTCTACTTTGATTTACCTGCCGTTTAAAAATGGTTTAAGCATTATGTTGTGTGGAAAAAGAGGCTATTGATCTACGCCTAAAATTAAATCTACGTTCAGTTAATAACGTCCGCTCTTGGCACAATGCTGACGGGACATGAGCACTCTCGGAGTTCGGACCAGAAATGGAATGGCCTGAATAAGAAGGGTAAGTCTTATAACGAAAAGGCCGCGAAAGCGGCCTTTTTTTAGTCCGATGCAACCTAACTAGACTGTTGAAACGGCAGGCTTTGAAGTAATCTCACGCAAGACGTTAATCAGCTCGCGGCCACATTTTAAGTGCGGCATTCCCTAGCAACGCACCACGGGAGAGAATTTGTTCCTCATCCCATCTGTCTTTAACGGTCAGAGGCACGTTCAAACGCAGGCTGGTATGGGCAAGAAAAGCATCGCGTTTCTTTAGAAAATCTGAGTGTTGGAGGGATCGATTCACGCTGAGGTTAAGTAACGTAAGATTTCCCAAAGTTGCAATTACTTGCTGCCGTTTCCGCACCAGTTCCTGATCAGGCGTCAGCTCCGCCCCTGCAAGAACTATCTGAGCAACCGCTGATGCTTCTGTATCCGTAACAGATTGCCCATTTTCGAGAGGCCAGTGAGAGAACCACTGTTGAGGCATAAGGTGATCGATATCAAGGCTGGAAAGTTTAGGAACATCTGGTTCCTCTGTTTTAACCTGACGGCGCAGTTCCCCTTCAAGCTCTGTCAGCATCATACGCATCTTCGGCGTATCAAGCCTGCCAGGATAAAGCTGTGCGGTGATACAGGCATTAAGGAATTCTGAGTCAGTCGGCCAGCGAGAAGCCTCGCCATTCAGATTCTTAAGGCTGTAGCGTAGCTCAATACTGGAAACGGCAGTTTTAGCCAGGTGCCGTAAGACAGCCATGAATACGTTATTGTAGTTCTTAGGTGTCAGCCCACACACGGCTCTTCGTACAACATATGAGACTAGATCATTAAACATGATTGTCTTTTCGGTATCAGAGATATCAGTGACTGAAATCAGGAGCGCAAGAGGATGAATAGTCGTCACGTCATAGGCTGCAATACGACGGCCAAAGCGCGCGACAGGAGTCGTACCACTATCTCCGATCAGTTCTTTATATTGATTAGCATAGCGAGTGAGAAGCGCGACCTGCTGATCGGCGCGGCGCGCAGGCATATCCTTAGTCACAAAGTCCCGGAATTCATTGTAAAGGCGCGACAAATCCACCTCACTGCGTTTTTCAGCCTGTAGCGTGGCGTGAATTAACCATTCCAGTCGGGGTTTATAAATACGACCACGGCGTTGATTTTCAGTCCAGTAGGGATCTTCAAAAGGCTTCCAGTCATTCTCATACAACATCGCAGCATCAATATCGTCACTTACAGCGCGCATAAAGATGTAATTGCGAATGAGATCAGTTGCATGAAGTTCTGCCCCACGGCCATTTAACGTTTCAAAAATGATTTGAGCATCATCTCCTTCCTCCAGGGTGATGTTGATCATTTTGAGGTCAGTCAGGACTGCATTAACCAAAGCCTCTGCATTTGAGGCTACAGGGTGCCCTTCCGCGTTGATAAACTGAATAAAAGCGTCACTAAAGAACCATAATGCTTCCAGTGAGGGTGGGTGGCTGAAATACTTACGCAGGGTCCCGTGTTGTGTGAAGTTTTCCGGATAGACCTCGCGAAGAGCTTCGACTGAGTCAACGTTGAGACTTTTAATAAAGTCTTTTTGATCACGGAATGTCGGCCAAAGTTTGAAACGTTCAACGTCTACATTACGCATAGTCTCTTCGTTTATGTTGCGTAAACAAGGCAATACGATCTTCTCCAGGCCGGAAAGTCCTGTTGCCCGAAGAGCAAGACGGATGGAAGCAAGAACATACTGAAGTGTGGTGAGTCGCTGCTGGCCATCAATGATGTGTGACGTATCCACCCCCAATAGGCTGTCTTTGGATTGTGGTTCGAGCACGATGGCCCCGAGGAAGTGAGGCGTTGGTTTTGTTTTAGAAAGTCTGCTCTCAGCCTTATCGATAATATCTTCTAATAAAGCTGACCATTGGTCTCTTAGTGTCCATACATAGGCTCGTTGATAAAATGGAACGCAATACTGCCGACGATTCTGGAAGAGTTGATTGACGGTAAGCGGCTCTGATTTCATGGGGTTCCTATAATAACGTTAAGTATTTTAAGAGCTTAAGAAACGTAAGGTTGCCACCACCTATTCAGGTAACAAGCTCCTGTAGAAGTCAGTTAAGATATCGAAGATTATTGGTAAGCGTAAAGTGATAGCCGCATTGACGGCTATCACTTTACGCTTACCCTGTATCGCCGTCGATTATTAGTATGTATTTGATGAGCATGGTCTACAGGCCAGAAAATTCAAGAGAGTGAATTATCCGACAGAAACGTTCACTTGAAGAAACGAACGACAAGCCTATAGCGTCCACCAGAGCCTAAACTAGCACGGAAAATCCCGCTCCCAACAACCAACTTAAAAATCAAACAGATACAAAAATTCCTTCCATATCAACATCATCGCTACTCTTTTTGTGCCTTCCCCTTCGCGCAAAAAATAAAAATCTCCCACAAAATCAATCACCTCCATCACCAATTACAAGGACGCCAGCCCACTTTTTAGTTGTTTAAAGTATACTGAAGTCTACTAAGCCCGCATGGAACCAGCCTTGCGGGCTTTTTTGTGTCTGTCATTGTCCGAGAGCATCCAGCTAAATCTGGTGATTATCGGTACACGTTTAGGTACACGTTATACTGTGGTCCATTAAACGTGTACCAATTATTGAAGGGATCCAGACATGGCGCGCATCACACGCCCCCTCACTAACAACGAAATCCTTAAAGCGAAACCTCGGGAAAAAGACTTCACCCTTCATGATGGTGACGGCTTGTTCTTACTCATCAAAACCTCTGGTAAAAAGCTCTGGCGCTTCCGCTATCAACGTCCGGTCAGTGGCAGCCGAACCAATTTGAGTCTTGGCTCATACCCTACCCTTACTCTCGCAGCAGCTCGTAAGATACGCGACCAGCACTTAACCGTGCTCGCACAAGGTATGGATCCGCAGCTGCAACAAGAGCAAGCATCAGAGCAACGTCAGATTGAGCTGGATAGCATTTCTCAACTGTGGCCACCAACTGGTTCAAAATGAAGAGCAAAAGCGTCACTGAAGACTATGCAAAAGATATTTGACGATCTTTAGATAAGGACGTGTTCCCTGCAATAGGCGCGATACCTGTTCAGGAAATTAAGGCCAGAACAATTGTTGAAGCATTAGAGCCAATCAAAGCGCGTGGTGCTCTGGAGACTGTTCGTCGTCTGGTACAGCGTATTAATGAGATTATGATTTACGCGGTAAATACCGGCCTGATTGACGCAAACCCAACTTCAGGAGTTGGAATGGCTTTTGAGAAGCCTAAAAAGCAAAATATGCCTACGCTTAGACCAGAAGAATTACCAAGTCTGATGCGTTCTTTGGTTATGTCAAATCTGTCTGTTCCTACTCGCTGTCTAATTGAGTGGCAACTCCTAACCCTTGTACGCCCTTCTGAAGCCTCCGGTACCCGGTGGGAAGAGATCGATCTCGACTCAAAACTCTGGACAATCCCCGCCGAACGAATGAAAGCGAAGCGTGAAAATTTAATTCCTCTATCTCCTCAGGCGCTTTATATTCTTGAAATCATGGCCCCAATCAGTAAGCACCGTGATCATGTTTTTCCAAGTAGAAATGACCCTAAGAAAGCTATGAATAACCAGACGGCTAATGCTGCACTAAGAAGAGTTGGTTGGAATGGGAAGCTAGTTGCTCACGGCTTACGCTCGATAGCTAGCACGACGCTTAATGAAGAAGGATTTAATCCAGACGTCATTGAAGCAGCACTAGCTCATTCTGATAAAAATGAGGTACGAAGAGCATATAATCGCTCTGTCTATTTACAACAAAGAGTAGAACTGATGCTGTGGTGGGGAAATTTTGTAGAAAATAAAAGAGGTTGAAGCAACCTCATCCCTTAGTGTGTGCATTGCTGCTCTTGAGCGTCATAGGGTAGGTCAGGTTACAAGTAACTTACCTACCGTAATCAGCCCTAGTATATCGAAAAATCGTGTAGGGCATATTGGTTGCTTCAACAACAAATTAGCAATTCAATAGGCTTTTTTCAATTGTTTTTTTTCTAAGAAATTCAAAAGATCGACATTACTCCAGTCCACAAACCAAGGATTTGCTACAGAATAACTGATAAAACCATCTATTTTTTCATTGTTAGGAGTAGCTTCTTGCAATTCTTTTAAAATTGACTTCAACCATATTTTTTCCATTTTAAATCAATGTACGGGCAAGACATAACATCCAAAAAGAGCATTGCCTTTTCACTATAATCCAAAATACTATCACTTGACATTAACTTGGAGTTAATAATGTCAATAACTTTACTCTTAAGTGCATTATAAATTTTTTTATTCTTTACAATATATAGACAGAACACTATATCAAAATAAGAATCAACTTCACTAAAAACATTCTCAACCAACTGTTTTGATAAATATCTTTCTTGATCTAGCTCACCTATAACATACATAATATTATATGCCTCGAGGCTAATTAGATTATCTATGGCTACTTTGCTATTATTAGCAGATTTAAGAAAGTCTTCAATTTCAAAATAAACATATGATGCAATAAGCTCACTGTATGCTGGTACTTTAGCCTTAAAATACCTGAGAGCCACGATAAGTATTGATGCCAATTTATATGATGAACTAACAGAAGGAGCAACTCTGAAAAAGAACAATGAAATATGGAGCAAAACATACATTGCATTATATATATCTTTATCTTCGACTTGATTAACTGAAGAAGTTAATCTTTTAATTCTTTCAAAAATCGCCGACACAATATAAGAGGCAACCTCACCATATCCCGCATTATTTTCGGCACATATTATTTTGACCTCATCTATAAATTTGTCAGTTAACTTCCTATTATTATATATTGGCTTTGCGATTAATTTCATTTCATCATCATACCCAATAAAAGATTCAATAAATAAATTCATTCTTTGATTGACATGATGTATAATTTTCGTTTTTGCTGTGATAAAAGGTCGAGTGTTTTTTGTTACTTTACCCAAATTTATATGCATGTTATATTCATTCAGTTTATCAGTGTAAACCTTGTATATAATTTCGGCATTAGCTTCAATTTTAGCAAAAATAAATACATCATCAACATAACGGCGAATATCATAATCGATACCCTTGCGTATCGATGGCTCAATATTATTTAATTTAAATTGAACATTTAAATCTATTTTTTGAAATATAACCTCAGCAAATATTCGACTGATTTCTGGACCGATAATTACACCATGGGTCTCGTTAAAGTTGCAACGTTGCATTAACTTATCAAAAGCATCACCAAAGTTTAATGATTTATTAGCTAACATACCTTTAGTGAAAGTCTTGGTTTTTGCTGCCCAAGAAATTGAATGAGTATAGATACTATCAAAACATTTTGAAACATCCAATGTATATAACGTATTATATTTACGCTCAAGGTCAATAAACTCATTAGACATAAAGAACTTATACAGGCGATCATATCCGTGATAGCCAAAATATGAAGAAGCATGCCGAGTCAATAGTTCATTTTTGTCGGTATCAACAGGCCCTCTCTTATATAAATTCTTATCTTCCAACAAGTTTTTATAATAATAAGTACTTGCAACCTTAACCGGTCGTCGAATAGAAAAATCACTACGGGAACAAAAATTGATCATCATTTGATTAAAATGGAGATAAAAATCTCGCATTTCAATATGAGATATGGGGTGTGGGAAGGCTAAACGTCGAAACTCCGTCTCATTTTTATTAATTTTAAAGACATAGGGAATCGTATACCTACCTTTCTTCTTTTCCCCTGGAATTATTCTTTGAATCAATGACTTAGCAGTATCATTGGCCGTTGGATATTTAACTACATTGTTATAAAAACCATTATTGGACACTATTATAGGTGTTTCATAAGGTATAGTTTCAGTAACTAAAACCCTATTAAAATCTTTTTTATTAACTCTTACTTCCTTTTTTTTAGACATATTTCCAACACATTTGAATTTTCATCATCTTTGAAGCGGAGTAATGAAAAAAATGACGTTTTTCATGGCCTCTAACAAAACTAATCTTAAGTAATCGATATTTTTTGCATTGGTTTAAGTTCGCATGAAAATCAAAGAAAACCTTACCGCTAGATGATAATACAGCTTTTCTTAAAAATACATCCAGTTCAGCAAGGCGCTTGGAAGATTTAGCATCAATAAGAGGATAATTAAAATGAATGCCCGACAACCGTTTTAATACTCTATCTGAGTCTAAAACACTAAAGTTTGTGGACAGGAATTTTAGTCTTTCACATAGCAACTCAAAATCATTGGTTTTATTAAAATCAATAATCGAATAAATCACTCTGCTTTTTACTTTATTAGCCTTTGCATGTGCAAGATCAATTTCAATTACTCTATAGAATCCTCTTATGTTGCACTCTTCAATTTTATCTCCAACGCTAAAATCGCACCCTAAATATTCAAAGGATAACAATTTCTTGGAGGGTACCGTGTTTGTTTTTTTAGAAGATTTTGGAATCAGATCGCTAATATAATATTTCTTCCCTTCATTAAATTGCAATCCATTCGGAAGGATTGATTTTACATTCTCAACAAAAGCATCACTATCTTCATAACCACTAGTGACAATAACGATATCATCTACATACCTAGCATAATAAAAAACGGAGTGGTCATCTTTCACTTGATTATCGAAATCATACATTAGTAACTCTGCCAGGTATGCACTTATTGATAATCCTCTTGGTATTCCTTTCCCACCATTCAGATAGAACGAATAAAGAAATTCCTTTAGGAGTTGCTTTGTTTTAAGCTCTAACCGCTCCAATCCATCAATTTTATTGAATATATAGTTTTTATCGAAAGATTCATAAAATGAAGATACATCCAACCTGTATATTTTATACTGTGAGCACTCTGATAAAAAAACACTTAATGTATCAACAATCTTTGTTCGAGAAGGTAATCTTAATTAATATAGTTTAGATAAATTTTTTTTAATTTTCCTCAAGACCAATACATCAGCTAACTAATCGGCCCAATATACTGTTTTCCCTCTTAACACGGATGAGCGTAAATTATATCCCAAGAACCCATCCTTATATCTTTCAATAGCCGAGTTAATAGTCTTTTCTCGAACACTGTCTAGACATAATGCTCTATTTTTATGGAAATCCTCCGGCTTGAAGCATCGTGAGAGCGTGCGCGGATTGAAAGACTGATCATACATACAATCATCCTGACTTAAGTTTTATATAATATTAATATTGCCTCCGCGAAGAATTCCTTTCAAGTCTTTTGGCGCGCAATGCTCTCCCCGCCACGCCTGCCCGCTTAAGGGGCCGCTTTTAATGCAGGTGCAAAGGTAGATTCAGGCCGCGCCGCGACGGGCGCTGGCAGGGAATGCAGGAACGGGAAAACGCATACAAAACCATGCACCTTATGGATGCATGGCTTATTTCGTCAAAAATAGCGGGATTTACGGGGATTTTTAGACAGGCTACTGTGCGGCCAGTCCGGCGCGTCGACGGGCGTAAATCATGTTCTGTGCAGGGGTGAATTTTTCACGATTATCATCCCGCGAAGGCGCGTCAGGCCTGTATCCGATGGCCGTTAAAATATCGTTATCCTGTGCAGAATAATTAATTTCATTTCCAGCGGTCAGCCAGACGGAAAGAGCTTCTCTCAGGTAAGAGGCTGAACGGTCAAGCGCGCGATTTTTTATCATCGCGGGCTGGTTTTTAATCCCCATCAGCTCCGGTGCCAGTGCGGCGGTCAGCTCTGCGCCGTTCTGCTGCATAAAATCATGCAGCCGGTTACGGATGCTGATGCGCTGTACTTCCTCGTGCGAGAAGATGTAGCGACCGGCGGCCTGATTAACTTCCCACATTTTTTACGTCAATCAGGTCACGCAGCGTCTGTAATCTGCGGGAGCCTGATACGTTGTCATCCAGCAATAATGCCTGATATTCCTGCTCTGCGGCGGCCAGTTCGGTTTTACGGTTCAGCCACGCGGTTTTGTTCGTCTGACAGGCGTCATAGGCCTGCTGTAAGGTCAGAGTGGTCACGGGTTGTCTCTCCTGATTAATGGCGGAACGGCGAGCTGTAGCAGCCTTTTACCCGACCGGGGGCTGTCGGTACCGGCGCGGGTTTCTCATCGACGACCGGCGAACGTATCACTTCAAAGATGGACTCATGCGTTTTGAATGTCGCCGAGCAGTGCACATTCTGGCACTGCAGGTAACTCTCTTTGACGCTCTCAGACATATAGCGGCTGGTGCGAACGTGGGCCGCCGTGCGGCAGAAAGGGCATCGCATCATGACAGTAGCCCCCGTGCTTTCAGGTCAGCTTCACGTTCCCGCATTTTTTCCTGCCAGACTTTTCGCTGGCCGGGCGTGGCCGCAACGTCATGCTCCATATGTGGCAGCGTGGAGGCCGACAGCCCTGTTTTAAACAGCACCGGTTCATCGGTCAGACGGATATTGCAGCCCTTAACCGCCAGCTCAAGCCACGCTTTCACCTGCTGCATAACGGTCTGCTCCGGCTCAATATATCCCTGATGGCCGGTGATATTGGCTAGCGGGTTATTCAGAACCAGTATGTTGAGTTTCATTGCCCTGACCAGTGCGCTACAGGTGTCACGCAGGGCGGTATTAAGCTCGTGCTCTGCGTACTGGCTTAGAACGCTGTGATGTGCCTGACGGTAATGGCAAAGCTCGCCACAAAACTCACTGACACCGAAATCAATTTGTTTGACGGTAATGGTTTGATTTTGCGAATCGCCCTCCTGGCACCACAGACATTTCACTGATTGTCTGGTCAGTCTGCGCTACCCAGTCCCCCGCCAGGGTGACGCGCACTGAAACTTCAGCACGCTGCTGCTGCAATTGCTCACCAGGCTTAAATCCGGAAGACTGGTTCCCCCCTTTCCTGAAACTCACCTGCGATTTTTCTTATAACCGTTTCACTGTGCATTAAGTGCTTAATTATAGTTGCAATCATCAAATGATATTAGTAATTATTATCATTAGCATTTGCATTGGTGGTTTATCTGGCAAGGTATACAGAGGTATCAGGAAACAAACCGCTCCAGGCTTGTTGACCGGTCTCACACTCAACAAATGCGTCAGAACACCGCGGCGTGGCAGCACGACGCCGCTTCGGCTGTTCAACAGGACAACGGCGCGCAAGCGTTAATGGAAGTCGGGACACGGAATACCCGATTCACCAGCGTACGTCACGGAAAAGTCACCGACAGGACCGTCCGTAACGCTGGTGAAACTCAAAAATGGCGCAGCGTCTGTCAAAGCAGGCTTAACGAAAATTAACGTCCTGCTGCTGGCATATGACTGCGTCGACTTCCTGATTTAGATCGTCAAGCGGAGAGGGATTTTCTCATGCGTATTTTGTTTGTAGGCCCGCCTCTCTATGGGCTGCTGTATCCTGTGCTGTCTCTGGCACAGGCGTTTCGCGTTAACGGCCATGAAGTGCTGATCGCCAGCGGAGGAAAATTCGCCCAAAAAGCGGCAGAGGCCGGGCTGGTGGTGTTCGACGCCGCACCCGGTTTTGATTCCGAAGCCGACTATCGCCGTCGCGAGGCACAGCGAAAAGAAAGTAACATCGGCACCAAAATGGGCAACTTCTCATTCTTTAGCGAAGAGATGGCCGACCACCTGGTGGAGTTTGCCGGACACTGGCGGCCCGATCTCATCATCTACCCTCCGCTCGGAGTCATCGGGCCGCTGATTGCGGCCAAATACGATATCCCGGTCGTGATGCAAACCGTCGGCTTCGGCCATACGCCCTGGCATATCAAAGGCGTAACGCGTTCGCTTGCGGACGCCTATCGTCGCCACGGCGTCGGGGCCGCACCGCGCGATAGGGCCTGGATCGACGTAACACCGCCGAGCATGAGCATTCTGGAAAACGACGGCGAACCCATTATTCCCATGCAGTACGTCCCGTACAACGGCGGCGCGGTGTGGGAACCGTGGTGGGAGAGGAAGCCCGATCGTAAACGTCTGCTGGTGAGTCTCGGCACCGTCAAACCGATGGTCGACGGCCTTGATCTGATCGCCTGGGTAATGGATTCCGCCAGTGAAGTCGATGCCGAGATCATCCTGCATCTTTCGGCCAATGCGCGGTCCGATCTACGCTCGCTGCCGTCAAATGTCCGCCTGGTCGACTGGATACCCATGGGTGCCTTCCTGAACGGCGCAGATGGCTTCATTCATCATGGCGGCGCAGGCAATACCCTGACGGCGCTACACGCCGGTATTCCACAGATCGTCTTCGGCCAGGGTGCCGATCGCCCGGTAAATGCCCGCGTTGTTGTCGAACGCGGCTGCGGGATCATCCCTGGCGACGGCGGCCTGTCGAGCAACATGATCAATGCTTTCCTCGACAATCGCGCGCTTCGCGACGCCTCTGAAGAGGTAGCGGCGGAAATGGCGGCGCAACCCTGCCCGAGCGAAGTGGCGAAAAGCCTGATCGCGATGGTACAGAAAGGGTAGCCATCACGCCGTCATGACGATCATACGCCAGCACGCATCCAGGAGTCATACGCCCGTAACAATGCGGGACCGGATCGCGCTGGCGCTTTTTTTTGCGGAGCGATCCGGCTCGGATCGTATTTTTTACAGACGGAGGAGGCTTAATGCCTGCGACTCACTCTCCCACACCTGCGCGGTCATGGATAGTTCGCCTGGCACGCGTGTGCTGGGAACGTAAGAAACTTAGCATCATCGTGGTGGTAGCGTCGGTATCGACTATTCTGCTGGCCGCGCTGACGCCGCTGCTGACAAGGCAAGCGGTGAACGACGCGCTGGCGGGCAATCCGGCCCGCCTGCCGTGGCTGGCCTGCGGGCTACTGCTGATCGCCTTTTTTGATTTCATCGGTAACTACGTGCGCCGCGGTTATGCCGGGGAGCTCTCGCTCTGGGTACAGCACACCCTGCGAGGACGGGCATTCGACAGCATTCAGAAACTTGACGGCGCAGGCCAGGACGCGCTGCGCACCGGGCAGGTGATCTCCCGGACCAACAGCGATCTGCAGCAGGTGCATACCCTGCTGCAGATGTGTCCGGTGCCGCTGGCAGTATTCACTTATTACATCGCCGGCATTGCCGTGATGCTGTGGATGTCACCCGCCATGACGCTCATCGTCGTGTGTGTACTGGCGTGCCTGGCGATCACTGCGCTACGCGCACGTCGTCGGGTCTTCGCGCAGACCGGTCTGGCCTCGGACCGCCTGGCGAATCTCACCGAACATATGCGCGAGGTGCTGGCGCAGATCTCCGTGGTGAAATCCTGCGTGGCGGAGCTGCGTGAAACGCGCTGGCTGGATCGCCAGTCGCGGCAGATGGTGCGTGTACGCATCGGCGCGGCCATCTCGCAGGCGATGCCAGGTGCCACCATGCTGGCGCTACCGGTGCTCGGGCAAATCGTTCTGCTGTGCTACGGCGGCTGGTCGGTCATGCACGGGCGGATCGATCTCGGAACCTTCGTGGCGTTTGCCAGCTTCCTCGCGATGCTGACCGGGCCAACCCGCGTACTGGCATCGTTTCTGGTTATCGCTCAGCGCACCCAGGCGTCCGTGGAGCGAGTGTTTGCTCTGATCGACACCCGTTCGCAGATGGAAGACGGGACGGAGGCGGTTAACGGTCAGGTTGTCGGGCTGGAACTGGAGAATATGAGCTTCGACTACCGTGGCGGCAGACGCATCCTCAGCGATGTCTCCTTTTCCCTGCACGCCGGTGAAACCGTGGCGGTGGTGGGCGCATCGGGTTCCGGGAAATCGACGCTGCTGATGCTGCTGGCGCGTTTTTACGATCCCAGCGCCGGAGAGATATGGCTCAACACCAGCGCAGGCCGACAGAACCTCCGCGATCTCAGGCTGGAGGCGCTTCGTCGTCGGGTAGGCGTTGTGTTTGAAGATGCTTTTCTGTTTGCCGGTACGGTGGCGGAAAATATCGCCTATGGCCACCCTCAGGCAACGGCGGACGACATTCGCCGCGCGGCGACGGCAGCAGGAGCCAGCGATTTTATCAACGCCCTGCCGAAAGGCTTTGATACCCGGTTAACTGAACGCGGTACGAATCTTTCCGGCGGGCAGAGGCAGCGAATCGCGCTGGCGCGGGCACTCATTACCGCACCGGAAGTGTTGATCCTCGATGACACCACTTCGGCGGTCGATGCCGGTACTGAAGCGGAGATCAACACCGCGCTGAGTCGCTATGCTGACGAAGAGCATATGCTGCTGGTGATTGCCCGACGCCGTTCAACGCTCCAGTTAGCCAGCCGAATTGTGGTGCTGGATAAGGGCCGGGTGGTGGATACCGGAACCCAGGCAGAACTTGAAGCGCGCTGTCCGGCGTTCCGTGCGCTGATGACTGGCGACGGCGATTTCCTCGCGCCTTCCCACAGTGGACATAACGAATTGTGGCCAACCGTACCAGCGGCACAAGACGATGCGCCGGAGACGGGAGATAAAGGCTTTGTCGCCCGTATGACCCGCGTGCCGGAAAAGGCAGTACAGCAGGCGCTGGCCGGTAAAGGCCGCAAAGTCACGTCGCTGCTGAAGCCCGTGGCGTGGATGTTCGTCATCGCCGCCCTGCTGATCGCACTCGATTCGGCGGCCGGCGTCGGGATACTGATACTGCTGCAGCGCGGCATTGACTCCGGCGTCGCCGCAGGCGATATGTCGACTATCGGCCTCTGCGCCCTGCTCGCCCTGTGCCTGGTGGCCGTGAGCTGGTGCTGTTATTCGCTGCAGACGGTCTTCGCCGCCAGAGCGGCGGAGTCGGTCCAGCATACGGTGCGCTTGCGCAGCTTCGGCCATATGCTGCGTCTTGGCCTCCCCTGGCATGAAAAGCATGTCGATTCGCGTCTGACCCGCATGACCGTTGATGTGGACTCCCTCGCCCGCTTTCTGCAAAACGGCCTTGCCGGTGCGGCCACCAGCCTGGTGACGATGTTCGCTATCGCCGCCGCCATGTTCTGGCTCGACCCGCTCCTGGCACTGACGGCATTAAGCGCGGTGCCAGTGGTCGCACTGGCAACCTGGATTTATCGCCGCCTCAGCTCCCCTGCTTATGCGCAGGCGCGGCTGGAAATAGGCAAAGTCAACAGCACCCTGCAGGAGAAAGTCTCCGGCTTGCGTGTCGTGCAATCGCATGGTCAGCAGGAACAGGAGGCCGCCCGGCTGCGTGCGTTATCGGATCGCTTCCGCGCAACCCGCGTGCGTGCGCAAAAATACCTTGCCGTCTATTTCCCGTTCCTGACCTTCTGCACCGAGGCCTCCTATGCCGCCGTTCTGCTGGTGGGTGCATCGCGGGTCGCCGAAGGTGAAATGACCGCCGGGGTGCTGGCGGCTTTCTTCCTGCTGCTGGGGCAATTCTACGGACCAGTTCAGCAGTTATCAGGGATTGTCGACGCCTGGCAACAGGCGACGGCCAGCGGCAAACATATCGATGAACTGCTGGCGACCGAAGGCACAGAGAACGTCGAACCCTCTTCCGCACCGCCCGCCACCGGCGCGCTGCATCTTGATGAGGTCACGTTCAGTTATCCCGACAGTCCTGAACCGGCGCTGAACAAACTTACCCTGACGATCCCTGAGGGAACGGTCATCGCGGTCGTCGGTCGCAGCGGTGCGGGTAAGTCAACGCTGATTAAGCTGATTGCCGGGTTGTATTCCCCCACCCACGGTAGGATCAGCATCGGCGATCGGATGATTGATGATGCTTCGCTTGCCGATTACCGTCGCCAGATTGGGCTGGTCGATCAGGATGTGGCGCTGTTTAGTGGTGATATAGCGGAAAACATTCGTTATTCACGGCCATCCAGCACCAATGACGACGTTGAGATTGCCTCACAGCGGGCAGGGCTGTATGAGACGGTGCGCAATCTGCCGCAGGGATTCCGGACACCGGTGAATAACGGCGGTGCCGATCTGTCCGCAGGTCAGCGCCAGCTGATTGCACTGGCTCGCGCGCAACTGGCGAATGCTCACATCCTGCTGCTCGACGAAGCTACGTCGCGTCTGGATCGCACATCCGAAGAGCGATTGATGTCATCGTTAACAGACGTTGCGCACGCCGGGAAGCACTCGGCGCTGATTGTGGCGCACCGCCTGACCACCGCGCAGCGCTGCGATCTGATTGCCGTTATCGATAAGGGGCAGCTTGCGGAATACGGCACCCACGAACAACTATTAGCTGCGGGCGGCCTCTATACCCGCTTATGGCATGACAGCGTCGGCAGTGCTGTGCCCCATCGCCAGCACGACATCACGGGGGAAATCGTGGGATAGTTATTGCGCACGTAAGACATTAAAAAACACGCTCTGAAGCGGCTGTTCCGGGAATAGCCGCTTTAGCTATTTATACTGACACCCTTAATTTTCAAAGAGAGTGAATGCTGAACATGCAACAACATCCCTCTGCTATCGCCAGGCTGCGCAGCCAGCTGGCAGCAGGCCACATTGCTAACCTTTCTGACTTCTGGCGCGACGCAGAGTCGCTGAATGTACCGCTGGTGACGCCGGTCGAAGAGGCGGAAGACGAGCGTGAAGTGACCTTTCTGTGGCGCGCCCGGCAGCCTCTGCAGGGCGTTTATCTGCGTCTGAATCGGGTGACGGATAAAGAGCACGTAGCAAAAGGGATGATGACCGCCCTTCCCGCGACGGATATCTGGACTCTGACGCTGCGTTTACCCGCAAGCTACTGCGGCTCCTATTCGCTGGTGGAAATCCCCCCCGGCACCCCGGCCGAGACGATTGCACAGTCCGGAGGCCGCTTTGCCACCCTCGCCGGGCAGGCCGATCCGCTAAACAAAACGCCGGGGATCAACGTTCGGGGAGGCGCACAGGAATCGGTGCTGGCGCTTGATAAAGCCCCCGCCCAGTCCGAATGGCGCGGCGGCTCACCCACCGGGCAATTGCTTACCTCCGCGCGCACTATCGCCGGGCAATCGCGCCGGGTTCGGCTCTATCTGCCGGATGTTGATATTTCGCAGCCCCTCGGCCTGGTGGTGCTGCCCGATGGTGAAACCTGGTTCGATCACCTTGGCGTATGCGCGGCAATTGACGCCGCCATAAATAACGGACGCATCGTGCCCGTGGCTGTACTGGGCATCGACAACATCGATGAACACGAGCGCACTGCGATACTCGGCGGGCGCAGCGAGCTGATAAAAGATATCGCCGGGCATCTGCTTCCGACGATTCGCGCCGAACAACCGCAGCGGCAGTGGGCAGACCGTTCGCGCACCGTGCTGGCGGGGCAGAGCCTCGGCGGGGTCAGCGCGCTAATGGCCGCTCGTCACGCACCGGAAACGTTCGGCCTGGCGCTCAGCCACTCCCCTTCAATGTGGTGGACGCCAGAAGGTGCCAGCCGACCAAACTTGTTCAGCGAAACCGATACGTCATGGGTGAGCGAACATCTGCTTTCGGCCCCGCCGCAGGGCGTGCGCATCCGCCTGTGCGTGGGATCGCTGGAAGGTTCGACGGTGCCGCACGTTCAGCAGCTTCATCAGCGGCTACTTACCGCTGGCGTCGACAGCCATTGCGCAATTTATACCGGTGGTCACGATTACGCATGGTGGCGCGGCGCATTGATTGACGGGCTTGGTTTACTGCAGGGTTGACTTGACCCGCGAACACTTTCAGGCAACTGTATAGGCTTCCTGAATAAATAAAATGTCACCTGCGGAAAAGGAATTATCATCAGATGTATGCCCGCGAGTATCGCCCGACACGCCCGCGCAAGGCGCTTTTCTCTCTTCTTTCTGGTCTCACTCTTATCTGTAGCGCGCAAGGTTTTGCGAAGCCGGATATGCAGCCGCTGGGGCCGAATATCGCCGATAAAGGCTCCGCGTTTTACCATTTCAGCGTCAACCCGTTCGACTCCGCCGATGGCACCCGCCATTATCGGGTATGGACGGCCGTGCCGAATAAAGCCGCACCGGCATCGGGCTACCCGATTTTATATATGCTCGACGGCAACGCAGTTATGGACCGCCTGAATGACGAACTGCTCAAACAGCTGGCAGAAAAATCACCGCCGGTGATCGTGGCTATCGGGTATCAGACCAACCTCCCCTTCGATCTCAACGGCAGGGCCTACGACTATACGCCGGCAGCAGAAAGCGGCAAAACTGATACCCGCAACGGGCGTTTTAGCCGTAAGAGTGGTGGCAGCAACGACTTCCGCCAGTTACTGGAAACGCGTATTGCGCCAAAAGTGGAACAGGGATTGAATATCGATCGGCAGCGCCGCGGCCTGTGGGGGCACTCCTACGGCGGCCTGTTCGTGCTGGATTCCTGGCTGTCCTCCTCTTACTTCCGGACGTACTACAGCGCCAGCCCGTCGTTGGGCAGAGGCAATGATGCTCTGCTAAGCCGCATCACGGCGGTTGAGCCGTCGCAATACTGCGCTAAGCGCCTGGCGATAATGGAAGGTTCGGCGACGCCGGGCGATAACCGGGAAACGCATGCTGCCGGGGTGCTGACGAAAATTCATGCCACCCTCGCCACGCTGGAAGATAAAGGCGTCAATGCCGCCTTTTGGGATTTCCCGAACCTGGGACACGGGCCGATGTTCAACGCCTCCTTCCGCGGAGCGCTGTTAGATATCAGTGGTGAAAACGCAGGTAACACAGCAGGCTGTCATTAATTAAGCCGCTAAACACTGCCCGCCTTTACGCGGGCAGTACACCTGTAACACTACGATCAGAATGACGCGGTAACACCGGCATAATAAGCCCGGCCAGGCTCGTTATAGGTATTCGCCCCTTCGGAAGATCGGTAGATCTGTTTATCGAAGATATTGCTAACACCGACGTTAAGACGCAGATTTTTATTAATATCGTAATTGAAGTTCGTCCCCACCAGCGAATAAGCTCCCAGCTCTTTACCTGACAGACCGCCAGTATCTTCACTGCGAGTTTCCGCATGGGTACGCGGTTTTTGTCTGCCGTATAAGGTCCAGTTGACGCTGGCGGAGAACGCCTGGGTGATGGTCCAGTCAAGCGAGTTATTAATGGTATATTTCGGGATGACCGACAGCGGGTTACCGGTGTCTTTTTGCTCCGAGGTGATCATCCAGGTGGCATTGGTATTCCAGTTCAGACGATCTTTCACCAGCGGGAACGCCATGCTGGCTTCGATACCGTCCACCAGCGCTTTCCCGCCATTCTGCCACTGGAGGATATATGCGCCTGAAGCGGTTTGCCCGATAACATTATCCCCGGCCACGATCTTATTCTGGTAGTCATTGCGGAAGTAGGTCACGCTGGCGTGGTAATCTTCCCAGGCGAACTCCAGCCCAATTTCTTTATTGATACTGATTTCCGGATCGAGATCTTTATTACCGATCAGGTAGCAGCCGCCCGATGTAATATCTTTTGGACAACCGTTGCCTTTTGAGTAGAGCAGATAACCTTCGCTGGATTGATACAAGTTTGGTGCTTTAAAGGTTCGGGCAATCCCCGCTTTGACTTTGAAGTAATCGCCCAATTCCTGCGAGAGGTTCAGGCTGGGGCTGAAGTTACCGCCGGACTCGTTGAGATAATCAAAGCGCAGGCCTGGAATGATATTCGTGCCGGGAACCGGCTCAATATTATCTTCAATATACAGCGCACTGATTTGGGAATGGTTTTTACTGCTGCGATCCGCAGCCGAGCCAGAAATGCCGCCGATATCACTGTCATCCACCGTCAGGCTGGTAGAGGAAGGATCGTCGAGTTCATCGCGGCTCCACTCCGCCCCCACGGTCAGCGTTTGATCGACCAGCGCATTCAGCGGAATATTAAGCTCGCCGCTGGTTCGCCAGGAGCTCAGGCGATTGGTCGTGAACTTTTCATCCGCCGAAATACGCCCTTCACCGCCGCCGGATAATCCTTCATTCATGCGGGTGTTATTGGTTTTCTCGTAATAGACACCAAAACGGCTTTGTCCCCAGTCCCAGATACCATTATGCGTAATGCCATAATTCTGCCGGTACAGGCGGTTCGTCTCTTCGCCGGATTTCGCCAGGCTTTCAGTGACGGCACTGGAAGAACTGTTTTGCGTATCGCCCGCATAGATATTCCCCTGACGGCTATATCCGGCTTCGAAATCGAGAATTTGCTGCGGATTTAATTTCCACGAGACAACGCCGTTAATATCTTTGTTGCGCACCCCTTCATGCCCGGCCGCGTTTTTCGTACCGGCCGAGGAGTTAATATCCCAGCTGTCGGCATCGGTTTTATTCAGGTTACCGTACAGGCGCATGGTCAGCGCATCGCCAGCCAGCGGCCCGCTAAGGCTGAAGTTGGCGCGACGCGTAGCGCCTTCATCGCTGCTTTCCGGCTGGTTGGTGTATAACGACAGCGAACCGTGCCAGTCGTTGGAGGGGCGTTTGGTAATGATGTTCACCACCCCGCCCGCTGCGCCCGAACCGTAGCGCGCCGCCGCAGGGCCGCGGATCACTTCGATACGCTCAACCTGTTCCGGTGGTACCCAGTTGGTGTCGCCGCGGGTATCACGCTCTCCACGCCAGCTATAACGCACGGAGTTGCGCGACGTCACCGGTACACCATCAATTAAAATTAAGGTGTTTTCCGGCCCCATACCGCGAATGTCGATCTGGCGGTTATTACCGCGTGTACCCGAGGCGCTGTTGCCGGTCAGATTGACACCAGGCATTTTGCGAATAATATCGGAGATGTCGTTGACCGGAGGGTTCTTTTTAATATCTTCGCTGGTAATAATCGACACGCCCGGCTGCTGTTTGAGTACCTGCTCAGCGGTGGCTTCCACCACCAGGGTCTCGTCGTTATCGTCGGAGGATTTGGCTACTGATACTTGACTATTCAACCCTACCAGGAGCGCAGTTAGCGGCCAGAGGATCTTGTTAATTCTCATACCCATTCCCTAATAAATGCCTAACTTAAAAGTGGTTGATCGTTAAGCTCACATCCTTGCCAGATATTTTTTACTGTCATTATTGTTTTATTATAAGAATGATAATTAATATCATTTAACGAGAGGTAAGGCAATCCTTAACAACACGGGCATGAGGCAATGAGATATTATATTCATAACGGCAACGTTGAGGCTGAACATGAGCGGAGCAGCGTTACACACAGCAATCATTGTGGATGATCACCCTCTCGCGCGTCTGGCGATTCGTGGCGTGCTGGAGAAAGAGCGCATCACCGTTATCAATGAATTTGAAGACGGGACGGCTGCGTTAAACGCGCTGGCAAGGACGACAGCGGACATTGTGGTCGTCGATGTCGAGATCCCCGGCGTGAATGGGGTTGAACTGGTCGAAAAGCTCAGGGCGCGGCACTTCGCCGGTGTAGTGATCGTGGTGTCAGCCAAAAACGACCGTTATTACAGTAAACGGTGTGCCCAGGCAGGTGCTAACGCGTTTATCAGCAAAAAACAGGATCTGGACAATATTCTTGCAGCGCTTAACGCGGCGCAAAAGGGCTACAGCTATTTCCCTTTCTTCCCGCAAGAACCGTCTGTGACGCTCACGGATGCGCAACGGCTGGAGTCGCTTTCAGCGCAAGAGATGAAGGTTATGAGTTATATGCTTAGCGGCCTTGATAATGCCCGGATTGGCGATGCAATGCATATCAGCAGTAAAACGGTCAGTACCTATAAAACACGTTTAATGGAAAAGTTAGGCTGCAAATCATTAATCGAATTGCTCTCATTTGCCCATCAAAATAAGCTGACCTGAAAATGAACAAATGGCTCGCTGTCGTGCTCATCATGTTATCCGTTGCCTGGCGAGTCGTTTATGCGCAGGATGAGTCCCCTGTTGAGCTGGAACTGTCGGGCTACAATTACACCACGCCGGTCACCGTTTATCTGAGTGACGATGACAGGCGTTGGTTAAAGCAGAAAAAAACGCTTAAGGTGGCGGTTTATCAACCCGCGCAGCCGCCTCTCGTTCAGACCACGCTCACGGGGCGTTACCGTGGGATGAATGCCGATTATCTTGCGCTGATCCAGCATTCCCTCAATATCCGCGTCAGCGTGACGGCCTGGCCGAATAAAGCGTCGGCAATTAACGCCCTGAAAACGGGCAAGGCCGATATGGTGTTGACCGGGCTGGACTCTCTGCCTTTAGCTGAAGCAGGGATTCAGGCCTCGCAGCCGCTGGTGCATTCATGGCCCAATCTGGTGACGTCGCTGGCTAACGTAATGGCTCCCTTGCAGAGTACGCAACCGACCCGCGTCGCAATTGTGGATCACTACCCTGATAACGATTTTATCCGCCAGTCATTTCCGAATGCGGAGATCGCAAATTACTCCAGCTATCAGGAGGCGTTAAGCTCCGTCGCTCATGGCCAAAACGTCTGGTTCATTGGCGATTCGCTGACCACCAGCACCTGGCTGTCTCAGGAATTTAGTCTGGCGCTGGCAACGGTGAAATACTGGCCTGAGCCGCAGAAAAAAAGCGCATTTTTATTTTTACCAACGCAGGAACGCCTGCGAACCATTGTGAATAACACGCTCAGTGCGATCGATGAAAATATTCACGGGCAAATTGCCCAGTCAATGATCGACAAAGGCAATCTCTCCTTTCTGTTAGAACCGCTGAACCTGACCCAGCGAGAAAAACAGTGGCTGCATACTCACAAAACGCTCCGCGTTATTGTTAATCCGTGGTTTGCGCCGTACACGATGGTCGACAGTAACCGGGAAATGCGCGGTGTGGCAGGAGATATTCTTAACCTGATCGGCCTGCAAACCGGCATGCAGTTTGAAACCATTATCGTGAAATCGAATGAAGAGATGGTTTCAGAGATGAAGAAAGGCAACTGGCATATTGTGCAGGCCGCAACCTACGATTTAAGCCGCGAAAACCATCTCTCCTTTACCCATCCCTTTATTACCACCCGATTTGTCACGGTAGTCAGAAAAGAGAATGCACAGGCGAGCGCCCTGCGATCGGGGATGCATGTGGCGATCGGCTCCGATCACGTTTTACTGGCGAAACTTAAAGCCCGCTACCCAGGCATCCGCTGGAAAGAGGTGGAGAACTCCAGCGTTGCGCTAAATCTCGTGGCGACGGAGAAAGTCGATGCCGCCATTACCAATCAACTGACCGCCCGCTATATGAGTGAGCATTATTATCCCGATCGACTCAGCTGGTTTCCTGTTGCGGGTGAAGATCCCGCCGCAATCAGTTTTGCGGTTCCCCGTTCCGAGCCGGAGCTTCGGCAGATCCTGGACAAAGCGCTTGACGATATTCCGCAAAAAGAGATTTTCCAGATCGTCAGCAAATGGATACGCCTGCCGGATGTCAAAATCGACACCTGGGAGTTGTACAACCGGCCGTTCTATTGGGTAACGATACTCGCGACTCTGCTGGTGGTGAGCAGCCTGCTGTGGGCCGTTTATCTTGCGCGGGAAGTTCGTCAAAAAAAACGTTCTCAACGTTTACTGGAAGCAGAACGGAACAAAGCGCAACAGGCCAATCAAGAGAAGCGGGAATTTCTCTCGCATATGAGCCATGAAATCCGTACCCCGGTCAGCGCGATTATGGGTTTTCTGGAGCTTCTGCAGTTGTCTCCCGCACGCTTCACGCCTGAGGATAAAGCCTCTATTGACCAGGCTGCTCAGGCATCTCGCTCGCTGTTAAAGCTCATTGGCGAAATCCTCGATCTGGAAAAGATTGAATCGGGGCTGATAGACGTGGTGCCGCAGTGGGTAAATATTGATGCGCTGGTGACAGAAAAAATGTCGCTGTTTAGCGCCCTGGCTGCGCAAAAAGGGATCGACCTGCGTTATGACTCGCAGCTGGAACCGAAAGAAGCGATGCGGCTGGACCCGCAGTTGCTGGGACAGGTGCTCACCAATCTCATTGGCAATGCAGTGAAATTTACTCAGCAGGGTTACGTCCGGGTCTCGGCGACAAAGCATAACGATACGCTGCTCCTGTCGGTAAGTGACTCCGGTCCCGGCATCAGCACCGAAGAGCAGCGTCGCCTGTTCACCGCTTTCAGTCAGGGAAAAACGGGACAACAGCATCGCGGTTCAGGTTTGGGTTTAGCGATTAGCCGGGCGTTGATGACGCAGATGGGGGGAACGGTCGCACTGCAAAGCGAGGTTAATCACGGAACCACCCTGACGCTAACCCTGCCCGTGCAAACGTCGCCAGAGGCCATTGTGGCACCCGTGGACGTGCCTCCGCTACCGGTTATTCAGGGTGCGTTACGCGTAGCGATCGCCGACGATCACCCTTCCAGCCGATTGCTACTGAAACGTCAGCTCGCGACGCTGGGGATTATCGCCGATGAAGCCGAAAACGGCGAAGAGGCCTTACAGCTCGTCCGGCAAGGCCGCTACGATTTGCTCATTACCGACCTCAATATGCCCGTCATGGATGGCATTGAGCTTACCCGCCAGGTGCGAAAAGTGGATAACACCCTCCCCATCTGGGGGCTGACCGCAACCGCACAGGAGCACGAGCGCGAGCGCTGCCTTGCGGCGGGCATGAATGCCTGTCTTTTCAAACCCGTGACCTTATCGCAAATTTCTCACTTACTCTCCGGCGTGGCAGAAACAGGCGATATGATGTTTGATATTGAAAGGCTTGGTCTGTTAGCACAAGGGAATCGGGCGCTTATGCTCTCAGCCTTACAAGATGCGCAGCAGGAAAACCGGCGAGATTTAGCCGCCGCCCGGCAAGCGGCTCGTACTGAAGATTATTTGACGGTGAAACACCACATTCATCGCATTAACGGAACGGCACAACTGCTGGGGATCGCAACGTTAATGGCGATAGCACAGTCGCTGGAAGATAAGTTACCTGACGCTATTTCAGATGCAGAACTTACCGTAGAACTTAATCATATTGAAATTTTACTTGATGAACTGGACCAGGCCATCGAAAAATTCATTCCATAATATTTTTCCTACACCTGTAGGCGCACCCTGACAAAAAAATAAGCCACCGCCGATGTTGCTTCTCTGTTAACCAGGTAAAATTAGCCTTGTTGAGACGCAATATATTTCGTTAATAATACCTGGAATACTTCCTAAGAAAATTCCATTTTTGTCGTTACTCCAGGTTTTAGCTATCAAACACATCAAGATCATTAAGGCGCACCTATCCATTGCGCCAGTTTTATATTTTGTTTTTATGGTTAAATGGTGGTTTTTTGTTTCAACAAACACCGCCACAAATGGCTTATTACTCCAGACAAAATCAAAAAATAGTAGAAACGATCGTTTTTATAATCGCTTTCGGAAACCATTACTTTTGTGATGTCATCTGAATTTATTTTCTGTAAATTTTATAGCGAAACATGAGGTGAATTTCTGCCACTCAATAACCAAAGAGGACATGCCGAAAAGGGAATTTTTATGGATTTATCAAACTCCGTTTTTTCTGATGATTACTTTTTTATCGTTGGCATCAGTGCGTTGTTAACGCCGGAGTTGATTGATGAGAATTATTACATTGTGGACGTTGAGTCAACGAGCCTTGAAAAGATTAAAGAATATCTGTTTTCTGACCGGAAAATCATCGCATTTATAACCAGCGATCTTGATTATTATGCGTTAAAAGATCTGCAGGATATTGTTTTTATTGACAGGCGCAGCCAGCTAAATGCAATTTTGTCGTGCTTGTTTGTCAATAACTCCCGTTATTCATACCGGGTAAAATATGCCCTTTCGTTGCGGGAAAGTGAAGTGCTTTCCTGCATGCAAGAAGGGCTGAATGCAGATGAGATTGGTAAACGACTGGGCATGACAGTCAAAACATTTTATGCCCACCGCCGCAGTCTGGTTTTCAAACTCCAGGCCGGGAACCGTATCTCGCTGTATCGTAATATCGCGCGCGTGGAGAATTACAAATCAGAAACCTGCGAAACCGATCTGTCGTAATCAGACAAGATCATTCGCCAGGTAATTATTTCACTGGAGGTGATTAGCACATTACATATTAACACTATAAGCAACTGTATTTTATTTCCTGAATATTCATTTAATTTACTGGATTTTATATGAAAAAGATTTCACTGATTTCTGCAATTTTATCTCTGTCTGCGTTACAGGCCGCAAATGCAGCCGACGGCGTGATTAACTTTACCGGAAATATTACCGGCACAGCCTGTGTGGTTGACACCACGGCTATTGCACAACCCGTCGAGTTGGGAACCGTTTCTGCTACGGCATTCTCAGGCGGTAACGGCGCAACAGCGGCATCAAAGCGTTTTAACATTCTGCTGAAATCCTGCCCGGAAAGTATTTCCAGCGCCAGCGTTCGTTTTGATGGCATCACTCATGCTGCTAACCCGTCAATTCTGGCACTGAATAATGGCCAGACCGCGACGAACGTCGGCGTGGCAATTTATGAGCAGGATAACTCAACGCTGATCCCGGTTGGCTCTGCATCTTCCAGCATAACGCTGCAGGAAGATGTTGATAATACGCTGACTTACTTTGCCAAATATATGGCAACCGGCGCTGTTGGCGCAGGTACGGCAAACTCTTCAACCGCGTTTACCGTTACCTACCAGTAAAAGCAGGGCCCATCGTGGCCCTGAGTCATTCAATCAGGATCTCTTCATGTTACAGAAAGTATTTAAAAACGTTGCCGTTGCTCTTTTATTTATCTCTCCGGCGGCAATCAGTGGTGTAGAAATAGGCGGCACCCGCCTTATTTATAACGGTGCCGCTAAACAAGCATCGATAAGCGTTAACAACCCAGATAACAAGCCGTATTTGATTCAGTCCTGGGTGAATAAAGACGAAAATGGGGATGACAGTGACAATGCGTTTATCACTACCCCACCCTTATTTAAATTAAATCCGCATGCGCAAAACTCAGTACGCATTATGCTGGCTGAAAATACGTTACCCACTGACAGGGAAAGTATTTACTGGTTAAACATCAAAGCGATTCCGTCGTCATCACCGGACGCTAAAAATGAATTATTAATTGCCGTAAAAAGCAAAATGAAGGTGTTTTATCGCCCCGCAGGGTTAAAAGGCAATCCTTCTCTGGCGTATCAGCAGTTAACGTTTTCGCGTGAAGGTGGGAAATTACACATTCATAACCCATCACCTTATAGCGTGTCGCTTTATGACATCAAGGTGAATGGAAAAGAACTAGCAAAACCTCCAATGGTTTTACCATTTCAAACGGTATCGCTACCTCAGTCGGCGGTAACGGGTGGTGAAGTATCATGGCGTGCGATTAATGACTTCGGAGGCATTACGGCTGAACATAAATTTAAAATGTAGGTTAATACGTCATGTTCCATGTCAACTCTATTTCAGGCTTTGCTAAGTTAACTCAGCTATCCACGTTTATTTACCTGTGTACGCATATTCCTGCTGCCGTGGCTGACGATTACTTCTCTCCCGATTTTATTGAAACCCGCGGGAATATTCCTCAGGATATCGATATCTCGCGTTTTAATAAGGGGAACGGTCAGGTCCCTGGCGTCTATCTCGTTGATGTCTATGTTAACGGTAATTTTCTTGAGTCACGGAATATTTCGTTTATCGATAATGAGAGCGGATTAAAGCCAGAACTGACGCGTGCCGAACTGGTGAACTGGGGCGTGAAGCGTAATGCACAGCCAGAATGGATGCGCATGGCGGACAGTTCAAAAATTGAAAACCTCAGTGAACAGCTTCCCGGCAGCCAGCTTGTTTTCCAGTTTGACGGGATGCGCCTTGATCTCTCAATACCGCAGGAGTACCTGCAGCGCGATCCGCGGGGTTCCGTATCGCCGGAGCAGTGGGACGATGGGCTGAATATGCTGTTCCTGAATTACAACTTATCTGGTGCCAACAGCCATACCAGCGGCGAGTCACGCAATGACGGCTATTTAAACCTGCGCAGCGGTATTAACGTTGGCCCGTGGCGCTTACGTAATTACTCAACCTATAACAACAACGATGGCACCGGCCGCTGGAACACCATCGGAACGTCTCTGGAACGTGACATTAAGGCGCTGAAAAGCCAGTTCAGCATGGGAGACAGCTACACGCAGGCCAGTGTATTCGACAGCGTGAATTTTCGTGGTATGCAGCTTTGGTCCGACGACACCATGCTGCCGGAGAGCATACGCGGCTTTGCTCCCGTGGTGCGCGGAATCGCTCAGAGTAACGCCCAGGTAACCATTCGGCAGAGTAGAAACGTTATCTGGCAATCCTATGTTCCCCCCGGTCCGTTTGTCATTGACGACCTGTATCCGACTGCCGCCAGCGGCGATCTGGAGGTTGTGGTACGTGAAGCGGATGGCACGGTGCACCAGTTCATCCAGCCCTTCTCGGCTGTACCGGTAATGCAGCGTGAGGGACAGCTCAAATATACGCTGGCAGCAGGGAAATACCGCGCGTCAAACAGCAAGGATAAAGAACCGGAGTTTCTGCAGGGTACGGTGGGCTACGGTTTACCTCTGGATACAACGCTCTATGGCGGCACGCTGGCCTCTGCAGATTACTGGGCCGGGGCGTTGGGTGTCGGGAAAGGGTTCGGTGAATTTGGCTCGATCTCAGTAGATACCACATTTGCCCGCACGCAACTTCCGAACGGCACGGAAGAAGGCGTGTCGTTACGGGCACAATACGCCAAAGACTTTGCGTCGACAGGCACCTCGTTCAGTTTGATGGGCTATCGCTATTCCTCGTCAGGTTTTCGTGATTTTCAGGAAGCGAACGGGGATGTGAATACTTACCGAATGGGGAACGACAGGATACGGGAAGGCAACAGTTGGCGATACGAGCGGAACAAACGCAGTAAGGCGCAGGTGACGCTCAACCAACGACTCGGTGATTCGGCAAATATAAACCTCTCCGCCTGGCAGCAGGATTACTGGGGCGGCGACGCCGAACGCAGCGTTAACGTCGGTTACAACACCAGCATACAGAATATCAATTACGGCCTTAACTACAGCTATTCACAGGGTCCGTGGCGCAATGAGAACGATCATATCGTCTCCTTTACGGTACAGATCCCGTTCTCGCGTTTCCTGCCAGACAGCTGGATGACGCTCTCTGGCAATACCAACAAGAAAGGCGACACCACCTCGCAGGTGGGTTTATCCGGTTCAGCGCTGGAAGACAAGAAGCTGAGCTGGAACGTGCAGCAAGGCTACAACAGTAAAGGCTCAGATGTGATGGGAAATACGTCCGTCACTTACAAAGGCCGGAACGGGGAGTACCAGCTTGGTTACAACTACTCACGCGATAACCGTCAGGTTTCGCTTGGGGCACAGGGCGGACTGGTGGTTCACCCTTACGGCGTCTCGGTTACACAGCCGCTGGGCGAGACGATGGCGCTGGTAAAAGCAGACAACGCGGCGGATGTGAAAGTAGCAAACAACAGTGGGATTTATACCGACAGCAAAGGTTTTGCCGTTGTGCCTTACGTCACGCCTTATCGACAAAACACGCTTTCGCTGGATACCGCATCGCTGAAACAAAACACCGACGTGGTGAATGACACACGTACCGTTGTGCCGACCAAAGGTGCGCTGGCGCTGGCTGACTATCCTACCGTCACCGGTTATAAGGTCATGCTCCAGTTAGCCGGGAAAGCGATCCCCTTTGGCGCAACAACCCGTATTAAAAATCACGACAACATTCCGGAAGGGATTGTTGACGATCGTAAACGCGTCTGGCTCAACGGCGTACCAGAAAAAGCGACTGTGATCGTGACCTGGGCCGAAGGAAGTTGTCAGGCAATGTATGAAATAGCGCAGATCTCTGACAAACCGCAAACCGTTATCGCGCAATGCCACTGATCTGGAGAGAAAGAAAAATGTATCGAATTTTAGGTATCTTATTATTCATCCCGCTGGGATTATTTTCACACGCTGCGCTGGCGTGGAACTGCGCAACGGTTACGCCCTCTACCACGATCTCGCCGCAGAACATCACCATACCCCGAGATCTGCCCGTGGGTTCAGTTATCGGGACACCCGTCACTACGCCGTTGATCCGTGCGTTTAACTGCTGGAGCGGCGAACAAGGGGTTCTCTCCCATCAGATTTTTGGTGTCAGAGCGCTTGGCCGTTTCGAGATACTGCTCAACGGTCGCCGGATGTACAGAACGGATATTCCGGGAGTGGGATATTCTGTGTCAGGCGCAACAACAATATGTGCCGGAGGAGAGAAGACGATCACAGGAAGCGATACCATCCGTACAGATGTAAATACCGTCAGGCTCTGTGAAAATGAGAGCGGGATGATCTATACCGATTTGAACGCTACCGTGACCATCACTTTTTATAAAATTGCTTCAGAAACCGGGTCCGGGACGATACCGTCACTCTCCGTCGCGTCTTTAACCATGCTGAATAACTTGCTGCTCTGGCATTCGCCTGAGGCTGCCGTCAATATCAATGCATTCACGATTACCACGCCGGCCTGTAACCTACAGACGACGTTTGTTCCTGTGAATATGAAAGACGTGGATAAAAAAGCCTTTAACGGCAAAGGCACCACGCCGGGAGACGCGCACACGCAATCTTTCACGCTGCCGATGGTCTGTAATGCCGGAACACGGGTCAGCGTAAAAATGGAAGGTAATATTTTTGATGCGAACAAAGGCGTGCTGAACATCACGGGTGGAACTAACGCCGCTACGGGCGTTGGGCTCCAGTTACTGTATAACAACCAGCCGATGGTGCTGGGTTCTGATGTCGCCGTTGGAACGTCATCGTCATCTGGCGGATTCTCAGTGCCGCTTAAAGCGCGTTATTACCAGACGGGCGATTCGATCACGACCGGTACGGCGAATGGGGTAGCAGCCTTTACCATAACGTACCATTAAGTCATCGTTCGATTCTGATTCAGGATAACCCAGCCCGTGGCTGGGTTTTCAATGTTGAGCGTCAGACGGCTTAAATACTCATCCATCAACATTGACTGATATCAAAGCTATTTATCGGGGTTCGTGGAAAATAAAAAAACAGCATAATGCGTCAGACGGACTCCGCGCTGAGCACATGAAAACAAAGATCAGAAGAATCTCATAACCAATTAATTTACCACTTAAAAAACCACAACAACCAGGACGAACACAGCCTATGTACAGACCAATAGTTGTCATACTTTTCATTCTCCTGACACTGGCTGCTCTTGCGGAAATGGGTTATTTACCCATCGGGTAAATTTGCTGGTTAAATATTACCCATAAACCGTAATGTACCATTTACAGTTTTTTCCTAAAGCCATCTGCATATTTCTCATGCCATCCTTAATCACGCTAATAATACGAAAACGTTAATTGAGGATAAAACATGAAAAAAACGATTATTGCATTATCTGCCATTCTGTTGGCTTCACCTGTTTTTGCTGCGACCACACATGCAACTGACGATACCGTAGCGGCGGCAAACGCGAATGCCAACGACGCGAAGCAAAAACTGCACGAAGAGCAGAACAAAGGTGAAGAGCTGAAGCTGAAACAGCAGCATGCCGCTGAAGGGAAAAGCGACAGCGTTGGCAGCAAGGTAAGCGAAGATTCGCAGAAAGCCTGGCATAAAACCAAAGAAGGCACAGAGAAAGGGTGGGATGCCACCAAAGAAGGTGCTGAGAAAGGCTGGAACAAAACCAAACAAGGTGCCAGTGAGTTAGAAAAGAAAGTCACTGAATAATCATCACCTGTCCCGTAAGGCCGCTGTCGCGGCCTTTTTACTTCCCCCTTCACAAAAATAAATCAGGTTATTTTTTAATTACGTGCTACCGCATTTTCATTTTTACATAGCAGAATAAACATCCCCTGCCAGCATATATTTCATTAATGCGAGCAAACATAATATATCTTATACGTTAAACTTTACCGTGTCTTAAATATTAATTAAGCGGTAATAAATATATACGTTCAATAATAAATACCCTGCCCCGCATCAACTGTGTAAAGCTGAACGCCACCCGGCGTCTGACGGGCCTTTCAGACATACCGCTTTATATTGACGTGGTGAATAAATACTTTTTCAATGACACGAATGGCATTTACAGAGGCGTAATTTGCATATTTAGTTTTTTATAGCTATATCCTTTTTAGAGCGAATTAAATTAATACCTCTATTACACACAGGGCTTTATATATCACGAAAAATTAAAAAGACAACGTTATCCACAATAAATAATTAGAGTCGCCCTGATGTTGCCATTCTGGATGCTGGCGGGCATCGGCCGCGCTGAAGAACGTTACGGTGAGCACTGATTAACTATCAGCGACTCCGCCGGGGGCGCGCTTTACCCTCAGCAAAGAGATGACCATGTCTTGCACGCCGTCCATGACAACTCTGCTGGAGTAATAACTGTATGAGCCAAATCTCTGTTATATCGAAACTTACTGGCGTGGAAACGACCACGGAAGGCACCCGGATCACTCTGGACCATTCCTCTATCGTTAAGCTCCATGTAGGGCGGGCCGACATTTCACACTACACCCGTAGCGGTAACGATCTGGTGATATCTCTGCATTCGGGGGAAGTGGTTACCCTGAAAAACTTCTACGTTGGCGACGCTCAAGGGGTGAGCCAGCTGGTGCTGGAAGAAGAGAATGGCGCATTGTGGTGGATTGAAGATCCGACTGCCGCTGAACATTACGAAGCTATCTCGTCCATCGACGCGTTAATGGCGTCATCCGGTTCAGACGCAGGCGGTGCTGCCCTCTGGCCCTGGGTGCTCGGTGGTCTCGCCGTTGCCGGGGGCGTCGCCCTCGCAGCCGGTGGCGGTGGCGGTGGCGGCGGTGGAGATGACGATGACAACACCACCAGCCCCGGCAATCCAGGCAATCCTTCTAATCCTGATACCACACCGCCGGATGCCCCAACAAATTTGCAGTTCTCACCGGATGGTAAAACCGTTACCGGCACCGCCGAACCGGGAAGCACAATAACGCTTAAAGATGCCAACGGTAATCTGGCAGGAACGGGTAAAGCCGGTAGCGACGGCAAATTTACGATTGAGCTGGGTACGCCAATGACCAATGGCGAACAGCTTGCCGCCACAGCAACCGACGCTTCCGGTAATGCCAGCCAGAACGGGCATGTCATCGCCCCTGACCTGACCGTCCCCGACGCCCCGGATATTCTGATTGTTAACGATAACGTCGGCACCGAAACGGGCCCGCTGGAAAACGGGCAACGAACCGATGATGCACGCCCTGCCCTCAGCGGCATGGCTGAAGCGGGGACAACAATCACGATTTATGACAACGGCAGCCTGCTTGGCACCACGAAAGCCGATGCCAGTGGCAACTGGAGTTTTACGCCACCTGCCGCCCTTGCCGATGGCAATCACGTCATTACCACCACCGCGACCGATGCTGCCGGCAATACCAGCGCACCGTCCACTGCCGCCACCTTTATCGTTGATACCGTGGCACCAACGGCCCCCGTCATTTCCGGCTTAACCGATGACGTTGCCCCCAATACCGGCTCTCTCAGCAATGGCGGAAGCACCAACGATCAACGTCCCCGGATTAGCGGCACGGCGGAGGCCAATTCCACCGTTACGGTTTATGACAATGGCATCGCCATTGGTACTGCAAATGTCGCCAGCAATGGCAACTGGTCCTTTACGCCGTCGGTGAACCTCAGCGAAGGCAGCCATCAGATTACGGTGCAGGCGACTGACGTCGCGGGCAACCAAAGCGTCCCCTCCCCGGCGATTACGATCACGGTAGATATCACCCCACCTGACCAGCCAACCGTCGCGCTGGATGCCGCTGGAACCGTGGCAACAGGCACCGCAGAAGCCAATACAACGATCACCATCACCGACAGCAACGGTATCCCGATCGGGACTGCACCTGTCGACGCTAACGGTAATTTCAGCATCCCCCTGGCTCCCCCTCAGCCTGGCGGCGCGGTTATCAGCGTCATTGCTACTGACGCCGCGGGCAACGTCAGCCCGGCGGCCACGGCAACAGCCAGCCTGAGTGTGCCCGATACCACACCACCGGCTATCCCGGCCGATCTTGCCGTTTCTGGCGATGGCAGAACAGTGACCGGCAACACCGAACCGGGCAGTACGCTAACAATTAAAGACCCTACCGGCACCGTGATTGGCAGCGGCACGGCGGACAACGACGGTCATTTCTCCGTCGGGATCGACCCGGCACAAACAAATGGCGAGGTGCTACAGGTTGTCGCAACCGACGGAGCCAATAACACCAGCCAGCCAGGGTTTGCCGACGCGCCTGATACCACCGATCCATTAGCGCCTACAAATGTTGACGTCTCAGATGATGGCACCACCATCACCGGCGAGGCGGAGCCGGGCAGTACCATCAGTATTAAAGACGAGGGTGGCACTGAAATCGCCGCTGGCTCCGCTAATGATGACGGTACATTCAGCATTCCGCTTATCCCGCCGTTAGTGAATGGTGAAACAGTGACGGCAGATGCGACCGACAACGCGGGCAATACGGGCCCAACGACCTCTGCAAGTGCGCCGGATATTACGCCCGCAGAAACGCCGGTCATCACCTCCGTTGAAGATAACGTGCTTAACATCGTCGGACCGATTGCCAACGGTGGCCTGACCAATGATGGCACGCCGACGCTTCACGGTACGGGTGAAGCTGGCACACGGCTTTATCTCTATGATGGTCAAAACCAAATCGGAACGCTGGTGATACCGGAGGGAGGCGTCTGGACATATACTCTGCCCGCCAATATTCTCGCGGGCGGGCATGTCTTTACAGCCAAAGCCATTGATGATGCAGGCAATGCCAGCGGTACATCGAACAGCTGGAGCATTACCGTCGATCTCACGCCGCCCGCAACGCCAGCGATTACCCAGGTTGTGGACGCTGTTGAAGGTAATACTGGCCCGCTGACCAGCAACCAGCCGACCAATGACAACCGCCCTGCCATCAGCGGCACGGGCGAGCCTGGCGCGACAATCAGCATCCGTATTGATGGCGCTCAGGTGGGTACAACAGTGGTGGGCTCCAGTGGAGACTGGACCTTCCGTCCGGCGACAGCCATTGCAGATGGCAGCCACGTCCTGACTGCCGTCGCGCTCGATCAGGCCGGTAACGCCAGTTCCGCCACGGGCGGATTTACGCTTAATATCGATACCACAGCCCCCGGTACGCCAACCATCGGAAGCGTGACGGATAACACCGGCGACGTGACCGGCCCTGTCACCAGCGGTTCACCGACGGATGAAACACAACCCCTGCTGTCGGGGACGGCCCCCGCTGGCACGACCATCACCGTGTATGACGGCACCACGCTGCTGGGCCCCGCCACGCTCAACGGCACGGGTGGCTGGAGCTTTACCCCTTTAACACCGCTGACAGACGGCACACACACCCTGACCGTCCGAGCCACCGACCCGGCAGGAAATGTCACCACTTCCCCACCGTTCAGCCTGGTGATAGATACGATAGCGCCCGTCACGCCGGACGCGCCGGATGTCACCGTTAACCCGGACGGCGGTACTACGGGTACATTATTGAACCCAGGCGACACCACCCGCGATACCACGCCGACGTTAAGCGGTGAGGGAACCGCGGGGGAAACGGTAGCTATCTATATTGATGGCGTGAAAAAGGCTGAAGTCCCGGTCGGTGAAGATGGAAAATGGAGCTGGACGGCCTCGCCACCGCTCGGTAACGGCACCTATGATGTCACCCTGACCGTAACCAACAAAGACGGTGCAGGCAATGAGAGTTCACCTTCGCAGCCGGTGACCATCGTCATTGATACCGAGGCACCCGATAAACCCGCCACTCCGACCGTCACCGACAGCGTCAGCCAAATCACTGGCCCGGTAGCGGATGGCGAAAGCACCAACGATCCGCGCCCGGTCCTGAGCGGCAGCAGCGAACCAAACGACGTGATCATTATTTACGATCGCGTGAATAATGCCGATCCGGTTGAAGTGGGCCGCGTTACCGCAGACATTAACGGCGACTGGAGCTGGCGGCCTGCGACGAATATCGCCGAAGGTTCGCACCAGTACACCGCCACCGCAACGGATGAGGCGGGGAACGTCTCCGTAACCTCCGATCCGATCACCATCAACGTCGATACCCTTGTGCCTTCGGCTCCGGTGATTACCCTGGCGGGGGGTGTCGGAAGCGGCGGGTCCACAAACGACAACACGCCGGATATCACCGGGACAGGTGTCAGTGGCGATCGGGTTATTGTTTACAACAATGGCGTCGCCATTGGTGAAGCTATCGTAACGAACGGCACCTGGACCGTCACGCCATCGGCCCTGCCGGACGGCACACTCAATCTGACCGCCGTTGCGGTGGATGCGGCGGGCAACCCCAGCACACCAGGGGCGGGATTCACCGTAACCATTGATACCGTGCCGCCAGCCGTACCGCAAATCGACGAAATCACTGGCAGCACGCTGTCTGGCGGGCAGTTGTACACGCAAGATACAACCCCCGAAATTACGGGGAGAACCGAACCGGGCAGCACCGTTGAAGTCTTCATTAATGAAGACTCTGTGGGCTTTGCCACCGTTAACACAGATGGCACCTGGACATTCACACCAACAACGCCGCTGGATCAGGGCTTAACGGACATTTCAGTGATTGCCCACGATGCCGCCGGTAACAGCACGCCAGGCCCGACCACCACCGTTACCGTGGACAACGTTCCCCCGGCCGACCCAACAAACCTTGCCATTACCGATCAAGGGACACCGGTCACCGGTAATGCCGACCCCGGCTCCATCATCACGATCAGAGATGCCGATGACAACGTGATCGGTACGGGTGTCGCCAACGCCAGCGGCGCGTTTTCCGTCGCCGTCAGTCCGGCACAAACGGATGCCACCACGCTGAGCGTCACTGCAACCGATGAAGCAGGGAATAACAGCCAACCCGTCGATCTCACCGTTACGGCAGCGCCGGTTGATTTACCGGACGTACCGACGATCACCGCGATCGACGACAATATAGGTAGCGTCACGGGTAACGTAATCGGCAAAACCTCAGACGATACGATGCCGACCATCAGCGGTACTGCCGTCGCGGGCAGTACGGTGACCCTCTATATGGATGGCAGCCTGATCCCGCTGATCACCATTCCGGTGCTGGCCGGTGGAACCTGGAGTTATACCCCACCGCTTCCATTGAGTGAAGGCACGCATACTTTCGAGGCGACCGCCACGGTAGGGCTTGAGACAAGCGGCCGTTCACCTGCTGCGGCTGTCACCATCGACACCACCGCCCCGGTCGCCCCCACTATTGGCGCGGTCACCGATGATGTTCCTCCTGGCACCGGCGTGCTCACCAGCGGGCAGGCGACCAACGATACCCGGCCAACCCTCAGCGGTACGGCGACGCCGGGTGACACCATCACCGTTTACAATAACGGTATTGCTATCGGGACTGCACAAGCAGGGCCAACAGGCTCCTGGAGCTTTACGCCGTCCTCTCCCCTGGCCGAAGGCAGCAACCCGCTGACCATTCGGGCCACCGATCCGGCAGGCAATCAGAGCGCCCCTTCAGCGGCGTTCAACGTCGTGGTCGATACGACCACCACCACGCCCGTTATTCTGGGAGCAGAGGATAACGTCGGTAGCGTGACGGGCAATGTCACCAGTGGCAGTACCACCAACGACACCACGCCAACGCTCACCGGCACGGCAGAAGCCAACAGCACTGTCGCAATCTTTGATGGCGTTACGCAAATCGGCACCGTCACCGCCGATGGCAGTGGCAACTGGACATTTACGCCAGTGACCGCACTGGTCGAAGGCGCACATGACTTTACGGTCAGAGCAACCGATACGTTAGGGAACGTCAGCACGCCTTCTGCCGTCTACAGCGTGACGGTCGACACCACACCGCCAGCCGTCCCTACTCTCAATGGCGTAGAGGACAACGTCGCAGGGGGCATTGAAGGCAATATCGCCACCGGACAGGTGACCAACGACAATACGCCAACGCTGAGCGGGACCGGAATGGCAGGCAGCACGGTGCATATTTTCAATAACGGCACCGAGATCGGCTCCACAACGGTGCTGGCAGGCGGCACCTGGAACTTTACCCCCACGATACCGTTGCCGGACGGAACCTATACGCTGAGGGTGAATGCCACCGATACCGCAGGTAACGTCTCGGCTAACTCGTCGGTTTATACTTTTACAGTAGATACCGCCGGGCCAGCCGCACCGGTACTCTCTACCGTCATTGATGATGTCGGCCCGGTAACGGGTACACTGAGTACCGGTAATTCAACCAACGACGCGCGTCCGACGTTCAACGGGACGGGCGAAACGGGCTCAACCGTACACATTCTGGTGGACGGTGCAGAGGTGGGCACCGCGCTGGTGAATGCGCAGGGCAACTGGACCTTCACACCGACAGATCCGCTGGGCGATGGCCAACATGCCATTACGTTCAATGCAACCGACGCGGCGGGTAACAGCGGCAGTACCAGCACCGCATTTAACCTGACGGTCGATACGGGCGTACCGCTCGCCCCCACTATCGCCACGGCCAGTGACAATGCAGGCCCGGTTCAGACACCCCTCACTTCCGGCCAAACCACGGATGACACCACGCCAACGCTGAACGGGACGGCGGAAAATAATGCGACCATCACGATTTACGAAAACGGCGCATTCGTTGGCACAACCCAGGCTAACGGTTCGGGGGCATGGAGTTTTACCCCAGACACACTGACCAGCGGGAGCCATACGTGGACCGCAACGGCAACCGATGCAGCAGGCAACGTTAGCCCTGCGTCACCGGGCTTCACCGTGATTGTCGATACCACCGCCCCTAATGCGCCGGTCATTACCTATGCGCTTGATGATGCCGGTTCTCTGACGGGACAACTCAGCACCGGTCAAACCACTGACGACATCTCGCCACGTCTTAGCGGGACCAGCGAGCCGAACGCCACGGTGAGAATTTATGAAAACTCAGCGCTGATTGGCACCGGCCAGGCCGATGCCAACGGCAACTGGACGATTGATCTCACCACCACGCTGAGCCCCGGTACACATACGTTTACCGCGCAGGCCACCGATGTGGCGGGTAATAACAGCCAGCCTTCAGCCAGCTTCAGCCTGACGGTTGACACCACGCCACCTGCGTTACCGGTGTTAACCAGCATCACGGATGATGTCGGCAACGCCGCCACGCCGATCGCCAACGGAGGGTTAACCAACGACGCGCAGCCAACCCTCACCGGTACAGCGGAGGCGGGAGCAACGGTAAACATCTTTGATAACGGCGTGCAAATTGGCAGCGTCACCGCCACGGGCGGTACGTGGAGTTTTACACCCTCGGCGGGACTGGGCAACGGATCGCATAGTCTGACCTTCTCGGCAACCGATGCGGCCGGCAACGCCAGCGCACAAACTGCCGACTATGTGATAAACGTTGACGCCACCGCGCCAGCTATTCCGGTTATCAGCGCCGTGGTGGATGATGTGGGTACTATCACCGGGCCTGTGACCGGGGGTAATCCGACCAACGATGCCCGTCCGACGCTGAACGGTACTGCCGAAGCCGGTTCAACCGTTCGCATCTACGACGGCACCACGCTCGTGGGAACCGTTACCGCCGACACCAACGGCAACTGGACGCTGCCGCAAACCAGCACCACGTTGTCGGAAGGGCGGCATAATTTTACGGTGACCGCGACCGATGTGGCGGGCAATACCAGTGCGCCATCAATCGTCACGTCAATTGTGGTCGACCTGACGCCGCCGCCAGCACCAACAGGCCTCGCGGTGATCACCAACGGTACGCACGTCACCGGAACCGCCGAAGCGGGCAGTACCATCACCATCACCACCAGTACCGGAACCGTACTCGGTACAGCCACGGCGGATGGGAGCGGCAACTTTAATGCCACCATCACTCCGGCGCAGACGGGCGGGGAGTCCCTGCAGGTGTTTGCCACCGATAAAGCCGGAAACGCAGGCGCGAGTGCTTCGGTCACGGCACCGTTTACCACAATCCCGAACGCACCGGTTATCGCCACCATCGACGATAACGTCGGTACGGTGACCGGAAATCTGACCAACGGGAAAACCACCGATGACACCACGCCGACCCTGAACGGCACCGCGCAACCCAATTCCACCGTCACCCTGTATAACAACGGTGTTTCGATGGGGAGCGTTGTGGCGGACGTCAATGGTAACTGGAGCTTTACCCCGACGGCATTAAGCGAAGGTGCCCACACCTTTACCGCCACGGCAGGTAACGCCACAGGGACCAGCCCGGTTTCATCGGCCACGACCGTTATCGTCGATCTCACGGCACCAGCAGCGCCAACCGGCACCTTTAACGCAGACGGTAGCGTATTGATCGGTAACGCCGAAGCGGGCAGTACCGTCTCCATTCTTCTGGTTAACGGGACAACGGTGACCACTACCGCAGGGAGTGACGGCACTTACAGCTACACCTTCCTCAATAAACAGACGGAAGGCCAGACGCTGCAGATCGCCGCGACGGACGCGGCAGGTAACGTCTCGCTGCCGGGCTCGGCACTTGCGCCCGTGGTGCCGCTGTCGGCCAGTACCAACGTCGAGGAGCTGGATATCAGCACCACGGCAACGGTGACCCACTCGCAGCTCAGCGATTACGGCTTCCTGCTGGTGGGGGCCGCGAACAACATCCTCACGCTGCTCGGTAATGACACCGCGCAGGTCGGGTTTACGGTGGAGAGCGGCGGCAGTGCGGATATCACCGTAAACGCCAATGCAACGGGAGCGGTACTTTCACTGCTCAACACGCTTGAGCTGGTGGTACAAGTTCTGGATACGGAGAACGGAACCTGGACCACGGTGGTGGATACCGGAGAGCCGCAGTTTGCTGACCTGCTGACGCTCGGCGCTACTGGCGTATCGCTGAACCTGACCGGGCTGGCGAGTGGGCAGTATCGTGTGCTGAGCTACAACACTAACCTGCTGGCAACCGGCTCTTACACCAGCCTGGATGTTGACATAAAAGAGACCAGCGCAGGTACGGTGACGGGCACCACCAGCCTCGGCGGTAACGTGATCCTTGATGACGATCCGGCCACCGGTAGCGATAACGCCCCGGCGGGCACCACGGTGACAGCGGTGACCAACTCGGATGGCGACACGGTCGCGGTGACCGCTGACGGAACGCAGGTCCAGGGGCTTTATGGCACGCTGACCATCAACCTGGACGGCAGTTACACCTACACCCTCACCAACACCAGCGCCTCAGTGATTGGCCGTACCGAGAACTTCACCTACACCATCACGCATAACGGCGTCAGTGCGTCAGCAAATCTGGTGCTGTCACTCGGCGCAGGCACCACGGCCAACAGCATTGTGGCCGTGGACGACACGGCCTCGCTGACCTTCGACACCACCGTCCATTCGATAAATAACGGAACCTCGTCGCAGGGCGGCTTTACCGTGGTGGGGATTAATCTCGGCAATACGCTGGGGCTGAACCTGCTGGACGATCTGAGCAACCCGATCATCTACAACGTTGAAGAAGGCTCCACCCGCACCATGACCATTCAGGCTTCCGTGGGAGGCGTGGCGCTGGCGTCAGTGTTTGACCTGTACATCTATAAGTTCAATGACGCGACGCAGACTTTCGAACAGCTCCGCGTCCAGCCGGGCTGGTTGCGTGCGCCGCTGCTGGGTGGCACGTCATCCCAACTGACGCTGAACCTGCCTGCCGGGGAGTACCTGTTCCTGCTGAATACGGCGGCGGGGATCACCGCACTGACGGCGTACACGCTCAATGTGCTGGAAGATCATGTCTACAGCGTGGCAAGCGTTGGGACCTCCACCACCGGAGACGTGCTGGCGGATGACATTGCGCCATCCGGCACCGTGGTGTCTGACGTCAACGGTGTGGCGGTGAACGGCAGCGGCCCGACCACGATTCAGGGAGAGTACGGCACGCTGACGATCACTGCGTCCGGGCAGTACACCTACACCCTGAAAAGCGGGATCGGGTCTGACCATATCAGCACCCCGGACACCTTTGTTTATACCATTACCGCGCCCGGTGGCGCGAAAGACACGGCATCGCTGAACATCACGCCGACCGCGCAGGCGATGGATGCGGTGAACGATGTCAGTTCCACAATGGATATCACCCCGGTGCATCACACGTCGCTGTATTCGGATACCAGCGTAGGGTCCGCAAACTGGAACGCGGCCCTGCTGGCAACGACATCGGGCAGCGGCAGCGGCACCTTCGTGGTGGATGCCAATACTGCGCTGCATAATGTGGTACTGCACTTCAACGTGGCCTCGCTGCTGACGCTGGGCGGGCTGACCGTTAACTGGACGATTTCACAAGGCGGGACCACCCTCAGAACCGGATCGTTCGGCGGTGGGTTGCTGTTGGGCGGCAATGCCGATATCGCGGTGACCGGTCTGGATCTGAATGCCGGAACCTATACCCTGAGCTACACCGGGAGCGTACCGGCACTGGGGCTGGGCGGGATCACCATCACCCCAAGCGTCACCGGCACCACCTACTCCCTTAGCCAGTTTGACTCTACCAGCGGCCACACCGTTAACGGCAACATCTTTGACGGTTCCGACTCCGCCGGGGCAATGGATCAACTGCACTCGGTAGACACCCGCGTAAGTATTACCGGCTATGACGGCGTGACCACTACGCTGGACCCGTACACCGGCAGCACCACGGTGAATGTCGTCGGCCACTACGGCACGCTGGCGATTGGCGCAGATGGTCATTACACCTACACCCTCAATGCCGGAATTTCACTCTCGACCATCACCTCGAAGGAGGCCTTTAACTACACCCTGACCGATGCCGCCGGTAAAACGGACAGCGCCTCGCTGACCATCAACATGGCACCGCAGTTCATCAGCTCTGAACACAACGATCTGATTACCGGTACAGCCTATGGCGACACGCTGATTTACCAGGTGCTGAACGCTACGGCTGGCAACGCCACCGCAGGCAACATCTCAGGCACAACGGGCGATCACTGGACCAACTTCTCACTTTCACAGGGGGACAAAATCGACATTGGCGATCTGCTGGTGGGCTGGAACGGAAGCGCTTCGACATTAGGCAACTACCTCCACGTGACGCAAAGCGGCGGGAACACGGTGATCGCCATCGACCGTGATGGCGCAGGGAGTACCTACGCCACAACCACGCTCGTTACGCTGGATAACGTTCAGACCACCTACGACGAGCTCGTCAACCAGCAACACATTATTACCTGACCACACACGCACCAAATGACCCAGGCGCTTGTCGCCTGGGCATAAACAATAAAGCTGTACGCATTTATTAGGGATATGACATGGGAAAGAAGATGCCATACAGGTGGCTCTCGTGCTGCCTGATATCTGTCTCCGCCATCGCCGCAAACCCTGCGGCGATGATTAATACTGGCCAGCTCCGCGAAACGCAGGAGCTACCCTCGCTGAATGGTCGCGTGGCACCCGTTGCAGGCAAAGCCGCGCCCGGAACGCTCCAGCTAAGCGAGGCAGTTAACCGCGCCGTCACCTGGCACCCTGCCATCAGCGAAGCGGTCGGCAAACTCTATGAACAGAGCGAAAATGTAGACGTCGCCAAATCGAAATACTACCCGCAAATTAACGCCGGAATGGAAAATGGCTATACCCACGACGGCAGCGATAATGGCTTTACGCCGTCGCTGGTGCTCTCACTCTCACAAATGCTCTACGACTTTGGCAAAGTGGCAAGCCAGGTGCGTGCTGAAAGCGCTGGCGTCGCCCAGCAGCAGGCTAACGTGCTGGTCAGCATTGACACTATCGCCCACGATACCGCCATCGCGATGGTACAGGTGCAAACCTGGCAGCAGATGGTCGATACCGCCAAAGAACAGCTCAATGCGCTCTCCTCCATCGGCACACTGACCAAACAGCGCAATGACGAAGGGGCGACATCGCTCTCTGACGTGGTGCAGACCGATGCCCGTATTGAAGGCGCACGCGCCCAACTCATGCAGTACCAGGCCAGCCTTGACAGCGCCCGCGCCACGCTGATGAGTTTTCTTGGCTGGGACAACCTGCACGACGTCAGCAATGAATTTCCGCAAAATCTGGCCCGCAGTTGCGATATCGCCGAGCCGGACGATCGGCTGGTTCCGGCGGTATTAGCCGCCTGGGCACAGGCTAACGTTGCTCAGGCCAACCTCGACTACGCCAATGCGCAGATGACGCCGACCGTCTCGCTGGAGCCGGAAGTTCGCCACTACCTCAACGACCGCTACGCGGGCAACGAAACGCGGGATCGCACCCAGTATTCCGCGTGGGTCAAAGTGCAGATGCCGCTCTACCAGGGCGGTGGCCTGACGGCCCGCCGCAACGCCGCCGGACACGCGGTGGAGTCCGCTCAGTCTACCATCCAGCGCACGCGTCTCGACGTGCGGCAAAAACTGCTGGAGGCGCGCAGCCAGGTGCTGAGCCTGATGAGCACGCTGCAAATTCAGGGTCGCCAGGAGGCGCTCAGTGCCCGCACCCGCGAGCTTTATCAGCAGCAGTATCTTGATCTCGGTTCGCGCCCTTTGCTCGACGTGCTCAACGCTGAGCAGGAGGTCTATCAGGCCCGTTTCACCCAGCAGCAAACCGCCGGACAACTGCACCAGTTGCAGTTGAACTGCCTGTACAACACCGGGCGTCTGCGTCACGCGTTCGATCTTGAAAACCGAACCATCCAGACCGTGGAGATCCAGCCATGAAGCAACGCGATATCCCGCAGGATGAAACGATAGCAGATGATGCGCTGGAACAGTGGGCGCAGGCGTTTGGCTACGTCGCCACACGCTACCGTGTCGCCTGCTCTCCCGGTGCGCTGGTAGCCGGTGCGCCGTGGCTGAAAGGCAAACCGATGGTCCCTGCCCTAACCCAGCTTGCCCGCGAGGCCGGGCTGTCGTTTCAGTTGCTCACGGCGGATCAGCAGTCCATTAACAGCTGGCGCTTGCCGGTGGTGGTGGCGCTGAACGACGGTAAAATTGGCGTGATCGAACATTTCGACGGCGAGGATACGCTTGAGGTCAGCTTTTTCGACGATCAAACGCACACCAACCGCCTGTCGATGATGGCGATGCTGCCTGCCATTCGTCACATCATCGCCCTGCGCCCGCTGGCGGCCCTGAAAGACAGCCGCGTAGATGCCTATATCTCGAAATATCGCCCGGACTGGCTCTACCGGCTGGTAATGCGCGACCTGCGTCCTTACAGCTGGGTAATGCTCGCCGCGCTGTTTATCAACGTACTTTCGCTTTCGGGGATCGTTTTTTCCATGCAGGTCTACGACCGGGTGATCCCCGCCCAGTCCTATCCGACGCTCTACGTTCTGACCATTGGCGTGCTGATCGCCACGCTGTTTGGCTTTGTGCTGCGCGTGGCGCGCGGGCACATTATGGATCTGCTGGGTAAGCGCTCGGATCTGCGCGTCTCGGATCGCGTCTTTGGCCACGCTCTGCGTCTGCGTCACAGCGCCATTCCCCGCTCCACCGGTAGCTTTATTTCTCAGTTGCGCGAGCTGGAGCAGATCCGCGAGATGGTCACCTCTTCCACCATCTCCACCATAGTCGATCTGCCGTTCTTTTTACTGTTCGTGGTGGTACTTGCGATCATCGCCCCGCAGCTGGCGTGGATCGCCCCGGTGGCGGCGGTGATCATGGTGCTGCCCGGCCTGCTGCTGCAGAAAAAACTGGCGGAGCTGGCGAAGCAGTCGGCGCACGAATCGACCCTGCGCAACGCGGTGCTGGTGGAGAGCGTGCAGGGGCTGGAGGACATCAAGCTGATGCAGGCGGAAAACCGTTTTCTGCAGCAGTGGAACAGCTATATCCAGATCACCGCGGAATCCGGCCTGCGCACCCGCGAGCTGACGCAGAACCTGATCAGTTGGGGGATAACCATCCAGAGCCTGGTGTATGCCGCGGTGATTGTGGTCGGTGCGCCGATGGTGATCGACGGCACGTTAACCACCGGCTCGGTGGTCGCCGCCTCGATGCTGGCCTCGCGCATGATCGCCCCGATGGCAACGCTGTGTGGCGTGCTGGCTCGCTGGCAGCAGGTCAAAGCGGCAAAAGAGGGGCTGGACAGCATTATGCAGCTCCCGACCGAAAATCAGCGCGAAGAGACGCCGATCCGCCAGGACGTGCTGCGCGGCCACTACCTGTTCGAGCAGGCGCAGTTCCGCTATCACCCGGACGATCCGCGCATGGCTTTACGCATCAACCGCCTGGAGATCAAGCCCGGCGAGAAAGTGGCGATCCTCGGGCGCAACGGCGCGGGCAAATCGACGCTGCTGCAGGCGATGGCGGGCGGAATGGATCTGGCCGGCGGCGAACTGCGCCTCGACAACCTCAGCCTGCCGCATCTGGACGTGGCGGACGTGCGGCGTAACGTCGGGTTTATGACTCAGAACGCGCGGCTGTTCTACGGCACCCTGCGCGAAAACATCACCCTCGGTATGCCGCGCGCCACCGATGAAGAGATCTTCGGGGTGCTGGAAATGTGCGGCGCGGCGGGCTTCGCACAGAAACTGCCGAAGGGGCTGGACTACCCGATTATGGAGAACGGCGTGGGGTTATCCGGCGGGCAACGTCAATCCATTCTGCTGGCGCGTATGCTTCTGCGCGATCCGAATATCGTGCTAATGGACGAACCCACCGCCTCCCTTGATGAGCACACCGAGCGGGAATTTATCCAGCGCCTGAGCGCCTGGCTCGGCAACCGCACCCTGGTTGTCGCCACTCATCGCGTACCGGTGCTGGAGCTGGTGGAACGCGTGGTGGTACTGAAAGAGGGCATGCTGGTGATGGACGCTCCAAAAGCGCAGGCGCTGAGCAACAGCCGCATGCAGCAACAGCAGCAGGCAACCGGACGGGAGTGGAAAAATGAAAATCAGTCAGCGTGACGTCGCCGCAATGGAAGACCTGGACAACGCTCTCGACTCTGAGAGCGGCTACACTGGCGCACGGCGGATTGTGATTTTCTCCCTGCTGCTGTTTATGGCGCTTGGCGTCTGGGCATGGTTTGGCGTGCTGGACGAAGTCTCCACCGGGACCGGGAAAGTGATCCCCAGTTCGCGTGAGCAGGTTTTACAGTCGCTGGACGGAGGGATACTCACTGAACTCAACGTACACGAGGGGGATCAGGTGCAGGCCGGACAAGTTCTGGCACGGCTTGACCCTACCCGATCCGAATCTAACGTTGGTGAAAGTGCGGCGCGCTACCGGGCCTCGCTGGCCTCCAGCGCACGTCTTTATGCGGAGGTGAACGATCTCCCGCTGAAGTTCCCCCCTTCGCTGGCGAAATGGACCGATCTGATCGGGGCCGAAACGCGCCTTTATAACTCACGTCGTGCGCAACTGGAGGACACTCAGCGGGAATTGCGTTCGGCATTAGATCTCGCCAACAAAGAGCTGGCGATCACCCAACGGCTGGTGAAAACCGGTGCCGCCAGCCACGTGGAAGTGCTGCGACTGCAACGGCAAAAAAGCGATCTTGAACTCAAGCTCACCGACGTGCGCTCGCAGTATTACGTGCAGGCGCGCGAGGCGTTATCCAAAGCGAACGCAGAAGTGGATATGGTTTCGGCGATCCTCAAAGGACGCGAGGATTCCGTGGCCCGTCTGACGGTGAAATCTCCGGTGCGCGGGATCGTGAAGAACATCAAGGTCACCACCATCGGCGGCGTCATTCCGCCGAACGGTGAGCTGATGGAGATCGTGCCGGTGGACGATCACCTGCTGATTGAAACCCGCTTGTCGCCGCGCGATATCGCCTTTATCCACCCGAACCAGGAGGCGCTGGTCAAAATCACCGCCTACGATTACGCCATTTACGGCGGGCTGCACGGCGTGGTCGAAACCATTTCGCCGGACACCATTCAGGACGAAGCTAAGCCGGAAGTGTTCTATTACCGGGTGTTTATCCGCACCAGCCAGGATTATCTGGTGAATAAGGCGGGCAGGCATTTCTCCATTGTGCCGGGGATGATTGCGACGGTGGACATCAAGACCGGGGAGAAAACGGTGCTGGATTATATGATTAAGCCGTTTAACAGGGCGAAAGAGGCGTTGAGAGAGCGGTAAGACTCCCTGTTATATGAGGAGGAACATAAGAATGCGGTGGTCATTCCGTTCATTTTACGTTCCCTGCTACTCTGTCACCCTATTACCAATGAGCGCTCCAGGGTGGCTCAATCGCCAGCAAAATCTGGCATCGGGATTGGCACCCCGGTGAAACTTAATGGCGGCGTGGCCTTTTGTTGCGCCGTGAGTTTAGCAACAGCGCCCTTTACGCAGAATGAGATTCTTTAAGCGTCCATTGCTTTGGCGTTTTGCCTGTATAAGCCCGGAAGATAGCAATAAACGCGCTGACGCTGCTATAACCGCATGATAGCGCAATCCACCCTACTGGTTTTCCGGCGGCCAGCCACTCCATCGCCCGGACGACACGGGCAAGCTGCCTCCAGTTAACGAAATTCATACCTGTTTCAGCACGGAATCTTCGGTTAAACGTACGCACACTCATTCCCGCGTGACGAGCGTGGTGCTCAACCGTGTGATTATCATCGACACATTGCATCAGGTGACGGGTCACCTTGCTGAGCCTTGAATCCGCAGGCATGGGCAACAAATAGCGATTCCGCGCGGAACGAGCCAACTCATCCAGCAGAACAGAGAGCATCCGCGGATCATGTTCGCTTCCCTGTTCGCTGAGACGCATAAAAAGCGCACTGGTCAGGTCATCGGCATCAAACAGCGTAGTTTCGCCAGGCAATGCGCTACAGCATGCTGAATCAAGATAAAGCGAGCAGCCTTCAATGGCGCTTTCAGAAGAGGCAGCATGAAGCTGACCCGGCGGGACCCATACAATGTGTTTCGCCGGTACAACCGAGCGCCCTTTGTGCGTCTCAATGACCATCAGACCTGTCGTAATTCGACAGAGCTGTCCGGCTTCATGACGATGCCATTGCGTATGATGACCTGTGCGATGGCGCAGTAACTCAGCAGTAAGCATGATAATGGCCGAAAATCGTTATTCATTGTCGTATTACAGAAACTACGTCATTGGCTGTCAAGGATAATGGGGGCTCATCATCAAAAGGAGCGCAACCATGAACATCATTAATACTCTCTTATCCGCCACAGACAGCGTAACGCTGCGTCAGAAAACCGAAGCGTTTCTGACCGCATTATTTACAGGCAATCTTGATCCAGCGGAAGTTTTCTCTCCTGATTATCAGCAATACACCGACGGCAACCTGCTTGATTTTCCGGGTTTTGTGCAACATCTTAGCCACATTCGTCTGCACACCCGCAGCGTAACATTCAGGGTTGTACAGGCTTGTTGCAACGACACTCTTCTGGCGGATCGGCATATCGTTACGGTCGTTTATCCTGGAGGGAATCAGGCGGAGATTGAGGTGTATATGTTTGCAACGCTGCGCGAGGGGAAAATCTGTCGGATAGATGAAGTCACGCGGTTAATCAATGGCGAAATGAGTGACCGCGCTTTGGCTCACGCAACCCACTGACGTTACTCAGCCGGAAGTGTCGGGGCGTTAATATACACCCCAACGTAGCGCACAAATTTCCCGATAAACACCCCCGCAAAGACACCGCCAGAGAGGATCGCAAAGGCGCTCATGGCGGGCTGCTGCAGCGTTTGCGGGGAAATAGCGCTTGTCACGCCCAGTACATATTTCACCAGAAACGCCAGCATCATAAAGGGCAGCGCGGTGTAATCAGCCTGACGGGAAATACTGCGCGGCGCAGCGGCACGGGTCACCGCGTTTGTCTTAATCAGCACATAACCCAGCGCCGCGCCCGCGAGAATACCCGCCATCCACAGCGTGACGGTGGCAATGGTCAAATCGCGATAAACCACCAGATCGTAAATATCCCAGACCAGAAAAATCGCCGGAATGAGGGCTAATTTCTCCAGCGTCACGGTGGCAGGTTTGCGGGCCTTGATACCGCGGGAGATCAGAAAAACAAACAGAACCCACACCCAGACGGGCGTGTGCGTCACAATACCGGTAAGGAATTCAAACATGGGATTCACCATGGCGATCGCGGCCATTACCGCACCGGGTAAGTATTGCGCATAACGGCGTAACCGCCATCATGCGCACGTCAGTTACAGTGACACTTTCAGGCGTCTGACCGCCTCTTTCAGTTGTTCATCCGTTGGGGTAACGAATGACATGCGCAGCGTCGTGTGGTCCGGCTCGTTACAATAGAAGAATTCGCCAGGCACAAACACCACGCCGTTGCTTAACGTTTTCTCCAGCCAGCGCGTGGTATTAATGTCAGTGTTCATTTTCGCCCACAGGAACATCCCGCCTTTTGGCTTGTGGAACGACATCACATCCCCCAGCTCCGCTTCCAGCTCGCTCGCGAAGGTCTGGTATTTCTGGCGATAGGCTTCACGGATCATGTTGATTTGATCGGCCAGACGGCCGGTTTTCAAATACTCGTATGTCATCAGTTGCGACAGCGTGCTGGTATGCAGATCCGTGGTTTGCTTGAGATTGACCACCGCGCGCTTCAGCCACTCCGGCACGATCACCCAGCCCACACGCGTACCCGGTGCCAGAATTTTGGAAAACGTAGAGGTATAAACAACGTTATTTTCATTGCCAATCGCTTTTGCGTGCGCAATTAACGGGCTGAAAACTTCATCGGTATAATTAATTTCGCTGTAAGGATCATCTTCAATAATGACGAAATCATATCGCTTCGATAATTCTACCAGTTGTTTACGACGCGCTTCAGAAAGCGTTACACCGCCAGGATTACCAAATGTCGGTACAATATAAACCGCTTTAATGGTTTTATTTGCCACCAGAGCTTCAAGCTCGTCGACTTTCATTCCGTCGCCATCTGTCCCTACAGACTCAAATTGCGCCTGTGCCAGGCCAAATACCTGTAATGCAGCAAGATACGTAGGTCTTTCTACGACAACGGTATCACCCGGATTAATTAACGCGCGCGCCAGCACGTCGAGAGACTGCTGCGAGCCGGAAGTAATGACGACATCATCGGCCTTACAGGCAATACCACGTCCCTCGCAGATGCGTTTAATTTCCTCGCGCAGACCCGGTACGCCTTCCGTCAGTCCATACTGGAAAGCCTCGCCAAAATGCTGTGATAACACAGCATCCGCAGCAATTTTTAGCCCTTCATGGTCGAACAGATCCGGGTTTGGAATACCGCCCCCCAGCGAAATCACGCCCGCCATTTTGCTATGTTTTAATAATTCACGGATGGCAGATGATTGCAGGCCCTGCGCGCTGCTGGCGAGTTTGTTTGCAGACATTCTTCGATTACCTTCTTTTTTATATTGTGCCCAATCTTAGCAGAATATGGGCGATAAATTCCGTTAGCTTCGGGAGCGGCCGTAAATCCTGACGCCACAACAGATGCACCGGCCTCGGTTCCGGAGTGAAATTCTCCAGCACCCGCACCAGCCTGCCGCTTGCCAGCTCTTCCGCCACCAGCACTTCCGGTTGCAGCAACAGCCCTGCCCCGGCTCTCGCCGCCATCCGCAGCCCGTAGCCATCGTTGCATCTTAAAATCGCGTCCCGCTTCCAGCGCACCTCTCCTTCCACGCCCGGCAGCCGCCACTCGTTGCGCGCGGTCCACACCGTGTGAGAAAGACACAGATGATCCACCAGATCGGCAGGCGTTTGTGGCGTGCCGTGACGCGCTAAATAGTCCGGTGCGGCGCAGATCACCATCCGGTAGGGGCACAGGTATTTCGCCACCAGATCGTCGTTGCGAATGTCACCGATACGGATCGCCAGATCAACACCTTCATCCACCAAATCGACCATCCGGTTAGTGAGATCCAGCTCCACCCGCACTTCCGGATAGCGCTGTAAAAACGTGGCGGTTAACGGCGCAATCACACAGCCACCAAATGAGGTCGGTGCCGTCACGCGCAACGTTCCGGCGGGAGTAGCACGCAGCCGCTCGACCGCGCGCTCAGCAATGGAGAGCTGCTCCAGTACCCGCTTCGCCTCTTCAAACCAGACGCGCCCGGCATCCGTCAGGCTCTGGCGGCGCGTATTGCGTTCCAGCAGACGCGTGCCAAGCTGCGATTCCAGCCACGCAATGTACTTGCCCACCATCACCGCCGACATCTCCAGCCGGGCTGCCGCGCCCGTAAAGCTCCCGCTTTCAACTACGGCGATAAACGTTTCCATGCCGCGAAGTTTATCCATATTCCGAATCTCTGGTTAGCAATCCTCTAACTTTAGCCCAGTTTATCTGCATTTTAATTTATTAAAGAATGAAAGCTCACAACGTAAGGAGTCTGCTATGAAAATCGTCATTATTGGTGCCAGCGGTACGGTCGGTCGCGCCGTAACGGAAGAGTTGGAACGTCGCCATGAGGTGATCCGGGTGGGTCGCACGCAGGGCGATCATCAGGTAGATATCACCTCACAGGCGAGCGTACAGGCGCTGTTTGAAAAGATCGGCCCGGTGGATGCGATTGTGTCTGCCAGCGGTGGTCTCTACTTCGGCCCGCTGGAAACGATGAAAGACAGCGATTTTAACCAGGGGCTGCAGGATAAGCTGCTCGGGCAGGTACGCCTGGCGTTGACCGGGCAACACTACCTGAACGAAGGTGGCTCGATAACACTGATTAGCGGTATTGTGGCGCACGAGCCGATAGCCCAGGGCGTGAATGCCACCACGGTAAACGCCGCGCTGGAAGGGTTTGTTCGCGCTGCTGCCTGTGAGCTGCCGCGCGCTATCCGCATCAATCTGATTAGCCCGACGGTGCTCACCGAATCCGCCGAAGCGTACGACGGCTTCTTCCCCGGCTTTGAAAGCGTCCCCGCTGCAACGGTGGCACAGGCCTATCGCCGCAGCGTGGAAGGGGTGCAGAGTGGGCGGGTATATAAAGTGGGTTATTGATCCTTACGGGCGGAGATGAGCACCAGCATCGGGCGCTCTGCCTCTTCAGCCAATGCAGGCCAGGCGTCAATTTGCGCCTGCGTTGGTCCCCACTCATTGACTTCGCTTATTGTTAATCCGGCCTTGATCAGCGCGTTAAGCGTGGTGCCCAGCGTACGGTGGTATTTTATCACCCCGTCCGCCAGCCAGTTGCTGACGCGCTGGCTTTCATCCTGATAATGGTTCACGCCCCAGAACCGCTCGCCGCTGTCGTCCGTCAGCCAGCCCTGACGGGAGGCGCAGGTGTAAATCGGGTGCTCCATTGAAAAGACCAGGCTACCGCCGGGTTTGAGCGCGCGCTGAACATGGGCGAATAACGTGTCCAGTTCCGGCAGGTAGTGCAGCGCCAGCGAACTGTAGACCAGATCGAGGGTGTTCTCGTTGAGCCTGAGAGATTCCAGATCGCTACGCTGATAGTGAATCTGTGGATCGGAGGTAAGCTCCGCTGCACGGGCGAGCATCTTTTCGGAGATATCTACGCCCGTGACGTCAGACGCGCCCAGCTCACGCGCCGCGCGGCAGAACCAGCCATAGCCGCAGCCGAGATCGATAACCGCTTTGCCGGTTAAATCCGGCAGCATTGCCCTGAGCGCAGGCCACTCCGGCGCGCCGTCCAGCCCCTGCACCGAGCGCGGAAGCTGAGCGTAGCCTTCGAAAAACGCCGGGTTGTCGTAGATGTTTTGTGCCATGGCAGATCCCTCTTTAAGAATGTGCCTGGCAGTATACGGCATTGCCGGGTGGCGCTGCGCTTACCCGGCCTACGATTTGAGGGGTTTGGTTGGCCGGGTAAGGCGAAGCCGCCACCCGGCACCCATCAGCCCACCGAGCCCCAGACCAGATTCCCTTTGTGGAACGTTGCGGTACGCGGAGAAATGCGCGCCACGGCTTCGGCAGAGCAGGAGGCATCCACCAGCACAAAGCTGGCGTCATCCTGCGCTTTCGGCCACACGCGTTCACCCTTTTCGTTCAGCGGCAGCACGTCGCCTGTGGCGATACCTAATGCGCGGGAAAGTGTCTGCTCGTTCGGGCGGATATAGAGTTGCGCATAGAGGTTGGCTTTTTCCAGCATGTCTCCCAGCCCATACGGCGACCAGTGGTCGATCACGCTGTCGGTACCGGTCATGACAAACACGCCTTTATTCCGCAGTTGCTTCAGCGGCATGTGCAGGGTGCCGATGGGCACGGTAGAGGCAATGGTCACCTGCTGCGCCGCCATGCGGGTGGCGATCTCATCCACCTGCTGCTCGTTGAGCGTCGCCAGCGCAAAGGCGTGGCTAATGGTGAGTTTGCCCTTCAGTTCCGGCGTTTTCTCGACGGTTTCCACCATATAGTTCACCGCCGCCACGCCCGCCGGGCTGGTTTCGTGCAGGTGGATATCCACCCCTTTGTCGTAATCCAGCGCAATCTGGAACATAGTGTCGAGGGATTTTTCCATCGCGCCGTCCACGTTGGTCGGGTCCAGCCCCCCCACGTAATGCGCCCCGGCCTGCATCGCCTCGCGCATCAGCTTTTCAGAATTCGATAACAGCAATCCGTGCTGCGGGAACGCCACGATTTCACAGTCAAAACCTGCGCCCCGGCGCGCCAGCACCGCCTGCAGATTTTCCAGGTTTTTCAGGCCGGAAACCGGCTCAATATTGCAGTGGCTGCGGGCGATGGTCGAACCTTTCGACTGGAGCAGATCGATTAACTTTTCCGCGCGTTGCTGGGTATAAGGCTGTAGCTCCGGCAGCAGCTTTTGCTCAAGACGGATCATATCCTGAATGGTCGTTCCCGCCGGGCGATTGAGCGAACGCCACGGGCCGCCGTAAAACGTTTTATCCAGATGGATATGCATGTCGCGCATGGCAGGCAGCATCAGCTTTCCGCCTGCATCATAGTGCGGCAGGGTGGCGTCGGCGTGGCTTTTGTTATCGCGCAGGACGATGATTTTGCCGTCTTTAATCTCCAGCGTTTTTAGCTCAGTGCGGGTGCTCGTCGCCACGCCGCCGTCGAAATTAAATCCGGCCTCCAGCAGCACATTATCGAGGTAATAGTGTTTTGCGGTGATGTTCATCGGTTTGCCCGTTTCGCAGGTTGGCTTCGTGGTATCCGCAGCATACGCGACGGAACCTGTAGCGCCAAACAGCGCGCAGGCGGTAACCATTTTGCCGCTCTGGCTGATAAACTCGCGGCGGCTTTTGTTTTCACTCATCTTATCTTCCTTCATTCACAATATGGGTGCCGGTTTCCCCGCGCAGCGCCGCGGGCAGGCAGTCCGGCGAGGTGATGATCACGCGTCTGCCGCCGTGATGCAGGAATTCCAGCGAGGCGACGATTTTCGGCAGCATGCTGCCCGCCGGAAAATGCCCTTCTTCCCTGTAGCGCGTCATCTGCGCCACGTTCACCGTGCTCAGCGCCTGTTGATTCGGCTTGCCGAAGTGGATGCACACTTTCTCCACGCCGGTGGTGATCACCAGCACGTCGGCGCGGATCTCACGCGCCAGCAGTGCGGTGGAGAGGTCTTTATCAATCACCGCGTCAACGCTCTGGTAATCTCCCTGTTCAGTGCGAACCACCGGAATACCGCCGCCACCTGCGCCAATCACCACGAAGCCTTTTTGCGTCAGGGTTTTGATCGCATCGGCCTCGACAATGCGCAGCGGCTGCGGGGAGGCCACCACGCGGCGATAGCCACGTCCTGAATCCTCAACGAAATGCCAGTCCGGGTGCGCACGTTGCAGCTCGTCACGCTGCGCCTCGCTGAAAAATGCGCCGATCGGTTTCGTCGGGTGCGTAAAGCCAGGATCGTGTTTATCCACCTCCACCTGCGTGACCACCGTCACCGCTTTTTGCTCCCCGCGCGTCGCCAGGCGGTTGTTGAGCGCCTGCTGGATCAGGTAGCCGATACCGCCCTGGGTGTCTGCTACACAGTTCGCCAGCGGCGTCAGCGGCAATCCTTCCCGCTCGTGAGCAATCTCGGCGCGGCGAAGATCCAGCCCCACCTGGGGGCCGTTTCCGTGGGTGAGCACAATGTCATAGTCGGAGGCCAGCATCTCCAGCACGGAGTCAGCCACCGCCTTTACCGCCTGCGCCTGATGCTCAACCGACTGGCTGGCGTTGTCTTTGATAATGCTGTTGCCGCCAATGGCGACGACCATAAGCTCTTTCATACCTGCTCCTTCGCAACGGTGCCTGCTTCAGCGCTCGCCGCTTCGCGGCTGTCGAGCACATGCTTCATCACAAACATGCCGCCCATCATCAGGTAGGCCGTAACGAACATCAGCGAACTGCCTTCGGCAAAGCCCACCGCTGGCGCATGGATCACGCCAAACAGCGCCAGCAATGCACCGACCGCCGCCGCCACCGCGCCGCGCAGCGGTTTGTTGATAATGGCGAAGATGGCGATACAGCCCCAGAGCATACTGGCAAGCGGTGCGCCGTTGCCCAGATGCACCAGCCCTTCGTAATAGATGCCTTTGCTGTGCAGTACATCGGTGCCAATTTTCGCGGCATTCGTCCCCGCCGCGCCCATCACACTGTTCATCATGGTCAGCGCCCAGTTGGCGATCCACGGGAACAGGCAGATGAAGATAACGGGCACCTCCACTTTTGGCGTTTCCCTCACCACCTGGTTGGCGGTGACAACGCCGATAAACACCAGGATCGGCACAATGGCAGTCATCGGAATGATGGCGAGCATAAACGCCCCCAGCCCGAACAGCGGCACGATGAACATGGTTACACCAGAGGCCAGCGTGTAGCCGATGCTGGCTCCCATCGCTTTCCAGCCCGCGTGGCCGACGTAGACCGTCACCGGGAACGGGTTACCCATCAGGCAGCCGAGCATCGACGCCAGACCGTTCGCCAGCATCACCTTGCGGGTCGGGTACTCATCCCCCGCCGCGTGGGCGCTTTCGATGTTTTCCAGGTCAAAAATGTAGTTTGCCAGCCCCAGCGGAACCGCAGACGCCAGATACGGCAGCGCGTGCGGCAAGCCCTGCATAAAGCCTTCGATATGCACGGACGGCGGGTTAAAGCCGAAGGAGGACATGGACGCTTTAATGGCATCCGGGCTTTGCAGACCGGAGATCCACGCCAGTGCCGTACCGGCAATCAGCAGAAGCAGGCCCGTCGGGATTTTGGCGAAGATTGGCTTTTTGCCAAACCAGTTGATGAAGATCAGCAGCAGAACAATAAACGACACGGTGGGCGCTTCGAACGCCTGGAGCATCGGGTTCATCGCCAGCAGCAGCAGGCCCAGACCAGACAAGCACGACAGCAGCACGGTACGCGGGATCATCTTGCGAATGGTTTCCCCCAGGAACGAACCGCCCGCCAGGATCATCGCTTCGACAAAGCACCACACCAGACCGATCTGAATGGCGAAATCGGCGTCACCGGTTTGCTGATAAACCGGCATCAGGACCAGGAAGGTCACGGTAAAAATCGACGGTGCGCTGGGGCCGGACGGCAGTGCGGTAACGTCCGTTCGCCCGCTCTGGCGCGCCATCTGCAGGCCAAACCACGCATAGCAGACGCTCGCCACCAGCACCGCCAGCCCGAAGGCTGGCGCGATGCGTCCATAAACAATCTCCTTCGGGATGCCGACGACAAAAATGAGCAGCCCCATCATGGTCAGCAAATTGGTCAGGTTGTTGGTCATCAACCCGAAATACGCCGCCCAGTCACCTCTTTTCCACTCCAGTTTCATGTTTTTCATGGATGCATGCCTTATAAAAAGTAGCGATCGCGGAAGGTCAACAGCGCCTTTTCAAAACAGCTAAACGGCGGGTGAACGATGCCCGCCCCAATCATGCCGATACCGGCGTCTTTGTGAGCAATGGCGGTGTTGATCACCGGCAGAATGCCGCTGCCCGCCACTTTCGTGATGTCAATGGCGGTCGGGATGCCCATAAACGAGAGCAGCGGAATGGTGACGTTCGGGTTTTCGCCGAGCGTGATTTCACGCATCTGGCGGGAGAAGTCGATGGCTTCATCCACCGTACCGCCCACCAGCGCCACAATCGCCGGAGCCGTTGCCATCGCAAAGCCGCCGATGCCGTAGGTTTCGGTGATGGCGCTGTCGCCGATATCCAGCCCGGAGTCTTCCGGCTTGTAGCCTGCGAACATCGGGCCAATCACCTGCTGCGCCGGACCGGTGAACCACTGCCCCGGCAGGCCGGAGATGCGCAGGCCGAACTCGTAGCCATTGCGCGCCATAGTGGTGACCACGGTGCTGTACTCAATGCCGTGGGCGGCATCCAGCGCGGCTTTGCACATTGCCATCCACGTCGGGCCGGAGAAGTAGTCGCTGCTGGCGACAAACTCAAACACCTCGCGCTGCTGCTCGACCGGATAGCCCGCCTGAATCAGCCCCGGCGTCAGCGCCTGGATCAGCAGCGTGGTGCCCGCGTTGTTGCGATTGTGGCACTCGTCGCCCATGTGCAGCGCCTGGGCCAGCATCAGGCGCAGGTCGATTTCACCGATAATCTTCATTGCGTCGCGCAGCATCGGGCCGAGCACGTCGCGCATCCAGTTCAGGCGGTCGATCACGCTCTGGTCGTTAGCCCCCATACGCAGAATTTTTGCCATCTGCTCGCTGAGGTTGGTGAACGCGCGGTTGCCGTAGGTTTTGTTCTCAACGATGTGCATAAACATCGATGCGGAGGTGACGCCCGCCATCGAGCCGACGCAGTCGTGCTCGTGGCACGGCGAAAAGGTGATCTCTCCAGAAGCGGCCACCCGTTCGGCATCTTTAATATCTTTCGCCAGCCCTTCAAACACCAGCGCCCCGGTGACTGCCCCTTTCATGGCTCCGCACATGTTTTCCCAGGAGACAGGCGGGCCTGCGTGCAGAATGGTGGTGCGGGTCATTCCCGGCACAACGTTAATGGCCTGGTCGTAACCCACCAGCACCGGATGGGACTGAATAATGCGCTCAAGCGCAATCTTATTGGCGGCGGCGATTTTATCGGCCAGCGGTTTAGCCGCCAGTTGATCGAGGGCTTCCACCACCTGCATATTGCCCTGTCCCGGCGGCGTCCAGTCCAGTTGAGTCACGGGCACATGCTGTTTTTTGAGGTCGTCGCTAAACATCGCAATGCCGACGTTAATCACATTCAGCGGCTGGTTAAATAAAGTCGTCATTATGCGTTCTCCCCTTTGCAGACAAATTCACGCGCCAGTAATCCGGTATTGGTACTGCTGCTGGCCCAGATGACGCCCGCATCGGTCAGCAGCTGACACTGCTGCGCCAGCGATGGCAGATCCCGATCGGTGCCGAGCACATAGCCGAGAATGTCCAGCGGACGGTTATCGGCCTTCGCGATTGCCTGCGCCTCTTTGATGGCGTCAATCATTACGCCCACCGGATCGTCGTGCGCGCCGAAGCCCAGCACAAAGTCCATGACAATCACGCCCACTTCCGGGTCACGTGCCTCCTGTAACAGGCGGCTGATGCGGTTGGTCGGGTCGATCATCGGATGCGGTTTGCCGTTGGTGAAATCATCGTCACCAAAGTCGAGGAAGGTATGGGCTTTACTGACGTTGATATCGTCCAGCCGTTTCGCCGGATCGGGCTGGATGTTGCTGTAAACATCGTCGTACTTCTCAAGTGCGGCAAACATTGCTTCGTCGCACAACGTGCCGCCGCAAAACAGGCCGCGAATGTACTTCTGTTGCGGGGTCAGGCGGGCGCGCACCTCTTCGATTAACGGCCAGTTGAGTGGGTGCAGATCGAGGGACTCTTTTTTGATGCCGGTAAGCAGAACCGCTTTTAGCGCAGCCTCTTTGGTGCCGCGTGCAAACTGCAAACCGTCTTCATCAGCAGGCGGTTCATTTCGACCGAGGAAGCAGACCACCACGGGCTTGCGGCAGGCGCGCGCACGGGCCAGCACCTTTTCAGCCACGGCTGGCGCTGGCGGCTTGGAGATGAGCGCAATCACCTGCGTGCCCTCGTCCGCTTCCAGCATGTCGATGGCATCGAGCATCATCAGGCCGCCGATTTTTTCACTGAGATCGCGCCCGCCGGTGCCAATCAACTGCGACACGCCGCCGCCGAATTCGTGAATGCGCACGCTCAGCTCCTGGCTGCCGGTGCCGGATGCGCCGATAATCCCAATCGGCCCACGGCGCACCGCGTTGGCGAAGCACAGTCCCGCGCCGTTGATGATGGCGGTGCCGCAGTCTGGCCCCATCATCAGCAATCCTTTCTCATGCGCCAGTTGTTTTAACGCCAGCTCATCGTCGAGCGACACGTTATCGGAAAACAGCATCACGTTGAGATCGTTTTCCAGTGCCTGACGAGCTTCGCGGGCGGCGAAGGTGCCGTTGACGGAAATGACCGCAAGGTTGCTGTCCGGGCGATGGGTTTTCGCGCTGGCAATCGTGGCGTAGCGCGCTTCATGGGAACCTGCACTCTCTTTACGGGTGAATAACGCTTCAATGGCCGCCAGCGTTTCATCATTCGCCGCGTCGCCTTTTATGACGATCATCAGGTCGCCGTTTTTGGCATCGCTTAATTCCGGCGTTAACAGCCCGAGGTTTTTTAATACGCCTTTGTTCATATCCGTCGCCATGGCCACAAATGCCTGTTCAACACCCGGCAATTTATTGGCTTTGGTGGACACCGACATTAATGAGACCGAATCAAAATAAGTATTCTTTTTTATGACGATTTTGGTTGGCATTATTTTCTCCTGAATGCGGATAAAAGGGGGCCGCCATCGTGCAAAATGCACGACGGTTGAATGCTTTTTTAATACGTGACCAGCCGGAAAAGGCTGGTCAAATAAATTATGCGCCCGCCGCCAGCAGCAGGTCAGCTATCGCATGGAAGCCTTTTTCCCGCGCCAGTTCGAGCGGGGTTTTGCCGTATTTGTCGGTCATGTGTGGGTTCGCGCCGTTATCCAGCAGCAGTTTCACAATCTCCTGCTGTTTCGCGCCGCCGTCGTTTAATACGATGGCTTCCAGCAGCGGTGTCCAGCCGACGAAGTTGGTGTGGTTGACGTTGATATCCGTTTTCGCCAGCAGTTCACGCACGATCTCCACGTGGCCTTTTTCGCTGGCAGGCGTAATGCCGACACCGCCAAAGCGCGTCAGGCGATCCAGATCCGGGCCGGCGGGTAATACAATCCGCAGCAGGGTTAAATCATTGGTCAGGCAGCTAATGAGAAAAGGGTTAAAGCAGGTTTGATCCTGTTTATCAATGTCTGCACCCGCGGTAATTAAAAACTCCACACAGGAATAATGCTTATTCAGACTGGCGATAATAATGGCGGTTCTTTTCTGGCGGTTAGTGGCATTGATATCCACGCCTTTATCCAGGCAGGCTTTTAGCGCATCAACGTTGCCTTGCTCTGCCGCCAGCAGAAATTCAGTAACGAGTTCGTTTGCAGACATATTCAGACTCCCGGTGTTTTTATTTCTGATGACCTGAGAATAGCAACAGCCTGGTCATAAAAGAATCCGCTTAAAAATGATTCATCGACAGTCAATTCATTGTTGAGTTAAATTTAACAGTTCAGCGAAAACGTGCGCCTGTGCAACCTTTTTCTTATGTTTCACCGCTTTTTCGCCCGTCACACTGCATTATGCTTATGGCTGAAAAAGCCTTGCACGGCGCGGCTCGCAGCAAAGAGTCAGAATTGTGACCGGCATCAAATACGTTGTAACGGCGTTGTTAAAATATGTTCAAAACTGATGGCAACCAGGAGCTGTGATATGAATTCCATCTTTACCGAAGAGAATTTACTGGCATTCACCACAGCGGCACGCTTTGGCAGCTTCAGCAAAGCCGCCGGAGAACTTGGCGTCACGACCTCCGCGATCAGTTACACCATCAAGCGCATGGAGACCGGGCTGGACGTGGTGCTGTTCGTGCGCAATACCCGCAGCATTGAACTTACCGAGTCCGGCTTTTACTTTTACCGTAAAGCCACCGACCTGCTGAACGACTTTCACGCCATCAAGCGCGGGATTGATACGATTTCACAGGGGATTGAAGCGCGGGTGCGCATCTGTATTAATCAGCTTTTGTATACGCCACGGCACACCGCCCGACTGCTGCAGGTGCTGAAAAAACAGTTTCCCACTTGCCAGATCACCGTCACCACCGAGGTGTATAACGGCGTCTGGGATTCCATCATTAACAACCAGGCGAATATCGCCATTGGTGCGCCGGACACGCTGCTCGACGGCGGCGGCATTGATTACACTGAGATTGGTGCCATTCGCTGGGTCTTTGCCATCGCGCCAGAACACCCGCTGGCGTTTATGCCGGAGCCGATTGCAGAAAGCCAGCTGCGCCTGTATCCCAACATCATGGTGGAGGACACCGCCCACACCATTAATAAGAAGGTCGGCTGGCTGCTGCACGGGCAGGAGGCGATTCTGGTGCCGGATTTCAACACCAAATGCCAGTGTCAGATCCTGGGCGAAGGGATTGGATTTTTACCGGAGTATATGGCGCGGGAGGCGGTAGAAGAGGGTTTGCTGGTGACGCGGCGCATCAATAACCCGCGTCAGGATTCGCGTATGTTGCTCGCCACACAGCATGCGGCAACCGGCCAGGTCACGCGCTGGATCAAACAACAGTTTGCGCCAGAGGGCGTTCTGACCGGGATCTACAGCGATTTACTCTGGCGCGCTTAGTTTTTGGTCTGAACCCAAAAGGCGTGGATAAGGCCAGGGATGTAGCCCAGCAGCGTCAGAATGATGTTCAGGATAAACGCCCAGCCAAAGCCTTTCCCAAGCAACACGCCCAGCGGCGGAAGGATGATTGTAAAGACAATACGCCAAAAACCCATAATTTCTCCGTACAAGCAAAAGTCATTGTTAAAAAAGAGATTTAATCTCTAAGCGTAGCCATAATATCGGCAACTGCCATACTGCTCTCAGGCTTTTACCTGCCTTTACCCTCTTTACACTGGCTTAAACTGTACCCTGCGCCAGACCTGAGCTAAGGTGAAGAACACGATGATGAGGAGGTGCTATGTTTTCTGTCGGCGATTATGTGCAACCGCGTAAAGGCGGCCCGAAACTGAAAGTGCTTGAAGTGAATGGCGATAGCATTGTGGCAGTTCAGGCCAGCAATGAACAAGGCGAGAAGTTTACTCTTAAAGCGGCGGAGGTTGCGCCGTACACAGAAGAGGGCGACTTTGGCGTCTGCTAAACAGGCAACCGGGCGGCGTATACCGCCCGGCTTTCTGATCAGATCAGGAAATCGTCCAGTGATTTACCGTTTGCCAGCGCATTGGCGATTGGCTTCGGCGTGCGGCCCTGACCGGTCCACGTTTTCTCTTCACCGTTCGCGTCGATAAAGCGATATTTCGCTTCGCGCGTTTTACGTTTTTTCACCTGATGACCCCCCTGAAGCAGTTCACTGCTCAGCAGATCGCTTGGCGAAATACCATCGGCTTTCATCAGTTCCAGCAGGGCGTTAATTTTATCCTGCTGCTCAGCACGCTGCTGTTCAAGCTCCGCTTGCTCGCTGCGTTTTTCTTCAGTGACAATCCTGACTTTTTCCAGAACTTCTTCCAGAACGTCCATGGATAATTCACGCGCCAGCGCACGAAGCGTGCGGATATTATTAAGATTCTGTAACGTCAAAGACATATTAATTGAAAACCTTTAATTGATGGATCAAACGAAAAATCAGACCAGAGGATAATTCATTTCATCTGTAATATCTACCCATAGGCTCTTTTTGCTAATATTGTAAATATTTTAAAGTATTTAAATTATATATCCGAGAAGAGGCATGCATGATTCTTCAGGTATTAATCATGCCATCAATATAATCTGCTCACTTTTCACTCAATCGAGGGAGGCCCGCACAGTGGGAAAATCCCCCTGTGCGAAATAAAAATAACCCATTGATTTAAATAACCAAAATAAGAAACGGGAAAGAAAATAACGAAGCGAGTAAAAAACAGGCAACCCTGGAGGATTTTATGGGAAAAACGGCATTAAATAAAAATTAATCGCTAATTGCTAGTTCAAAGCCAGAGATATACTCTATACACACCAAACAAAGCAATCTAAACCACTACCTGGATTAGAAAAAACGCCCCTATTATGCGCTTCTCAAGGAGTTCAGACATGTTCTCACCGCAGTCACGCCTGCGCCATGCGGTAGCGGATACCTTCGCGATGGTAGTTTACTGTTCCATCGTGAACATGCTGATTGAAATATTTCTCTCCGGAATGACCTTCGAGCAGTCGCTTTCCTCTCGCCTGGTGGCGATCCCGGTCAATATCATTATTGCCTGGCCTTATGGTTTATATCGCGACGCGATCATGCGCTTTGCCCGTCGCATTAGCCCGGCTGGCTGGGTGAAAAACCTGGCAGACGTGCTGGCATACGTGACATTCCAGTCCCCGGTTTATGTCGCTATTCTGTTGACCGTGGGCGCAGACTGGCATCAAATCGCCGCAGCGGTCAGCTCTAATATCGTGATTTCGATGTTGATGGGCGCGGTATATGGCTACTTTCTCGACTATTGCCGTCGCTTGTTTAAAGTCAGCCAGTACAACCAGGCAAAAGCATAAGGTGAGGCGACTGGCTCATGCCAGTCGCAGGCTTATTGGACGTCGCCAAACAGTCCCTTCAGAAAACGTTCCAGCGCCATACGCGAGCTGAAACCATGCGGAATACCATAATGTTCATGCGTTTCTCCGCCTAAATAGAGCGGAAATTGCTGATAATGATCGCAGGTTTTAATATCCGAGGCAGGTTCAGCAAATGACAAACTTCTGTCTTTTAACGTTGGGTGAATAATCAAAGCCGTGCGCCCCATTCTCGCTTCACGGTTGACGTAAACATAATTCTCGCCACGGCGATATCCATAGGCTTTTGTGGTCACTGCATCCATGATGAATCCCGCTTTTTCAAGAACGCGCGCCACCTCATCGGGTCGTAAATACATATCTCTTCCTCGTTATCTTTTCCTGCCCGGCAACCTTACAGTATTCAGCATTAGCAGGGCTTTCAGAATATTCCATAAACGGCCTGATAACCCGTGACTCACTTCAGCGATTAAATTCCTGGTCTAAACTTAACGGGAATGCAAAATTATGGAGGATCGTATGTTTAACAGACCGAACCGAAACGATATTAACGACGACGCCCAGGATATTCGTAACGATGTCAGCCAATTAGCGGATACGCTGGAGGAAGTGCTGAAGTCCTGGGGAAGTGACGCGAAGGATGAAGCAGATGCCGCAAAACGTAAGGCTCAGTCTTTGCTACGCGAAACACGTGCCCGGATGAACGGCCGTTCACGTGCAACGCAGGCGGCATGCGATGCGGTGAGTTGCGCCAGCACCTTTGTTCGTGAAAAGCCACTTTGTACGCTCGGTACAGTGGCCGCCGTGGGGATCTTTGTCGGTGCTCTGCTCAGCTTGCGTAAATAAACGCGGAATACTGCGCATCCGCCCCGGTCGCCTCTGGCTCCGGGGCTTTTCTTTGTCTGAATCCCTGAAAAACCCGTACAGCCTGCCCTGCCGCGCTGTGCTCATCATCGTGGCCATATCAATCTAAATTTCCCATATCTTGTATGGTTGAAACTTATCACAACTACATCTAGTATTCCCTTTAGCAAGCCACACACAACCTGACGCGACGAATCGCGCCGCCCTTTTATTCTAAATGGAAATACGAATCATGAGCATTATTATTTACACTCGTAACGATTGTGTTCAGTGCCACGCGACCAAACGCGCAATGGAAAGCCGCGGCGTTACGTTTGAGATGGTGAATGTTGACCTGGTCCCGGATGCCGCCGATACCCTGCGTGCGCAAGGCTTCCGCCAGCTGCCGGTCGTTGTCGCAGGCGAAACCAGCTGGTCTGGGTTCCGCCCGGACATGATTAACCGCCTTGCCGCTCAGGCCGCCAGTGCATGAGTGGGCTGGTCTACTTCTCCAGCAGCTCGGAGAACACGCTCCGCTTCATTGAGCGCCTCGGGCTGCCCGCGATACGTATCCCGCTTAACGAGCGGGAACGTATTCAGGTAGACGAACCTTACATTCTGATAGTGCCCAGCTACGGCGGCGGTGGAACCGCGGGAGCCGTGCCTCGTCAGGTGATCCGCTTTCTCAACGATCCCCACAACCGGCAGCGCATTCGCGGCGTGATCGCGGCGGGCAATCGCAATTTCGGCGATGCGTTTGGCCGCGCCGGGGATGTCATCTCTCAAAAATGCGGCGTGCCGTATCTCTATCGTTTTGAACTGATGGGGACACAGCAGGACGTAGAAAACGTGCGTAAAGGAGTGAACGAATTTTGGCAACGACAACCGCAGAACGGGTAATTCAGGCGACACCGGATTACCACGCATTGAACGCGATGCTCAACCTCTATGACCGCGAGGGACGCATCCAGTTTGGCAAGGATCATGAGGCGGTGGACGCTTTTTTTGCCGCTCACGTCCGTCCTAATAGCATGACCTTTGGGAGCCAAAGTGAACGTCTCGACTACCTGGTTAAAGAGGGCTATTACGAAGAGCGGGTGCTGACGCGCTACGATCGCGCCTTCGTGGTGAAATTGTTTGAGCGCGCGCACGCCAGCGGTTTTCGTTTCCAGACCTTCCTCGGCGCATGGAAGTATTACACCAGCTACACCCTGAAAACCTTTGACGGTAAACGCTATCTGGAGAGCTTTGAGGATCGCGTGGTCATGGTGGCGCTGACGCTGGCGCAGGGCGATGAAACGCTGGCTGTGCAACTGACCGACGAAATCCTTTCCGGCCGCTTCCAGCCTGCCACGCCGACCTTCCTCAACTGCGGTAAAGCCCAGCGTGGCGAACTGGTCTCCTGCTTCCTGCTGCGTATTGAAGATAATATGGAGTCGATTGGCCGCGCGGTGAACTCGGCGCTGCAGCTTTCGAAACGTGGCGGCGGCGTGGCCTTTCTGCTCTCAAACCTGCGTGAAGCGGGTGCGCCGATTAAGCGCATTGAGAACCAGTCCTCCGGCGTGATCCCGGTGATGAAAATGCTGGAAGATGCCTTCTCCTACGCCAACCAGCTTGGTGCTCGTCAGGGTGCAGGGGCGGTTTATCTGCATGCGCACCATCCAGACATTCTGCGCTTCCTCGATACCAAACGCGAAAACGCCGACGAAAAAATTCGTATCAAAACCCTGTCGCTTGGCGTGGTGATCCCGGACGTTACCTTCAGGCTCGCCAAAGAGAATGCTGAGATGGCGCTCTTCTCGCCTTATGATATCGAACGAATTTACGGCAAAGCCTTTGGCGATGTGGCCATCAGCGAGCTGTACGATGAGCTGGTTGCTGACGATCGCATTCGCAAAAAACACATTAACGCCCGCGATTTCTTCCAGACGCTGGCTGAGATTCAGTTCGAGTCCGGGTACCCGTATATCATGTACGAGGATACGGTAAACCGCGCTAACCCGATTGCCGGGCGCATTAACATGAGCAACCTGTGCTCGGAGATCTTGCAGGTTAACAGCGCGTCCACCTATGACGAAAACCTGGACTACGCGGACATCGGCAAAGATATCTCCTGCAACCTCGGGTCGCTGAATATTGCCCACACCATGGATTCCCCCGACTTTGGCCGCACGGTGGAGACCGCCATCCGCGGGCTGACGGCGGTATCAGACATGAGCCACATCCGCAGCGTGCCGTCCATTGAGGCAGGCAACGCCGCGTCGCACGCCATCGGGCTTGGGCAGATGAACCTGCACGGCTATCTGGCGCGGGAAGGCATCGCCTATGGCAGCCCCGAAGGGCTGGATTTCACCAACCTCTATTTCTACACCATCACCTGGCATGCGCTGCATACCTCGATGATGCTGGCGCGCGAGCGTAATCAGCGCTTTGCGGGCTTCGAGCAGTCGCGCTATGCCAGCGGGGAGTATTTCAGCCAGTACCTTGAAGGTGACTGGCAGCCGAAAACCGAAAAAGTGCGCGCGCTGTTTGCCCGTGCGGGGATCGTTCTGCCCACGCGCGAAATGTGGCAGCAGCTGCGTGATGACGTGATGCGCTACGGCACCTACAACCAGAACCTGCAGGCGGTGCCGCCGACCGGATCGATTTCCTATATCAACCACGCCACGTCGAGCATTCACCCGATTGTGTCGAAAATTGAAATTCGTAAGGAAGGCAAAACCGGGCGCGTTTACTACCCTGCCCCGTTTATGACCAATGAGAACCTGGCCCTGTATCAGGACGCGTATGAGATCGGCCCGGAAAAAATCATCGATACCTATGCCGAGGCGACAAAGCATGTGGATCAGGGGCTGTCGCTGACGCTCTTCTTCCCGGACACCGCCACCACGCGGGACATCAACAAAGCGCAGATCTACGCCTGGAAGAAAGGCATTAAAACGCTCTACTACATTCGCCTGCGCCAGCTTGCGCTGGAAGGCACCGAAATTGAAGGCTGCGTGTCCTGCGCGCTGTAAGGAGAAAGGATGAAACTGTCACGCGTAAGTGCCGTTAACTGGAACAAAATTCAGGACGATAAAGACCTGGAGGTGTGGAACCGCCTGACCAGCAACTTCTGGCTGCCGGAAAAGGTGCCGCTCTCAAATGATATTCCGGCCTGGCAGACGCTGAGCCACGCCGAGCAACAGCTGACGATCCGCGTCTTTACCGGCCTGACGCTGTTGGACACTATCCAGAACACCGTGGGTGCGCCCGCGCTGATGAGCGACGCCCTGACGCCGCACGAAGAGGCAGTGATGTCGAACATCAGCTTTATGGAGGCGGTCCATGCCCGCTCCTACAGTTCGATTTTCTCAACACTGTGCCAGACCAAAGATGTCGATGCGGCGTATACCTGGAGTGAAGAGAGTGAATCCCTTCAGCGGAAGGCGAACCTGGTGCTGGACTATTATCAGTCCGACGAGCCGCTGAAGAAGAAAATCGCCAGCGTGTTTCTGGAATCCTTCCTCTTCTATTCCGGCTTCTGGCTGCCGATGTACTGGTCGAGTCGCGGCAAGCTCACCAACACCGCCGATTTGATCCGTCTTATCATTCGTGATGAAGCGGTTCACGGGTACTACATTGGGTATAAGTACCAGAAAGGGCTGGAGAAAGTAAGCGTAGCGAAGCGTGAGGAACTGAAAGGTTTTGCCCTCGATTTGCTGATGGATCTCTACGATAACGAACTGAGCTATACCGAAGAGCTGTACGCCGGAACGGGCTGGGAGGAGGACGTGAAAGCGTTCCTCTGTTACAACGCCAACAAAGCGCTGATGAACCTCGGCTACGAGGCGCTATTCCCGCCGGAAATGGCGGAGGTGAATCCGGCGATCCTGGCGGCGCTGTCACCTAACGCTGACGAAAACCACGATTTCTTCTCCGGGTCTGGTTCATCGTATGTGATGGGTAAAGCTGTGGAGACCGAAGACGAGGACTGGGATTTTTAATGGACGTGTTAACGTTCATTAATTTAATTTAAATCTGACGATTTCCTCCCTGATATTGTCATAGCAGCTACACTGTAATTTCCACGTCATATTCGCCTGAATCACTCCGATTCAGGCGAAATTTCCCGATGCAGCAGCAAAAAATTCAGAAAAATTCAAACCACGCTCAGCCCTTTACTCATGGGAAATTCAGCCGTTTCGCTTGCGGCAAAATTCATGCCATAAGCCGACTCAGGGTTGTCTCAGATTCTCAGTATGTTAGGGTAATGCCAGTTAACTATTTACCATGGTAATCATATCGACATAAGCAAATAACAGGACACTCTCTATTGCATGGCAATTAAATTAGAAGTGAAAAATCTTTATAAAGTATTTGGCGAGCATCCACAGCGCGCGTTCAAATATATCGAGAAAGGACTTTCGAAAGAGCAAATTCTGGAAAAAACCGGGCTGTCGCTTGGCGTTAAAGACGCCAGTCTGGCCATTGAAGAAGGCGAGATTTTTGTCATCATGGGGTTATCCGGCTCGGGTAAATCCACTATGGTTCGCCTTCTCAATCGCCTGATTGAACCCACCCGCGGACAGGTGCTGATTGACGGCGTGGATATCGCCAGAATATCAGACGCTGAGCTTCGCGAGGTGCGCAGAAAAAAGATTGCGATGGTGTTCCAGTCATTCGCGCTCATGCCACATATGACGGTATTAGATAATGCCGCCTTTGGTATGGAATTAGCGGGCGTTGCTGCCGCTGAGCGTCAGGAAAAAGCGCTCGATGCGTTACGTCAGGTGGGGCTGGAAAATTATGCTCATGCGTACCCGGATGAACTTTCCGGTGGGATGCGTCAGCGCGTGGGATTAGCCCGCGCATTAGCCATTAATCCAGACATATTATTAATGGATGAAGCCTTCTCGGCGCTCGATCCGTTAATTCGTACCGAGATGCAGGATGAGCTGGTAAAATTACAGGCTAAACATCAGCGCACGATTGTCTTTATTTCCCATGATTTAGATGAAGCCATGCGTATTGGCGACCGTATTGCCATTATGCAAAATGGTGAAGTGGTGCAGGTCGGCACGCCGGATGAAATTTTGAATAATCCGGCAAATGATTATGTGCGTACCTTCTTCCGTGGCGTGGATATTAGCCAGGTATTTAGCGCCAAAGATATTGCCCGCCGCACGCCGAACGGCATTATTCGTAAAACGCCAGGCTTCGGCCCGCGCTCCGCGCTTAAGCTGCTGCAGGATGAAGACCGTGAATACGGTTATCTGGTTGAACGCGGCAATAAATTTGTCGGCGTTGTCTCCATCGACTCTCTGAAAAACGCCCTCAGCGAAAACCAGGGAATCGATGCGGCGTTAATCGACGCTCCGCTTGCCGTGGACGCCGAAACGCCGCTCAGCGAGTTGCTCTCTCACGTGGGCCAGGCTCCGTGTGCCGTGCCGGTAGTGGGTGAGAAACAACAGTACGTCGGCATCATCTCTAAACGCATGTTGCTGCAGGCTTTAGATCGCGAGGGGGCAAATAATGGCTGATCAATCTAACCCGTGGGGCACCACTGAAGCGGCGGACAGCGCTGCACAATCTGCCGATGCGTGGGGTTCCACGCCTGCACCTGCCGATGGCGGCGGTACGGCAGACTGGCTGAATAGCGCACCCGCACCTGCGCCAGAACACTTCAATATTATGGACCCATTCCACAAGACGCTGATCCCGCTGGACAGCTGGGTCACAGAGGGGATTGACTGGGTGGTTACGCACTTCCGTCCGGTCTTCCAGGGTATCCGTGTGCCGGTGGATTACATCCTCAACGGCTTTCAGCAGCTGATGCTGGGCATGCCGGCTCCGGTCGCCATCATCCTGTTCTCCCTGATTGCCTGGCAGTTCGGTAGCGCAGGTATGGGGATCGCCACGCTGATCTCGCTGATCGCTATCGGCGCAATTGGCGCGTGGTCGCAGGCAATGATCACCCTGGCGCTGGTTCTGACCGCCCTGCTCTTCTGCGTGGTGATCGGCCTGCCGACGGGGATCTGGCTGGCGCGCAGCCCACGGGCGGCGAAGATTATTCGTCCGCTGCTGGATGCGATGCAGACCACTCCGGCGTTCGTCTACCTGGTGCCTATCGTTATGCTGTTCGGTATCGGTAACGTGCCGGGCGTGGTGGTGACCATTATCTTTGCCCTGCCGCCGATTATCCGTCTGACCATTCTGGGCATTAACCAGGTGCCGGGAGATCTGATCGAAGCCTCACGCTCGTTCGGGGCCAGCCCACGTCAGATGCTGTTTAAGGTTCAGCTCCCGCTGGCGATGCCAACCATTATGGCGGGCGTTAACCAGACGCTGATGCTGGCCCTTTCGATGGTTGTTATCGCCTCGATGATTGCCGTCGGCGGGCTGGGTCAGATGGTGCTGCGCGGGATTGGCCGCCTCGATATGGGGCTGGCGACCGTCGGCGGCGTCGGGATTGTGATCCTCGCCATTATTCTTGACCGCCTGACGCAGGCTGTCGGTCGTGATTCACGCAGTCGCGGCAACCGTCGCTGGTATACCACCGGCCCTGTCGGGTTACTGACCCGCCCATTCACAAAATAAGGAACAACGATGCGACATCACGTACTTTTTGCCACAGCGTTTGCGACCCTTGTCTCCACCAGCACGTTTGCGGCTGACCTGCCTGGCAAAGGCATTACCGTGCAACCGGTTCAGAGCACCATTTCGGAAGAGACTTTCCAGACCCTGATCGTCAGCCGTGCGCTGGAGAAACTGGGCTATACCGTTAACACGCCAAGCGAAGTGGATTACAACGTGGGCTACACCTCGATTGCCTCCGGTGATGCCACCTTTACCGCCGTCAACTGGCAGCCGCTGCACGACGATATGTATACCGCCGCCGGGGGTGACAAGAAATTCTATCGCGAAGGCACCTTCGTGACCGGTGCGGCGCAGGGTTACCTGATCGACAAAAAAACCGCCGACCAGTACCACATCACCAATATTGAGCAGTTGAAAGATCCGAAGATCGCCAAACTGTTCGACACCAACGGCGACGGCAAAGCTGACATGATGGGCTGCTCGCCGGGCTGGGGCTGCGAGGCGGTGATTAACCACCAGAACAAAGCCTTTGACCTGGCGAAAACCGTAGACGTCAGCCACGGCAACTACTCGGCAATGATGGCCGACACCATTGCCCGCTTCAAAGAAGGCAAGCCGGTGATCTATTACACCTGGACCCCGTACTGGGTGAGCGACGTGCTGAAGCCGGGCAAAGATGTGGTGTGGCTGCAGGTGCCGTTCTCCTCCCTGCCAGGCGAGCAGAAAGATATCGACACCAAACTGCCGAACGGCATGAACTATGGTTTCCCGGTGAATACCATGCACATCGTGGCGAATAAAGCCTGGGCAGAGAAAAACCCGGCAGCGGCGAAGCTGTTCTCGGTAATGAAACTGCCGCTGGCGGATATCAATGCGCAGAATGCCATGATGCATGCGGGCAAATCGTCTGAAGCGGATATCAAAGGCCATGTTGATGGCTGGATCAAAGCTCACCAGCAGCAGTTCGATGGCTGGGTGAAAGAGGCGCTTGCGGCGCAGAAGTAAAAACACAACCCTTACCCCTCACCCTAACCCTCTCCCCAAAGGGGAGAGGGAACGTTGACCACCCTCTTCCCTTTGGGGAGAGGGCCGGGGTGAGGGGATCAAACCGCCCCCCCCCCCTAAACCGCACAATACAGCACGTAACAATCCCCCAACATTCACAATCATTCGTTATTATGGTTTCCGGAAAAATAATCACTTAACTCACGATCCCTGAACCTGATGACAAAAACATCTCACGGGCTTAGCCCGGCACTCATCCTTTTAATGTCCGTGGCAACGGGTCTGGCCGTCGCCAGTAACTATTACGCGCAACCTCTGCTTGATACCATCGCCCGCGCATTCAACCTCTCCGCCAGTTCAGCAGGCTTTATTGTTACCGCCGCACAGCTCGGTTATGCCGCCGGGCTACTGTTTCTGGTGCCACTGGGCGATATGTTTGAACGGCGGATGCTGATTGTCTCCATGACCTTACTGGCCGCAGGCGGGATGCTCATCACCGCCAGCAGCCAGTCGTTAACGATGATGATTATCGGCACCGCGCTGACGGGGCTGTTCTCCGTCGTCGCACAAATTCTGGTGCCGCTTGCCGCCACGCTCGCCTCACCGGAAAAGCGTGGCAAGGTGGTGGGCACCATTATGAGCGGCCTGCTGCTGGGGATTTTGCTGGCGCGTACCGTCGCCGGACTGCTGGCAAGCCTCGGCGGCTGGCGTACCGTTTACTGGGTGGCGAGCGTGCTGATGGTCGTGATGGCACTGGCGCTGTGGCGCGGGCTGCCAAAAGTGAAGCAGGAGAACCACCTGAATTATCCGCAGCTTCTCGCCTCGGTTTTCAGCCTGTTCACGCAGGATAAACTGCTGCGTACCCGCGCGCTGCTCGGCTGTTTCACCTTTGCTAACTTCAGTATTTTATGGACGTCAATGGCGTTTCTCCTTGCCGCGCCACCGTTTAACTATTCCGAAGGGGTGATTGGCCTGTTTGGTCTGGCTGGTGCCGCGGGCGCGCTGGGCGCACGTCCGGCGGGCGGCCTGGCGGATAAAGGGAAATCGCATATGACCACGACCGCCGGGCTGATTTTACTGCTGCTCTCCTGGGCGGCAATCTGGTACGGACACATCTCCGTACTGGCGCTGATCGTCGGTATTCTGGTGCTCGATCTCACCGTTCAGGGTGTGCATATCACCAACCAGACCGTGATTTACCGCGTGAAGCCGGAGGCGCGAAACCGCCTTACTGCCGGATACATGACCAGCTATTTTATCGGCGGTGCCGCTGGCTCGTTAATTTCAGCATCGGCATGGCAACATGCAGGCTGGACAGGTGTTTGTACAATCGGGGCCATTGTAGCGGCGCTGAATCTGCTGGTCTGGTGGCGCGGTTACCATCGCCAGGAGGCGATTCATTAAGTTTTACATTGCTTTGGGCCTCTGAGGGTGTAAAGGGGCCCTGCACTCTGTTAATGTAAACATAATCATTTATCCCAGAAATTTTAATGTGGGTGACATATTAACAACCGGCATGAATAGTTCAGACCCCCCGTCCCCACTGCCTCTCCCCCAGGGTGCCACACCCATCTTTTTTGTGCCTACCGGGTCACGGACTTACCCGGCGCTTTATGATCGTGACATTTATTTGGCGGATATAACCGCACAAATAATTCATTTACATTATTTGTCACTATCGTTACTATATCGGCTGTAATTAATGAGGTTATACCCAAATGGATAGTTCGTTTACGCCCATTGAACAAATGCTTAAATTCCGCGCCAGTCGTCATGAGGACTTCCCGTACCAGGAGATCCTGCTGACCCGCCTGTGCATGCACATGCAGGGGAAACTGCTGGATAACCGTAATAAAATGCTGAAAGCTCAAGGGATTAACGAGACATTGTTTATGGCGTTGATTACGCTGGAGTCTCAGGAAAACCACAGTATTCAGCCGTCTGAGCTGAGCTGCGCACTGGGTTCATCCCGTACTAATGCCACCCGTATCGCTGATGAGCTGGAAAAACGCGGCTGGATCGAGCGCCGTGAAAGCGACAACGATCGCCGTTGCCTGCATCTGCAACTGACCGACAAAGGTCACGAATTCCTGCGCGAAGTGCTGCCACCGCAGCACAACTGCCTGCACAAACTGTGGTCTGCCCTCAGCACCGCCGAGCGCGACCAGCTTGAGCACATCACTCGCAAGCTGCTCACCCGTCTGGATCAGATGGATGAAGATGGCGCTATTCTTGAGGCGCTGCGCTAAGCGACGACACGCTCAACCATCCAGATTTATAAGAAAACTGACAGGCCAGCACGTCACACTGCTGGCCTTTCTGACAACAGGTCGGCCCAGCCGATGTGAAAAATAAGAAGATCGTGGAGAACAACAATGAGCGCAAATGCGGAGAACACAACCCCGCAGCAACCGGTCAACAAGAAAGGCAAACGTAAGAGCGCCCTTCTTCTGCTGACCTTGCTCTTTATTATTATTGCCGTGGCATATGGGATCTATTGGTTTTTGGTATTGCGTCACGCTGAAGAGACAGACGATGCATACGTGGCAGGGAACCAGGTACAAATTATGGCGCAGGTGTCGGGCAGCGTGACGAAAGTCTGGGCTGACAATACCGACTTTGTGCAAAAAGGGGATGTGCTGGTCACGCTCGATCCGACCGATGCTCAGCAGGCGTTTGAAAAAGCGCAGACTGAACTGGCGTCCAGCGTCCGTCAGACCCGCCAGTTGATGATCAACAGCAAACAGCTTCAGGCCAGCATCGACGTGCAGAAAACGGCACTGGCGCAGGCGCAGAGCGACCTCAATCGTCGTGTGCCGCTCGGCACCGCCAACCTGATTGGCCGTGAAGAGTTGCAGCACGCCCGTGATGCCGTTGCCAGCGCGCAAGCACAGCTTGACGTGGCGATTCAACAGTACAACGCTAACCAGGCGATGGTGCTGGATACCAGCCTGGAAAACCAGCCAGCCGTGAAACAGGCGGCGACCGAAGTACGCAACGCATGGCTTGCCCTGCAACGTACCAAAATCGTCAGCCCGATGACCGGCTACGTCTCTCGCCGCTCCGTGCAGCCAGGCGCGCAGATTAGCCCAACCACGCCGCTGATGGCGGTGGTTCCGGCGGACAATCTGTGGGTAGATGCGAACTTCAAAGAGACGCAGCTTGCCCATATGCGTATCGGCCAGACCGCGACGGTCGTCAGCGACATCTACGGTGATGACGTGAAGTACACCGGTAAAGTGGTTGGCCTGGATATGGGGACCGGCAGCGCCTTCTCCCTGTTACCTGCGCAAAACGCCACCGGTAACTGGATCAAAGTGGTTCAGCGTCTGCCTGTGCGTATCGAGCTGGATGCAAAACAGCTGGCGGACCATCCGCTGCGTATTGGCCTCTCTACGCTGGTGACGGTCGATACCGCCAACCGCGATGGCCAAATCCTGGCAAGCCAGGTCCGCAGCAGCCCGGCTTATGAAAGTAACGCCCGTGAAATTAGCCTCGATCCGGTCAATAAGCTGATCGATGACATCGTGAAGGCAAACGCCGGTTAATCCGAAGGTGAGCGTTATGCAACAGCAAAAGCCGCAAAAACCGCTGGAAGGCGCGCAACTGGTCATTATGACCATTGCGCTGTCGCTGGCGACATTCATGCAGGTGCTGGACTCCACCATCGCAAACGTGGCGATCCCCACGATCGCCGGGAACCTTGGCTCATCATTAAGCCAGGGGACCTGGGTCATTACCTCGTTCGGGGTGGCGAACGCCATCTCCATTCCGATCACCGGCTGGCTGGCGAAACGCGTCGGTGAGGTGAAGCTGTTCCTGTGGTCAACGATAGCCTTTGTTCTCGCCTCCTGGGCGTGCGGCATGTCCACCAGCCTGACGATGCTGATTTTCTTCCGCGTCATTCAGGGGATTGTCGCCGGGCCGTTGATTCCGCTGTCGCAGAGTTTGCTGCTGAACAACTACCCGCCCGCCAAACGCTCCATCGCGCTGGCGCTGTGGTCGATGACCGTGATTGTCGCGCCGATTTGCGGGCCTATCTTAGGCGGCTATATCAGCGACAACTATCACTGGGGCTGGATCTTCTTTATCAACGTCCCGATTGGTGCCATCGTGGTCATGATGACGCTGCAGTCACTGCGCGGCAGGGAAACCCGGACGGAACAGCGGCGAATTGACGCCGTGGGGCTGGCGCTGCTGGTTATCGGCATCGGTAGCCTGCAGGTCATGCTCGACCAGGGTAAAGAGCTGGACTGGTTCAATTCGCGGGAGATTATCATCCTGACAATTGTCGCGGTGGTGTCGCTTAGCTTCCTGATTGTCTGGGAGCTGACCGACGATAACCCGATAGTCGATCTCTCGCTGTTTAAATCGCGAAACTTCACGATAGGCTGTCTGTGTATTAGCCTCGCCTACATGCTCTACTTCGGCGCAATCGTTCTGCTGCCGCAGTTACTGCAGGAGGTGTACGGTTATACCGCGACCTGGGCGGGGCTGGCGTCTGCGCCTGTGGGGTTAATTCCGGTTCTGCTGTCGCCGATTATCGGCCGGTTCGCCCATAAGCTCGACATGCGCCGCCTGGTGACATTCAGCTTCATTATGTATGCGGTGTGCTTCTACTGGCGTGCGTATACGTTCGAGCCGGGGATGGACTTTGGTGCCTCCGCGTGGCCGCAGTTTATTCAGGGCTTTGCGGTAGCGTGTTTCTTTATGCCACTGACGACCATCACGCTTTCCGGCTTACCACCTGAGCGAATGGCGGCGGCATCGAGCCTGTCGAACTTCACCCGAACGCTGGCGGGCTCCATCGGGACGTCGATCACCACCACCCTGTGGACTAATCGTGAATCGATGCACCACGCCCAGTTAACCGAATCGGTGAACCCGTTTAACCCGAATGCTCAGCAGATGTATAACCAGCTGCAGGGGATGGGGATGACAGAGCAGCAGGCATCCGGCTGGATTGCCCAGCAGATCACCAACCAGGGGCTGATTATCTCGGCAAACGAGATTTTCTGGGTCTCGGCGGGGATCTTCCTCGTTCTGCTGGGGCTGGTGTGGTTTGCTAAACCGCCGTTTGGTGCCGGTAGCGGCGGCGGTGGTGCGCACTAGCCCTGTGCACGGGTTGCCGGGTGGCGGCTACGCCTTACCCGGCCTACGATAACCGGCACATCCGTAGGCCCGGTAAGGCGTAGCCGCCACCGGGCAACAATCGCCACCCTTGTCCAGAACGCGACAACGATTGTCAGTTCCGATAAAGCAGCGCGCCTGAAATCGATTCACGATAGTGAAAAGACAACAGGAGCGCATCATGCTGAACACACCCGCCGACAAATACCAACCTTATCCCGTCATTTCCCTGCCCGACCGTCGCTGGCCGGAACAACGTATCACCCATGCACCGCGCTGGCTCTCGACCGATTTACGCGATGGCAACCAGGCGCTTGCTGAACCGATGGACAGCACGCGCAAGCTGCAGTTCTGGGAGCTGCTGCTGGACTGCGGGTTTAAAGAGATTGAGGTTGCTTTCCCCTCCGCCTCCCAAACGGATTTCAACTTTGTCCGACAGTTGATTGAAGAGAATCGCATCCCGCATGACGTCACCATTCAGGTGTTAACCCAGGCAAGAGACGATTTAATTCGCCGTACCTTTGAGTCCCTGCGCGGCGCGAAACAGGCCACGGTTCACCTGTATAACGCGACCGCCCCGCTGTTTCGCCGTCTGGTGTTCGGCATGGAGAAAGCGCAAATTGTCGAGCTGGCGACTCGCTCCACGCGGCTTATTCGCCAGCTGTGCGAAGAGAATCCCGACACCCGCTGGCAATACGAATACTCCCCGGAAACCTTCTGCTTTACCGAGCCGGAGTTTGCACTGGAGATTTGCGAAGCGGTGGCAGAAATCTGGCAGCCGTGCGATGCGCGTCCGATGATTATTAACTTACCGGCCACCGTCGAAGTAAGCACGCCGAACGTCTATGCCGATCAGATTGAGTATTTCTGTCGTCATTTCAGCCGCCGCAGCGATGTCTGCATCAGCGTGCATCCGCATAACGATCGCGGGACCGGCGTCGCCAGCGCAGAGCTGGCCGTGATGGCGGGCGCAGACCGCGTTGAGGGCTGTCTGTTTGGCAACGGCGAGCGCACGGGCAACGTCTGTCTGGTGACGCTGGCGATGAATCTCTACAGCCAGGGAATTCGCCCGAACCTGAACTTCAGCGATATGAACCACGTGGTCGACGTGGTGGAAACCTGTAATCAGCTGCCGGTACATCCACGGCATCCGTGGGCCGGGCGGCTGGCCTACACCGCTTTCTCCGGCTCGCACCAGGATGCGATCAAAAAAGGCTTTGATGCCCGTAAACCCGGCGAACGCTGGGAGATGCCGTATCTTCCCGTCGACCCGCAGGATATCGGCTGTTCCTACGAAGCGGTGATCCGCGTTAACAGCCAGTCAGGAAAAAGCGGCAGCGCCTGGATCATCGAACAGAATCATGGTCTGAAATTACCCCGCGCCCTGCAGCAGGACTTTAGCCAGCATGTACAACAGGAAACGGACCGTCACGGAAAAGAGATGACGCAGAACGCGCTCTGGCAGCTGTTCCGCAGCCGCTACGGGCTGATTGCAACACCGCAGTTTGCATTGCAATCGTACCGCAGCGACAGCCAGCAGGACGGCCAGTTACGCCTGACGGCAAGCGTAGCTGCGCAAGGGGGGACTCGCCAGCTTGAGGGACAGGGTAATGGTCTGTTGTCCGCCGCTGCTAACGGTCTGAGTCGCTGGATAAATATGCCGTTTATGATCAAAGATTATCATGAGCATACGCTGGGGGAACGCAGCGACAGCCGCTCAGTGGCCTATATTCGCTGCCTGTTCCAGGATGGCAGCAGCCGCTGGGGCGTGGGTATCGACAGCGACGTGGCACGCGCGTCTATTCAGGCATTGTTTAACGCCGTCGGTCAATCTTTGAAGTAATCACTGGGAGAGATGCCCATCACCCGGCGAAACATCGCTGTAAAGGCGCTATGGCTGCCGTAGCCTAAATCCAGCGCCACGCGTAACACCGGCTGGCCCTGCGCCAGCCGCAATAACGCTTCCATCAGGCGTGCCCTTCTTACCCATTCACCGTAGCTCAAGCCCGTCTGCTGCTGAAAATGACGGTTAAGGGTGCGCTCACTCATGCTGGTCTGGCTGGCTGCCAGCTTGCCGCTCCAGCTTTCGCCTGGCGACTGACGGATCTGTTGGCAGAGCCTTTGTAGCGACTCACTTTCCGGCTCCGGCAGGTGAAATGGCAGTACCGGCATAATGCGGATTTCATCCAGGATCAGTTCATACACCCGTTCTTCACGGCTACCGGGTGAGTAAGATTCAGGAAGCGCAAAGCTGGCAAGGATCAGCTCGCGTAACAACGGGGAGATCTGCACGATCTGACAGGTCGCGGGGAGATCGGCACGCGCCAGCGGATCGATGAACAGCGTGCGAGCCGCTACGTTTCCGGTAATACGAAGCGCATGCCGGGTGCCCGCCGGAAGCCAGACGCCCCGGCCCGGAGGGACCACCCAACAACCGGAGGCGGTATCCACCCGTACCACACCGCTCAGACTGTGCAGCAGTTGGGCGCAGTCGTGCTGGTGCCACGGCTCGCTGTCGCCATGAGCATAATCATGGGCAAACGGAACGAGGGGGCGATGGGTAAAGGAGAAGGTTGACGTTGTGGTCAAAGGAGGCACCGGCCAATTGTAGGCCCGGTAAGCGAAGCGCCACCGGGCATCCACAGGCACACGACTAGATGTGCAGTTCCTGCAGTTTTTCTTTCGGCAGGGCCAGCTCGTCGTTGCTGTTCACGCGAACATCACGCTCGATGATGTGACGCGCGATCTCCTGCGCTTCTTCCAGAGAGTGCATCTGGTAAGTACCGCATTGATACACGTTCAGCTCAGGGATCTGGTTCTGCTCTTTTACCTTCAGCACGTCCGCCATTGCTGCTTTCCACGCATCCGCGACGCGGGTCTCTTCAGGCTGACCAATCAGGCTCATGTAGAAACCGGTACGGCAGCCCATCGGAGAAATATCGATAATCTCCACGCCGTTGCCGTTCAGGTGATCGCGCATAAAACCGGCGAACAGGTGCTCCAGAGTATGAATACCTTTTTCCGGCATCACTTCTTTATTCGGCACACAGAAGCGCAGATCGAAAACGGTGATCGTGTCGCCGTGCGGGGTGTGCATGGTCTTCGCCACACGTACAGCAGGTGCTTCCATACGGGTATGGTCGACAGTAAAGCTATCTAATAACGGCATACGTCACCTCCGATAGTGATTTTTTTTAAAATAAACTGAACTCTTCTACAGAATGTGCGTCTGAGTATATGAAAGACGCGCATTTGTTATCATCATCCCTGAATTCAGAGATGTATATTTTGGCCACAGCGATGTGGCCTTTTTCTTTTGGTTCAAGCCTGCTTTGCCAGAAACACCTCAAACGGCTCGGTATCTGCCGCTTCCACCTCTTTCTGGCGCATCACTGAAGCATCTCGCTCTGCAACAAAATCCGCTTCGCTCAAAATTTCTAACGGCTCACGCATCAGCATCTCACGGTATTCTGCACCCAGTGCGCGTCCGGTTCCACCAATGCCCTGATCAATCATAGAACGCAGAATACGTGCTGAGAATGTCAGTTCAGGATTATCAAAACATTCGACCAGCTGATCGCAGACGTTTTGATACTCGTTACCGCCATAAACGCTGTCCATCGTTTGAGCGACGCGTTTCAGATCGTGGAACAGATCTTTACCCACTTTCGCCAGCGGGAACTGGGCTGTTTCACAGCCGATACCCAGTGTCAGGCCCGGCTTGCGTCCTTCCAGGATCACGCGATTCCAGTTGGTGCGGGTACAAAGAAGCTCGTCAGAACTCATCTCCGGCGCATCTGCCAGCACGCACCAGACCATAAACAGATCCAGGAAGCGAATCTGCTGTTCATCAACGCCAATTGGTGAGAACGGGTTGATATCCAGCGAGCGCACTTCAATGTATTCAATGCCGCCGCGCTGCAGCGCATCCGACGGCGTTTCACCGCTACGGGTAACGCGCTTCGGACGAATCGGCGCGTACAGCTCGTTTTCAATCTGCAGCACGTTGCTGTTAATTTGCAGGCGCTTACCGTCTTTTTCGAGGCCGATTTTCTCGTACTCTTCGGACGGGGTTTTGATCGCCCGCTTCAATCCTGCCACATATTCGTGCAAATCGTTAAACGTAATACCGAGATTGCTTTGCGATTTATTGGTATAGCCAAGATCGCTCAGGCGCAAAGAGGTAGCGTATGGCAGGTAGTACATCCCGCATTCGGTTTTCTCGAACGGCAGCGTGGTCGGTTTCCCTTGCAGGAAGGAAGAACAAATCGCCGGAGATGCGCCAAACAGATAAGGAATGACCCAGCCGAAGCGATAGTAGTTGCGGATCAGGCGGAAGTAGCCTGCAGAGATCGCTTCTTTATCAGTTTCACCGCATTTCGCCTGCCAGAACGCCATCGGCAATGAGAAGTTGTAATGCACGCCGGAGATGGTCTGCATCAGCGCGCCGTAGCGGTTCTTCAGACCTTCGCGATAGAGCGTTTTCAGCCGCCCAATATTCGAGGTACCGTATTGTGCCAGCTCAATATCCTGCCCCTGCTCGATATAGCACGGCATACTGAGCGGCCACATACGCTCGTCGCCCAGGTTACGGGCGGTGAAGCGATGGACGTCACGCAACGTCTTCAGCATATGATCAATATCGCCATCGACCGGCGTAATGAACTCCAGCAGCGCTTCGGCGAAATCGGTTGTGATCCATTTATGTGTCAACGCTGAGCCTAGCGCCTTCGGGTGACCCGTTGTCGCTAAGCTGCCATCCGCATTAACGCGCAGCGTTTCGCGCTCAAGCCCACGCTGAATACCCTTCAGTGCCTGAGGGTGGTTTTCCAGCCAGGCCAGCGCCTGTGATACGTCCGGGATCAATTTGACCTCCCGCCTGTCAAAAAATTGTCACTCAGCATAATTGTAATGGTTGACGATTGAAGGTCGCGAATTCATTCCACCAATTAGTGCCACCACGTCATACCCTGTAGTGTTACTCCTGCCACGAGGACATAGCGTAACGCCTTGCCAAGGCACAAAAAAAAGAGCACCGGTCCCCAGGAGATGCGCATCCATCCCGCCAGCAGACACAGCAAATCACCTATTACAGGCATCCAGCTTAGTAACAGCGTGGCAGCGCCATAACGTTTTAGCCAGCCAACTGCCTTTTCCTGCCAGCGTGATTTTTCACGCAGCGGAAAGAAACGCCCAAGAATAACGTTAGTCAGCCCTCCAAGGCTATTACCCATTGTTGCTATTAACACTAGCAACCACGGCTGACTCACGCCGGACAACAGCATCGCCACCAGCACCACTTCCGAATTACCCGGTAACAGCGTCGCGCTTAAGAAACTGCTGGCGAATAATGAAGCAAGTGACAGCGCGTCACTCACAATAAGCGGACGTCAACCGCGGCCATTCCGGCATCACGCGCGGCCTGAATACCGAAATCGGCATCTTCAAACACGACGCATTTTGCCGCGGGGACACCCATTAACTCTGCACAAAGCAGGAAGGTATCCGGTGCGGGCTTGTGATTTTTAACATGATCGGCAGCGACGACGGCTGAAAAATAGTGGCGCAGGCCAAGATGATTAAGCAACGCCTCTGCAATGGCGCTCTCACTGCCCGTCCCGACCGACATAGGACGACGTCCGTGCCACTCTTTAACCACATCAATAAGTGGCAGAGGACGCACCGTGTCCAGCAGCATGGCTTTCACCGCGTCGGTTTTTTCGCGCGCGAGCTGGTGTGGGTCAAGATCGGCCTGATTGAGTTCAATCACGGCCTGCGCGATACGCCAGGTTGGAGATCCGTTGAGGGCAATCATTGCCTGTAAATCGAAACGCATACCGTAACGACCCAGAACGTCAGTCCAGGCTTTGCGATGCGTAGGTTCGGTATCCAGGATGGTGCCATCCATGTCGAAGATCAAACCGTCATACTGTGCGTACATCGTGCTCTCGCTAAACGATTAACAAAGCATTACTTTATCGTAAATGGTGGTTTTTGTCGCTGATTGCGAAGTGATAACAATGAGAGTGATTAAGAACTAAACATTGCAGGGGATGACAAGAAGAGATGGTGCATCCGGGAGGATTCGAACCTCCGACCGCTCGGTTCGTAGCCGAGTACTCTATCCAGCTGAGCTACGGATGCATCGGGATTTACTGCTGTACTGCTCGATATTCATATCGCTTCTAAAGCAATATGAAGTAATAGATGGTGCATCCGGGAGGATTCGAACCTCCGACCGCTCGGTTCGTAGCCGAGTACTCTATCCAGCTGAGCTACGGATGCATCGGGATTTACTACTGTACTGCTCGATATTCATATCACTTCTAAAGCAATATGAAGTAATAGATGGTGCATCCGGGAGGATTCGAACCTCCGACCGCTCGGTTCGTAGCCGAGTACTCTATCCAGCTGAGCTACGGATGCATCAGGATTTACTACTGTACTGCTCGATATTCATATCACTTCTAAAGCAATATGAAGTAATAGATGGTGCATCCGGGAGGATTCGAACCTCCGACCGCTCGGTTCGTAGCCGAGTACTCTATCCAGCTGAGCTACGGATGCAAAATGGCGGTGAGGCGGGGATTCGAACCCCGGATGCAGCTTTTGACCGCATACTCCCTTAGCAGGGGAGCGCCTTCAGCCTCTCGGCCACCTCACCACACAACGCCTCTTTCGAGTGCTTCGAGTAACTTGTTGAGAGCTTCTCGTCGCTGCGTGGCGCATATATTACTTTCTGGGACTTATAAGTCAAACAATTTTCCTCACGCTTTTATCGTTTGCACAAATCACAGGCAATTCGCATGTAAAACCCGCAAAGAGAGTGTTTTATAAGCGGATTTTGCAGGCATCTTCACAGAAATCCGGTGAGAGAAGGGTGACGTTTGCGCGCGTAAAGCGTAAGAGAGTGGTTAAAAACAGAGCGTTTGAATCAGAACGGTAACTTTCAGCAGGAAAAATGACAGGAGGGTTGCGTCTCGCCCGACAGCGAGACGCGATAATATCAGTAACTGGACTGCTGGGATTTTTCAGCCTGGATACGCTGGTAGATCTCTTCACGGTGGACAGATACTTCTTTAGGGGCGTTCACACCAATACGAACCTGGTTACCCTTTACCCCTAAAACTGTCACGGTGACCTCATCCCCAATCATGAGGGTCTCACCAACTCGACGAGTCAGAATCAGCATTCTTTGCTCCTTGAAAGATTAAAAGAGTCGGGTCTCTTGTATCCCGGCATTATCCATCATATAACGCCAAAAAGTAAGCGATGACAAACACGTAAAGTGTAAGCAGTCACGGCATCACATTCTGTTAAACGTAAGTTTAGCCGATATACACAAACTCAACCTGACTTTATCGTTGTCGATAGCGCAGTGAACAAGACGCCATAACGTTGCCGCTATGGCGTCTGCTTGTGCTTTGTAGTTATTACAGTTTCGCGCTTACCCAGCTTTCAACACTGGCCAGTGCCGCAGGAAGTGCCGCCGCATCCGTACCACCGGCTTGCGCCATGTCCGGACGACCGCCACCCTTACCGCCCACCTGCTGGGCGACCATACCAATCAGTTCCCCTGCTTTCACGCGGTCGGTCACATCCTTAGAGACGCCCGCAATCAGAGAAACCTTACCTTCTGCCACTGTCGCCAGCACGATGACTGTTGAACCGAGCTGATTCTTCAGATCGTCGACCATAGTGCGAAGCATCTTAGGCTCAACGCCAGCCAGATCGCTGACCAGCAGTTTAACGCCCTTAATATCTACCGCTTTGCTGGAGAGGTTTGCGCTCTCCTGTGCCGCAGCCTGTTCTTTCAGTTGCTGCAGTTCTTTTTCCAGTTGACGAGTACGATCCAGCGCGACACGCACTTTCTCGCCCAGGTTCTGGCTATCGCCTTTCAGCAGTTGCGCGATGTCGTGCAACTGGTCGCTCTGTGCATGCAGGCTGGCAATAGCGCCTTCACCGGTCACCGCTTCAATACGACGAACGCCTGCCGCCGTACCAGACTCGGAAACGATGCGGAACAGACCGATATCACCGGTGCGCGATGCATGAGTACCACCGCACAGTTCGGTAGAGAAGTCGCCCATGCTCAGTACGCGAACGCGGTCGTCATATTTCTCGCCAAACAGCGCCATCGCACCTTTTTTCTTCGCCGCCTCGAGATCCATAATGTGGGTTTCGATTGGCAGGTTACGACGGATCTGCGCGTTTACCAGATCTTCCACCGCGCGGATTTCAGATGGCTTCATCGCTTCAAAATGCGAGAAGTCGAAACGCAGCACTTTGTCATTAACCAGAGAACCTTTCTGCGCAACGTGCGTACCCAACACTTCACGCAAAGCGGCGTGCATCAGGTGCGTTGCAGAGTGGTTCAGGCGAATGCGCGCACGGCGAGCCTCATCAACGTTAGCCTGAACACCCTCGCCCACTTTCAGAGAACCGGAAACCAGTTTGCCCTGGTGACCAATCGCCTGACCGTATTTCTGCGTATCGCTGACGCTGAAGCTAAAGCCGTTACCTTTCAGTTCGCCTTTATCACCCACCTGGCCGCCAGACTCAGCATAGAACGGGGTTTTATCCAGAATCACAACCGCATCCTGACCTGCGCTGATGCTGTCTACGGCTTTACCGTCAACAAACAGGGCGGTCACTTTACCGGTCAGTTCCAGTGCTTCGTAGCCTTTGAATTCAGACGCGCTATCAACGCGGATCATCGCATTGTAGTCGGCACCAAAACCGCTGGACTCACGCGCACGACGGCGCTGCTCTTCCATTGCAGCTTCAAAGCCCGCTTCGTCAACTTTGATGTTGCGCTCGCGGCAAACGTCCGCCGTCAGGTCAACCGGGAAGCCGTAGGTGTCGTACAGACGGAAAGCGGTTTCGCCATCCAGCGTGTCGCCCTTAAGTTTTGCCAGTTCATCGTCCAGCAGCGCCAGACCGCGCTCCAGGGTACGGGCAAACTGTTCTTCTTCGGTTTTCAGAACCTGCTCAACCTGCGCCTGCTGGCGTTTCAGTTCGTCACCGGCAGCACCCATCACGCCAATCAGTGGCCCAACGAGTTTGTAGAAGAAGGTGTCCTTCGCGCCCAGCATGTTGCCATGACGGATCGCACGACGAATGATACGGCGCAGCACGTAGCCACGGTTTTCATTCGACGGGATCACACCGTCAGCAACCAGGAACGCACAGGAACGAATATGGTCTGCGATAACGCGCAGAGATTTATTGTTCAGATCGGTTGCGCCCGTCACGTCTGCAACGGCTTTAATCAGGGTGCTGAACAGGTCAATCTCGTAGTTGGAGTTAACGTGCTGCAGAACCGCCGCGATACGCTCCAGACCCATACCGGTGTCGACAGACGGTTTTGGCAGCGGCTCCATCGTACCGTCAGCCTGACGGTTGAACTGCATGAAAACGATGTTCCAGATCTCAATGTAGCGATCGCCATCTTCTTCCGCGCTTCCCGGAGGGCCGCCCCAGATGTGGTCGCCGTGATCGTAGAAGATCTCGGTACACGGACCGCAAGGACCGGTATCGCCCATCTGCCAGAAGTTGTCAGATGCGTAAGGTGCGCCTTTGTTATCGCCAATGCGAATAATACGTTCGCGCGGGATACCGACCTCTTTTTCCCAGATTTCGTAGGCTTCGTCATCGGTTTCATAGACGGTAACCCACAGACGTTCTTTCGGCAGGTTGAACCAGTTTTCACCGGTCAGCAGTTCCCATGCGTACTGGATTGCATCGTGTTTGAAGTAGTCGCCGAAGCTGAAGTTACCCAGCATTTCGAAGAAAGTGTGGTGGCGCGCGGTGTAACCGACGTTTTCCAGATCGTTGTGTTTACCGCCCGCACGCACGCAACGCTGTGAGGTTGTGGCGCGGGAATAATTACGCTTGTCGAGACCAAGGAAAACATCCTTGAACTGGTTCATCCCGGCGTTGGTAAACAGTAAAGTCGGGTCGTTGTTTGGCACCAGGGAGCTGCTGGCAACAACCTGGTGTCCCTTACTATGGAAAAAATCGAGAAACGCCTGACGGATCTCAGCGGTGCTCTTGCTCATAATTATCCTGAAATCAAGCTAACGAAATGTCGCAGCAAGTCTGTATCTGTAAACAGTTGGACAGACCAGCTACTGGAAAAAGTGGGAATAAGATAAGTTTTCTTTAGTGGGAAGTAAAATCCCGCATGCGTTCAATCGGCAAAATTACGCCAGATATCCTGAATATCTTCCATCAGAAAGCCGCGATAGAGCAAAAAGCGCTGGATTTTGACTTTTTCTGAAAATTCACGCGGCAGCGGTTCGCCGTATTTACGAATAGCCTGCTCTTTTGCCAGCTCGCACCAGTCGATATCGCATTCGCGCATCGCTTTTTCAGTGGATTCACGGGCAACGCCTTTCTGATTTAACTCCTGACGAATGCGCGCAGGACCATAACCTTTACGGCTGCGACTGGCGATAAATCGCGAGGCAAAACGCTCATCATCCAGATAACGGTGTTCATAACACCAGGCAATTACACGGTCGTAATCTTCCGCCGTGGCATCAATGGCTTCCGGCCCGTTTTTACTCATTACCGGCGCTGCAAGTTTCCGCCGCAGCTCCTGCTCGCTGTGATCACGCACGGCAAGAATACGCACCGCACGATCCAGTAAGCGAGCAAAGGCGGGTCGACGTGATGTAGGTTCACTCATAAAAAACCTGCTGGTTCAGAAATGCAAAAAGGGCCGCATCAGCAGCCCTTCATTTTTACGCGCAAGAATTAAAAGTCTTCGTTGGTCTCTTCCGCATCCGCGGCATCCACCACGAAATCAGGTTTAGAGTCCTGGTTGTTCAGCAGCAGCTCACGCACTTTCTTCTCAATCTCTTTCGCTGCAGCCGGGTTCTCTTTCAGCCAGGAGATCGCATTCGCTTTACCCTGACCAATTTTATCGCCGTTGTAGCTGTACCATGCGCCCGCTTTTTCAATCAGCTTCTCTTTCACGCCCAGGTCAACCAGTTCGCCAAAGAAGTTGATACCTTCACCGTAAAGGATCTGGAATTCAGCCTGTTTGAACGGTGCTGCGATTTTGTTCTTCACCACCTTCACGCGGGTTTCGCTACCGACCACGTTCTCACCCTCTTTCACCGCACCGATACGGCGGATATCCAGACGGACAGAGGCATAGAATTTCAGTGCGTTACCACCGGTGGTGGTTTCCGGGTTACCGAACATCACACCAATTTTCATACGGATCTGGTTGATAAAGATCAGCAGCGTATTGGACTGCTTGAGGTTACCGGCCAGCTTACGCATCGCCTGACTCATCATACGTGCCGCGAGGCCCATGTGTGAGTCACCGATTTCGCCTTCGATTTCGGCTTTTGGCGTCAGAGCGGCAACGGAGTCGACCACGATAACGTCAACGGCACCGGAACGTGCCAGCGCGTCACAAATTTCCAGCGCCTGCTCACCGGTGTCCGGCTGGGAGCACAGCAGGTTGTCGATATCGACACCCAGCTTACGGGCATAGACAGGGTCAAGCGCGTGCTCGGCATCGATGAACGCACAGGTTTTACCTTCGCGCTGTGCCGCTGCAATAACCTGCAGCGTCAGGGTCGTTTTACCCGAGGATTCCGGTCCGTAGATTTCTACGATACGGCCCATCGGCAGACCGCCCGCACCCAGCGCGATATCGAGAGAAAGCGAGCCGGTGGAGATCGTTTCTACATCCATGGTGCGGTCTTCACCCAGGCGCATGATGGAGCCTTTACCGAATTGCTTTTCGATCTGGCCCAGTGCTGCCGCCAACGCTTTCTGTTTGTTTTCGTCGATAGCCATTATTACTCCTGTCATACCGGGAGAAGCAACTGCGCTTCACCGTGGATTTCTGTTCTGTTGGTGCAATTATACTGTATAGTCATACAGTATCAAGTGTTTTGTAGAAATTGTTGCCAGAGCGTATTTAACGCATATTCCGTTGCCTGACGGCGCACGCTTTCACGATCGCCACTAAAGCACTCCCGGCGGGTGATCCCCTCACCTTTCGATGTCGCAAAGCCAAACCAGACGGTGCCGACGGGCTTTACATCGCTGCCGCCATCCGGCCCTGCGATGCCGCTGATCGAAATCGCATAATCCGCACGTGCTTCTTTCAGCGCGCCAATCGCCATTTCGATAACCACCGGTTCACTGACCGCACCATGCTGTTCAAGCGTGGATTCACGTACACCGATCATCTGCGCTTTTGCTTCGTTACTGTAGGTCACAAAGCCGCGTTCAAACCAGGCGGAACTGCCGGCAATATCGGTAATTACTTTTGCAACCCAGCCGCCAGTGCAGGACTCCGCAGTGGTGATGGTCGCGCCACGCTGCTTTAACGCCAGCCCTACCACTTCGCTCAGCTGCATCAATTCATGGTCAGTCATTATCGCTCCAGGCTTCGGAAAAACGTGCTGCACAAGATAGCACTTTCTCGTCAGATATGGGGATGAGCTTCTGGATTTACGAGGGGGCTTCAGAAAAAAGCCGATGCGGGCGCACCGGCTATGGGGGTGTTAGTTCATGCTGTTCGCAATCGTATCGACATTATGACGGAACGCCTTCACGTAGGTGTCAGCCACGCCGCCTTTTGCCGACAGCGCTTCAGGGTAAAGTTCACCGCCCGGCTGTGCGCCAGTCGCGGTGGCAATCTGTTTAACCAGACGCGGGTCAAGCTGGTTTTCCATAAACCAGGTTTTTACGCCATCGGCTTTGATCTGGTTGATGAGCGAAGCCACCTGCGCTGCGCTGGCTTCGCTCTCAGATGACAATCCTTGTGGTGCCATGAATGTCACGCCATAAGCACGGCTGAAATAGCCAAAAGCGTCATGGCTGGTCAACACCTTACGTTTCTCCTGCGGGATCTGGCTGAAGCGCGTTTTGGCCCAGCTATCCAGTTGAGTCAGCTGTGCGATGTAAGGTTTGCCTGACGCCTCCAGTGCAGCTTTATCTTCAGGATCGGCGTTTACCAGGCCATTAAGGATATTTTGCGCATACAGCGCACCATTCGCCGCGCTGTTCCATGCATGCGGATCGGTAACGGTTTTGCCATCTTCTTCCAGGGCGTGCGTTTTTACGCCAGTCGACGCCACCACAAGCTGGCCTTTAAACCCGGAGGCTTTCACCAGACGGTCGAGCCAGCCCTCCAGCCCCAGGCCATTCACTACCACCACATCCGCTTTGCTCAGCGCCGCGCTGTCTTTCGGTGACGGTTCGAAGGTATGCGGATCGCCGTCCGGCCCCACCAGCGTCGTCACTTTCACATGATCGCCGCCCACCTCCTGAGTGATGTCACCCAGAATGGAAAAGCTGGTAACCACATTAAGCGTTTTCGCCATCACACCGTGTGACATCATCCCCAGCGCAAGCGCCACTATTAACCCTGTACGTTTCATCGTTTCCCCTTGCGTTAAAAAAGCGCACGCAGGCTGCCAGCCAGCCTGCTGCGCGTGCCAAATAAAATGGAAATAAAGAACAGCGCGCTGGCGGTCAGCACGATGGACGGCCCGGCAGGCAGACTCACTGCCCAGGAGAGGCTGAGCCCCAGCCACGCACAGAAAATGCCGCTAATGCCAGCCATCAATAACAAACCGGGCAAGGTACGAACCCAGCAGCGCGCCGCGACCGCCGGGAGCATCATCAGCCCGACGGCCATCAGCGTACCGAGCACCTGAAAGCCAGCCACCAGGTTAAGCACCAGCAGCGCCAGAAACAGACCATGCAATAAACCGGGTAGCCAGCGGGCGTTTACCTGCAACCACGCGGTATCAAAAGCCTCGCTCACCAGGCCGCGGTAGAAAATCGCTAGCGTGACCAGAGTGAACATGCAAACGCCCGTGACAAACAGCGCAGCATCGTTATCCACCGCGAGAATGGAGCCAAACAGCAGGTGCAGCAGATCAACATTCGAGCCACGCAACGACACCAGCGTAACGCCCAGCGCCAGCGAGCCGAGATAAAACCCGGCAAAACTGGCATCCTCTTTTAGCGGTGTGCGGCGGCTGACCAGCCCGGCCACCAATGCCACAGCGATCCCGGCGATAAAGCCCCCGAGACTCATCGCCAGTAACGACATGCCGCTGAGCAGATACCCCACGGCAACACCTGGTAAAATGGCGTGCGAGAGGGCATCGCCCATCAGGCTCATCCGGCGCAGCAGAAGAAACACACCCAGTGCGGTAGTGCTTACGGAGAGCGCGAGGCAGACCACCAGCGCACGGCGCATAAAGCCGTATTCAATGAACGGCTGAAAGAAAATGTGCCAGATCATGCCACCCTCACCCGTTCGGTTTTCCATTGCGGGATGTCAGCATCCAGCCGTAACGTCTGCGGAAAGTGACGCGACACGCGCTCGCTGTCATGCAGTACCGCCAGCAGAGTCTGCCCCTGCATATACATTTCCAGCATCAGATCCATCAGTACGTTGCAGGTCGCTTCATCAACACCGGTAAAGGGTTCATCGAGCATCACCAGCGGAGCCTGCTGCACTAACACGCGGGCAAACAGCATGCGCTGAAACTGACCGCCAGAGAGCTCATCGATGGTCGACAGCGCCATCGATTCCAGCCCCACACGCTCAAGCGCCCCAGCGATGCGCAGCCGTGTTTCACGACGAAATCCGGCAAAAAGGGAAATACCGGGCCAGCAGCCCATGCTCACCACGTCCTGCACGGTCAGTGGAAATTGCGCCTCCAGTTCGTTTCGCTGCGCCAGCCATCCCGTCACCGGGCGTTTACCCTGCCAGCGGAAACTGCCGCTCACCGGCGGAATAAACCCGGCGAGCGTTTTCAACAACGTGGATTTGCCGCATCCGTTGGCCCCGACAATCGCCGTCATGCTTCCGCGTTCAATCACGCCGGACAGCGGGCGCGTGACAGGCTGGCGGTCATATCCCGTCACCAGTTGTTTCATCACGATCATGGCAGCACCACCGCCCAGCGCACGGCCAGCCCGATAAAGACAATAATCACCAGTGCCAGCAGCAGCCGAACCGGCGCAGAGAGAGAAAAAAGGGAAGTAGACATCTCAGCACCACAATAAATGTTATAACATAACAATAATAAAAGGCGGCGTTAATGTAAATGGCGAGGGTTAAAAGGGAGTGTGGCGAAATGTTTCTGCGGAAAAGTAAGGTGCGCGCGGGAGCCCTCTCCCACAGGGAGAGGGGGATATAAGGCGATTACTGACTAAACGGTGATGCTGCAGGGACGCGCGCCTGCGACACCGCCAGACCAAGCTGCCACACCGCCATCGCATAGTGCGTGCTGTGGTTATAGCGGGTGATGGTGTAGAAATTCGGCAGGCCGTACCAGTATTGATAACCTGTCCCCACGTCCAGACGCAGCAGGCTCACCTGATCAACATTGCCCAGCGGCTGGGTCGGCGTTAAGCCTGCCGCCGTCAGCTGTGCAACGCTGTATTTGGTCTTAAAGCCGTTTTCCAGCCCAAACGCCTGGCCGTTCGCCTGCACCGCTACCTGGCCGCCCGGCGTCCAGCCGTGCGCTTTGAAGTAGTTCGCTACGCTGCCGATGGCATCTACCGGGTCCCACAGGTTGATATGCCCATCACCATTAAAATCAACGGCATATTGCTTGTAGGACGATGGCATAAACTGGCCGTAGCCCATCGCACCGGCAAACGAGCCTTTCAGATCGAGCGGATCGTCCTGTTCGTTACGCGCCATCAGCAGGAAGGTTTCCAGTTCCGAAGAGAAATATTCCGCGCGACGTGGATAGTTGAAGGAGAGCGTTGCCAGCGCATCGAGGATACGGGTTTTACCCATTATGCGGCCCCAGCGGGTCTCCACGCCGATAATCCCGACGATGATTTCCGGCGGCACGCCGTAGACCTGCCACGCGCGGTTAAGCGCGTCTTCGTACTGATTCCAGAACACCACGCCGTTTTGCACGTTGTCCGGGGTAATAAACTGTTTGCGGTAGCGCAGCCACGCACCGTTTGGCCCGGTCGGCACCTGGGCCGTCGGTGCCTGCCTGTCCATCAGACGCAGCACGTAGTCCAGGCGTTTCGCCTGAGACAAAATTTCGTGCAGTTGCTGACGGTCAAAACCGTGTTTGCTCACCATTTTATCGATGAACTGCTCGGCAGCCGGGTTGTTCGCGAAGTCGCCGCCCATCTGCATCATATTGTGCTGCGGCTCCAGCAGGAATCCTCCGGACGGTGCGCCAGCCGTTTGCTGAACAGCTTCAGTCTTTGGTTTGCTACTACAGGCGGACAGCAGAATAAGCGCAGGCAACAGCGCTGCATAACGACGCTTGAACATGGGACATCCATTTAACGAGTTCGATAAGAACCCAGTATGGTAAAGCATCCCCGACTCCTCAAGGAAGCGGTACTCACTTCCCCTACGCAATCTTTACGCACCTCTAACGTCAGGCTGGGCTTTTTCTCTTCAAAAAACATTCACACCATCAATTAACTTTCAAAATAATACATTTTTCTTTCATTGTGAGATCTAACTAACACTTTAAAACCTTTCAAAGTGATTATTATTAGCCGCAGTTATACAAAAACAAAAAAGTCCTACAGGAGAGAAGAATGATAGAAACCATCACCCACGGAGCCGAATGGTTCATCGGGCTGTTTCAGAAAGGCGGAGAAGTGTTCACCGGCATGGTGACCGGCATACTTCCCCTGCTGATCAGCCTGCTCGTTATCATGAACGCGCTGATTAACTTTATCGGCCAGCAGCGCATCGAACGCTTCGCCCAACGCTGCGCCGGAAACCCGCTGTCCCGTTATCTGGTCCTGCCCTGCATCGGTACGTTTGTTTTCTGTAACCCGATGACCCTGAGCCTCGGCCGCTTTATGCCGGAAAAGTACAAGCCGAGCTATTACGCCGCCGCGTCCTATAGCTGCCACTCGATGAATGGCCTCTTCCCGCACATCAACCCTGGTGAGCTGTTTGTCTACCTCGGGATTGCCAGCGGTCTTACCACGCTTGGTCTGCCGCTTGGCCCGCTGGCGGTGAGCTATCTGCTGGTCGGCCTGGTGACCAACTTCTTCCGCGGCTGGGTGACGGACCTCACCACCGCCATTTTCGAGAAAAAAATGGGCATCCAGCTTGAACAGAAAGTCCATCTTTCAGGAGCCACAGCATGAGCCATATTCGTATTGAAAAAGGAACGGGCGGCTGGGGCGGCCCGCTGGAACTCGACGCCACAGAGGGTAAAAAGATTGTCTACATTACCGCAGGCACACGCCCCGCGATTGTCGACAAACTGCGCGAACTGACCGGCTGGGAAGCGGTCGACGGCTTCAAGGAGGGTGAACCGCCCGAAACAGAAATCGGCGTCGCGGTGATCGACTGCGGCGGCACGTTGCGCTGCGGCATTTATCCGAAGCGTCGCATTCCTACCATCAACATTCACTCGACCGGGAAGTCCGGCCCGCTGGCGCAGTACATCGTTGAAGACATCTATGTGTCGGGTGTGAAAGAAGAAAACATTAGCCTGGTGAATGGTTCTCCAGCCCCTCAAAAAGCGGCCCCGCGTGATTATGACACCAGCAAAAAAATCACCGAGCAGAGCGACGGTCTGCTGGCGAAGGTTGGGATGGGCATGGGCTCCGCCGTGGCGGTACTGTTCCAGTCCGGGCGCGACACCATCGACACGGTGCTGAAAACCATTCTGCCGTTTATGGCGTTCGTCTCGGCGCTGATCGGCATCATCATGGCGTCCGGCCTGGGGGACTGGATTGCCCACGGTCTCGCCCCGCTCGCCAGCCATCCGCTCGGGCTGGTGACGCTGGCGCTGATCTGCTCCTTCCCGCTGCTGTCGCCCTTCCTCGGCCCCGGCGCGGTGATTGCGCAAGTCATTGGCGTGTTGATTGGCGTGCAAATCGGTCTGGGCAATATTCCCCCGCATCTGGCCCTGCCCGCGCTGTTTGCCATTAACGCTCAGGCGGCGTGTGACTTCATCCCCGTTGGGCTGTCACTCGCCGAAGCGCGTCAGGACACCGTGCGCGTGGGTGTGCCATCGGTGCTGGTCAGCCGTTTCCTGACAGGCGCGCCGACGGTGCTGATTGCCTGGTTTGTCTCTGGATTTATTTACCAATAAGAGGTTCCTGCGATGACCGTGATTTACCAAACCACCATTACCCGCATCGGCCAGAGCGCAGCCGATGCGCTCAGCGACCAGATGCTGATTACCTTCCGTGAAGGCGCACCGGCAGACATCGAAGAATTTTGCTTTATCCACTGCCACGGCGAGATGAACGGTGAGCTGAAGGCCGGTAGCCAGCTGGAGCTGGGTGACACGCGTTATGCCGTCACCGCCGTTGGCGACGTCGCCGGGCAAAACCTGCGCGAGCTGGGCCACATTACCCTGCGTTTTGATGGTCAACCGCAGGCGGAATATCCCGGCACGGTTCACGTGGCGGGTCCGGTTCCGCAGGCTGTCACCCCAGGCTGCACATTAAAATTTGTTGCGTAATTAAGGAGAGCGTTATGAGTCAGGTTGCCGTTGTCATTGGTGGGGGACAAACCTTAGGAGAGTTCCTCTGCCGTGGGCTTGCCGCAGAAGGCTACCGCGTAGCGGTTGTCGATATTCAGAGTGAAAAAGCCGCCCGCGTGGCGGACACCATTAATACCGAATTTGGTGAAGGCATGGCTTACGGGTTCGGGGCCGACGCCACCAGCGAGCAGAGCGTGATGGCGCTTGCCCGCGGTGTGGACGAGATTTTTGGCCGTACCGACCTGCTGGTTTACAGCGCGGGCATTGCAAAAGCGGCGTTTATCAGCGACTTCGCACTGGGGGATTTCGACCGCTCACTGCAGGTGAACCTGGTGGGCTATTTCCTCTGCGCCCGCGAGTTTTCCCGTCTGATGATCCGCGACGGCATTCAGGGACGCATCATTCAGATCAACTCGAAATCGGGGAAAGTGGGCAGCAAGCACAACTCCGGCTACAGCGCGGCGAAGTTTGGCGGCGTGGGGCTGACACAATCTCTGGCGCTGGATCTGGCCGAATACGGTATCACCGTACACGCGCTGATGCTCGGCAACCTGCTGAAATCGCCTATGTTCCAGTCCCTGCTGCCACAGTATGCCACCAAGCTCGGCATCAAAGCCGAAGAAGTGGAGCAGTATTACATCGACAAAGTGCCGCTGAAGCGCGGCTGTGACTATCAGGACGTGCTAAATATGCTGCTGTTTTACGCCAGCCCGAAAGCGTCGTATTGCACCGGGCAGTCAATTAACGTGACCGGTGGGCAGGTGATGTTCTGATCGAGCGGTATTGCCCGGTGGCGCTACCGCTTACCGGGCCTACAAAAACCTTCAAACCGTAGGCCGGGTAAGGCGCAGCCGCCACCCGGCAAGTAAGGAGCCAATATGGTCACAGCACTCATCACCGTCTCTGCCATCGCCTGGATCTGCCAGCTGGCGTTCGGCGGCTGGCAAATTCGCCAGTTCAACCGGGCGTTCGATGCACTCTGTCAGAAAGGGCGCGTGGGCGTCGGACGTTCCGGCGGGCGCTTCAAGCCACGCGTGGTGGTTGCGATTGCGCTGGATGAACATAACAACGTTTGCGATTCGCTCATCATGCGCGGGATGACGGTATTTGCCCGACCGGCTAAAATCCAGGCAATCAACGGCATATCGCTGGAGGAATTGCGGCCCGATGTGATCTTTCCCCATGATTCACTCTGTCAGAATGCACTATCATTAGCGCTTAATCTGAAACATGGATAATTTCGTTGTGAACGCTATAAACTTGCGAAATTATCATTTCGCAACGTAAGGAACGAAGCGCCTATGAAACCACGTCAGCGGCAGGCGGCCATACTGGAACATCTGCAAAAGCAGGGAAAATGCTCGGTAGAAGAGCTGGCCCACTACTTTGACACCACCGGCACGACAATACGCAAAGACCTGGTATTGCTCGAAAACGCTGGCGCAGTCATTCGAACCTACGGCGGAGTGGTGCTCAACAAAGATGAAGCCGACCCGCCTATCGATCACAAAACGCTGATTAATACGCACCAGAAAGCGCTGATTGCCGAAGCCGCCGTGAAGTTTATCCACGACGGTGACTCTATCATCCTTGATGCGGGCAGCACGGTTCTGCAAATGATCCCAATGCTCAGCCGCTTTAACAACATCACGGTGATGACCAACAGCCTGCATATCGTCAACGCCCTGTCGGAGAACGACTGCGAGCAAACCATTCTGATGCCCGGCGGCACCTTCCGTAAAAAATCGGCGTCGTTTCACGGCCAACTGGCGGAGAACGCCTTCGACCACTTCAGCTTTGATAAACTCTTTATGGGTACCGATGGCATCGATCTGAACGCAGGCGTGACCACCTTCAATGAAGTGTTCAGCGTCAGCAAAGCGATGTGTAACGCCGCACGTGAAGTGATTTTGATGGCAGATTCATCGAAGTTTGGCCGTAAAAGCCCTAATATTGTCTGCAGCCTTGAAAGCGTCGATAAGTTGATTACCGACGCAGGTATCGATCCGGCGTTCAAAAAAGCGCTGGAAGAGAAAGGAATCGACGTTATCGTAACCGGAGAGAAAGATGAGTGATTTTCTGTTAAACGCAGGCCGTCAAACGCTGATGCTGGAACTGCAGGAAGCCAGCCGCCTGCCGGATCGTCTGGGTGAGGATTTTGTGCGGGCCGCGAACACCATTATCCAGTGTGAAGGGAAAGTGATCGTGGCAGGTATTGGTAAGTCTGGCCATATCGGCAAAAAAATTGCAGCGACGCTTGCCAGCACCGGCACCCCGGCATTCTTCGTTCATCCCGCTGAAGCGCTGCACGGCGATCTGGGGATGATCGAAAGCCGCGACGTGATGCTGTTTATCTCCTACTCCGGTTCGGCCAAAGAGCTGGACCTGATCATTCCACGCCTGCAGGAAAAATCCGTTGCCCTGCTGGCGATGACCGGTAAATCCCGTTCACCGCTGGCGCTGGCGGCCAAAGCGACGCTTGATATCTCCGTTGAGCGCGAAGCCTGCCCGATGCACCTCGCCCCGACCTCCAGCACCGTCAACACCCTGATGATGGGCGACGCGCTGGCGATGGCAGTGATGCAGGCACGCGGCTTCAATGAAGAAGATTTCGCCCGTTCACATCCTGCAGGGGCACTAGGCGCGCGCCTGCTCAATAAAGTCCACCATCTGATGCGTACCGACGATGCCATTCCACAGGTCACACTCGACACCAGCGTGATGGACGCCATGCTGGAGCTGAGCCGTACCGGGCTGGGGCTGGTGGCCGTTTGCGATAATGAACGCTATGTCAAAGGCGTATTTACCGACGGCGACCTGCGCCGCTGGCTGGTGGGCGGCGGCAAGCTGGAATCACGAGTCTCAGACACGATGACCAAAGGCGGGCTGACGCTGAACGCCGACAGCCGTGCTATTGAAGCCAAAGAGGTGCTGATGAAGCGCAAAATCACTGCCGCTCCGGTGGTGGATGAGAACGGCAAACTGTGCGGCGCCATCAACCTGCAGGACTTCTACCAGGCCGGGATCATTTAACCCTTCAGCCCCAGACGCTTCGCCAGCCGGTGCAGGTTGGCGACGTCCGTTTCCAGCGCCCGCGCGCACGCTGCCCAACTGCGGTTATTCTGCTCCAGCGCGCGGGTGATCATCTGACGCTGAAATGTCTCTGTCGCCTCGCGCAGGTTCACGTTCGCCATTTCCGGCGCTTCCTGAGCCACCACCTGCGCCGTTTCATCATGCAATGCGAAATGCCGCGCGTGGATCACCACTTCATCCCCTGAACGCGTTGCCCGTGCCAGCACTACCGCACGGTGAATCGCATGTTCCAGCTCGCGCACGTTGCCCGGCCAGCCGTAATTCAGCAGATGGCTGCGCGCCCCTGTGCTCAGCACCACGCGGGAAAGCCCCATTTTGAGCCGACACTGCTCGCAGAAAAAGCCCGCCAGCAGCACCACATCTTCCCCGCGTTCGCGCAGTGGCGGTACGGAGAGCGGAAAGACGCTCAGGCGATGGAACAGATCGGCACGGAAATTCCCGGCCAGCACCTCTTCGCGCAGGTCACGGTTAGTGGCCGCCAGCACGCGCACATCCACCCTTAAGCTGCGGTCATCACCCACGCGCTGAATATCGCCGTACTGCAATACGCGCAGCAGCTTAGCCTGTAGCGACAGCGACAGTTCACCAATCTCATCCAGGAACAGCGTGCCGTTATCGGCCATTTCAAACTTACCGCTGCGGTTGCTGATCGCCCCGGTAAAGGCCCCTTTGACGTGACCAAACAGTTCACTTTCCGCCACGCTTTCCGGCAGGGCCGCGCAGTTGAGATACACCAGCGGATTCACCGCGCGCGGCGAGGCTTCATGAATTGACTTCGCCACCAGCTCTTTACCGGTGCCGGTTTCACCAAAGATCAGCACGTTCAAATCGGAGGCCGCGACAATATCGATCTCTTTTTTCAACTGCATCATGCCCGGTGAAAGCCCAATCATCTCGGTGTGCGTCACCTGCTCAAACGCCGCCGGACTGCCGGGAAGAATGTTCTGGCTCTCCAGTTGCTCAATCAACAGCGCATTGTTCAACGCGCCAGCGGCCAGCGCCGCAATCAGGCGCAGCTCTTCGTCGCTGAAGGTGTCGAACTGGTCCGGTGACATACCGTCGAGGGTCAGCGCGCCAATCAGGTTTTGCCCGGCAAACAGCGGCAGGCCGATGCAGGCGTGGACTTTAAGGCTCTCCTGTCCGGGGATCAGGCCATCATACGGATCGGGCAGATCGCTGTCCGCCGGGAAGCGCACCACATCACCTGCCCTCGCAATCGTTTCCAGACGCGGGTGCCCTTCCAGAGTAAAACGCCGTCCCAGCACGTCCTGCGCCAGCCCGTCAATCGCCAGCGGAATGAACTGTCGCCCTTCGTAGCGCAGCAGCGCCGAGGCATCACACGCCAGCACGTGGCGCAGGGTGGAGATCAGCCGCTGAAAGCGATCCTGGTGGCCAATACCGGTTTGCAGTTCAATGGCGATCTTCGCCAGTACATCTACGGAAAAGCTCATGTATGCCTCGCTGTCATTTTGACAATGCATATTGTCATATTGACTCTTTTTAAGATAGTCATAATGACTACCCATTCCGGGCTATAAAATAATAAAACGATAAAAATCAATTAAATAAAAAACTGGCACGCATCTTGATATAGCTAAACCAACTTATTTGAAAACGCCGTATTACACTGAGGTTGCTATGTCTATTCTGGTAAAAAATAACATTCATTGGGTTGGTCAACGTGACTGGGAAGTACGTGATTTTCACGGCACGGAATATAAAACGCTGCGCGGCAGCAGCTACAACAGCTATCTCATTCGTGAAGGTAAAAACGTGCTGATCGATACCGTCGATCACAAATTCAGCCGCGAGTTCGTGCAAAACCTGCGCAGCGAAATCGACCTGAACGACATCGACTACATCATCATCAACCACGCGGAAGAAGACCACGCCGGAGCATTGACCGAGCTGATGTCTTACATTCCTGACACGCCAATTTACTGCACCACAAACGCCATCGACTCTATCAACGGTCACCATCACCATCCGGAGTGGAATTTCCACACCGTGAAAACCGGTGATTCGCTGGACATCGGTAACGGCAAACAGCTTATTTTCGTTGAAACGCCAATGCTGCACTGGCCGGACAGCATGATGACCTACATGACCGGCGACGCGGTGCTGTTCAGTAACGACGCCTTCGGCCAGCACTACTGCGACGAACGTCTGTTCAATGACGAAGTGGATCAGACTGAGCTGTTCGAGCAGTGCCAGCGCTACTACGCCAACATCCTGACGCCGTTCAGCCGTCTGGTGACACCTAAAATCACCGAAATCCTCGGCTTTAACCTGCCGGTGGATATGATTGCGACCTCTCACGGCGTGGTATGGCGTGAAAACCCAACCCAGATTGTCGAGCTGTACCTGAAATGGGCAGCGGATTATCAGGAAGATCGCATCACAATTTTCTACGACACTATGTCCAACAACACCCGCATGATGGCGGATGCCATTGCCCAGGGCATTAACGAAGTTGATCCGAACGTAGCGGTGAAAATCTTCAACGTGGCGCGCAGCGATAAAAACGAAATTCTAACCAACGTCTTCCGCTCCAAAGGCGTGCTGGTGGGCACCTCTACCATGAATAACGTGATGATGCCAAAAATTGCTGGCCTGGTAGAAGAGATGACCGGCCTGCGCTTTCGCAACAAGCGTGCCAGCGCCTTTGGCTCTCACGGCTGGAGCGGCGGCGCGGTAGATCGTCTGTCTACCCGACTGCAGGACGCCGGTTTTGAGATGTCCATGAGCCTGAAAGCCAAATGGCGTCCGGACATCGACGCGCTGGAAATCTGCCGTCAGCACGGCCGTGACATCGCTCGTCAGTGGGCGCTCGCACCGCTGCCTGAAGCTGTAGCAAAACCAGCCGAACAGCCGCAGACCTGTGCCGCGACAGCCAGTACAGATCTCGGCCCACGCATGCAGTGCAGCGTCTGCCAGTGGATCTACGACCCGGAACTGGGCGAGCCGCTGCAGGATGTTGCCCCTGGCACTCCGTGGAGCGATGTACCGGACAACTTCCTCTGCCCGGAATGTTCCCTCGGTAAAGACGTCTTTGACGAACTGGGTACGGAGGCAAAATGAACAACGGTATCGTCATTATCGGCTCGGGCTTTGCCGCCCGTCAGCTGGTGAAAAACATCCGCAAGCAGGATGCTAACGTGCCGTTGACGGTGATTGCCGCCGACAGCATGGACGAGTACAACAAGCCTGATTTAAGCCATGTCATTAGCCAGAATCAGCGTGCTGAAGAGCTCACCCGCCAGACGGCGGGGGAGTTCGCAGAACAGTTTAACCTGCGCCTGTTCCCGTACACGTGGGTAAGCGATATCGACGCCAGCGCGCATGTGGTGAAAGCAAAAGATAAAACCTGGCAGTACGACAAGCTGGTACTGGCGACAGGTGCCTCCGCTTTCGTTCCACCGGTTGAAGGCCGTGAGCTGATGATCACCCTGAACAGCCAGCAGGAGTATCAGGCCAGTGAAACGCTGTTACGTGACGCACAGAAAGTGATGATTGTCGGCGGCGGCCTGATTGGCACCGAGCTGGCGATGGATTTCTGCCGTGCGGGAAAATCCGTCACCCTGGTTGACCACGCAGCCAGCATTCTGTCGGCGCTGATGCCAGCAGAAGTAAGCAGTCGCTTACAGCATCGTCTGACCGATATGGGCGTGCATCTGCTGCTGAAATCTCAGCTGCAATCTTTGACTCAAACCGGGAGTGGCATCCGCGCCACGCTCGACCACAACCGCAGCGTTGAGGTGGATGTGGTTGTCGCGGCCACCGGCCTTCGCCCGGAAACCGCGCTGGCACATCGTGCCGGAGCAGAGACAAACCGTGGCGTGAAGGTGGATAGCTACCTGCAAACCACGCAACCGGATATTTATGCTCTGGGTGACTGCGCCGAAATCAATGGTCAGGTTCTGCCCTTCCTGCAACCGATTCAGTTAAGCGCCATGTATCTGGCAAAAAACCTGCTCGGCGCTAACGCTCCGCTGAAATTGCCTGCCATGCTGGTGAAGGTAAAAACACCGGAGTTGCCGCTGCATCTCGCAGGTGAAACGCAGCGACAGGATCTAAGCTGGCAGATAGCCATTGAACCACAGGGGATGGTGGCTCGCGGTGCTGACAACGACGGGCAGTTACGCGCCTTCGTGGTCAGTGAAGATCGGATGAAGGAGGCTTTTGCTCTGCTGAAATCGTTGCCTGCATAACCCTCCGTCTCTTACCACGCTTACTTAACCTTCGGATTTTATTATCCACAGCCCCGATGTCCTGGGGCTTTTTTTTGCGTATTTTATTCAACATATAAATACAAAGCAGATAAATCATCGCTATCATTCCTTTTATTATTTCTTCCATCAATATATAAATGCGGAACACCTGAAAAACATTAACCTGTTTTATTCCCTGATTCCGGCTTACGCTGAAAAGGTATTCCTCAGCCGGAGATATCCCATGGCCACCTTTACCAAAGAACTTAACTATCTTTCCAGCTATTTTAAACAGGCAAAGAAAGTGGAACCTGTTTTATTTCGCTGGTTTTACCTGAGCCCGGAAGCGCGTATAGAGCGCCTGCGCGAACTGATGATGCCGGTGAGCCGCGTTAAACGGTAACCGTAACAAAAAACGGCTCTGGTGCCGTTTTTTGTTACGCTAAAAGCGGAACTCTTTATTAATTGCTTCATTGTTTATCTGAAGAATGATTTGCTTAACAAATATAACTTAAATTTATTTATTCGGTGTCACATTTTTATTCAAGCCTCTTTCATCTCAAAATAAAAGCTGTTATTTTTCGACGTGAATTAAGTCCTTTTGGAATCCTATCTCATGAACGCATTCAGTTATCTGCAACGTCTGGGTAAAGCCCTGATGCTGCCTATCGCAACCTTACCGGTTGCAGCCATATTATTACGCCTCGGCCAGCCTGACGTTTTTAATATTCCCTTTATCGCCAGTGCGGGTGGCGGGATCTTCGACAGTCTACCGCTGTTATTTGCGTTGGGTATTGCCATTGGTCTGGCGAAAGACAATGCAGGCGCAGCGGCACTCGCCGGTGCTGTCGGCTTCCTGGTGCTCACCAAAGCCACGGCGGTAATTAACGCATCAATTAACATGTCCTTCTTCGCCGGGATCATTGCGGGCGTGGTGGCAGGCCACTGCTACAACCGCTTCTCAAACACTAAGCTGCCAGATTTCCTCGCATTCTTCGCCGGTAAACGCCTGGTGCCGATCATGACCGGGTTAATCTGTCTGTTTATCGCCTGGATCTGTGGCTACGTATGGCCTTCCGTACAACACGGGATTGATACCTTCAGCCTGCTGGTGTCACGCAGCGGCGAGCCAGGCTGGTTTATCTATGGCGTACTTAACCGTGCGTTGATTCCATTTGGTCTGCACTACATCCTGCACTCTGTCTTCTGGTTCAGCCTGGGTGATTGCCTGAAAGTCACCTACGATGCGGCAAGTGCAGTACACAACATCTGCCTTGCGCCGGATGTGGTGAAAGGCCTTGTCGTGGGCGGTGCGGTGCCGGGTATCGACGGCTCCAGCATTACCCAGATTGCCACCGATCTGACCCGTGGCGATCTCAACCGCTTCTTCGCGGGCGATCCGCATGCCGGTGTTTACATGGCGTGGGCGTACCCCATCTTTATGGGTGGTCTGCCAGGTGCTGCGCTGGCAATGTACTTTGCTGCGCCAAAAGCACGCCGTTCTGCGGTAGGCGGGATGCTGCTCTCCGTTGCGCTGACGGCCTTCCTGACCGGTATCACCGAGCCAATCGAGTTCTCCTTCCTGTTCCTCGCCCCTGCCCTGTATGCGCTACATGCAGTGCTGGCTGGCGTGAGCATGGTGATCGCCAACAGCCTCGGCGTGCTGCATGGCTTTGGTTTCTCGGCAGGGCTTATCGATTTTGTCCTGAACTGGGGACTCGCCACAAAACCGTGGATACTGATCCCGCTGATCGCCCTGTTCTTTGTGATTTACTTTGTGGTGTTCAGCTTCGCTATTCGCTTCTTCAAACTGAAAACGCCGGGCCGCGAAGATGATGACACCGTAACAGGCGATTCTGACGATCAGAGCGAAGCCATCGCACACTATATTGCTGCGCTCGGCGGCAAACAGAACCTGAAAATTGTCGATGCCTGCATTACGCGTCTGCGTTTAACGCTTGTGGACAACAGCGTGCTGGACGAACCCGCGCTGAAAGCGCTGGGTGCCAAAGGCATTCTGAAGATGGGTTCCCAGAATGCGCAGGTCATTCTGGGACCACAGGCGGAAAGTATAGCGCTAAAGATACGCGCGCAAATCGATAGCTAACGCAGTTCCTTATTCCCTCTCCCGCAGGAGAGGGAATAAAACCGGAACACTTTACACATCCAAACCTTATTTATTCCGCAAAAAAACCTACACTCTCACCATCCCTCTCTTATTACCGGTACGCCGCATGCGACAGCTTCAAAAAATCCGTCAGTATCAACGGCTTTATCAGCACTACGGTGCAGAGCCAAAGCCCACGACCATTGCCGAAGTTGCCGAGGTGGCGCTGTGCAGTGAACGCCATGCCCGCACGCTGCTGCGCCAGCTTGCACACAGTGGATGGCTAAGCTGGAATGCACAACCGGGGCGCGGGCACCGCGCCCTATTGCATTGCCTGGCGACCACCAGCGAACTCAGCGCGCCGTTAATGCATGCCTGCCTTGAGAAAGGGGATTATCAGAGCGCCCTGCAACTGGCCGATGGCGATCCGGCGAGCCTCCACCACATTATTACGCCGTTTCTTGGTGGCAAATGGCTCAAGCACCAGCCGACATTACGCATTCCGTGGTATCGCCCGTTGACCTCACTTCACCCGGCGTTGCAGCGGCGTCGCGCTGAGCAACATATCATCTGTGCGGTTCACGCAGGTCTGACACGCTATGCTCCCGGTCAGCCACAACCGCTCCCCGATTTAGCTCACCACTGGGATGCCAGCGATGACAAACGCTGCTGGCATTTTTATCTGCGTAGCGGCGCTCACTGGCATAACGGACAGCCCATCAGTGATGGCGATATTCTGTTTGCGCTGCAACAGATGCTCACGGACCCGGCTCGTAACGCAGGGCTAAAACATGTCCAGAGCGTGTCGCTGGTTGCCCCCTGGTATCTGGAGATCACGCTGGACACGCCTGACGCGATGCTGGCACACCGCCTCGCCCATCACGTTTGCCGTCTGCCGCATCCGCAGCAGCCGGATATCGGTGCCGGGCCTTTTGCTATCGCCCATCACCATTCGCATTATCTGCGCCTTGAGCGGCAGCCCTGGTACTTTGCTGCCCATCCACTCCTGCACGCGATTGAATTCTGGCGAACCCGTACTGAGGCGCAAAAACCCGCGTGGATAACCGTCGGAAAAGGACAGAACGCGCAGGAGGCTGCGACTTCCACCAGCGGTGGATTCGCCTGGTTGATGATGAATGCAAATCTTCCCCAGCCGCAGGCAATCTGGCTGCGCCAGGCGATCCAGACGATTAATCAGCAAAAATTTTCCCATCGGAACGATCTGGAAACCCGCACGGAAATTCTTCCTGGCCTTAACACGCCTCGTTCTCCGGCCATACCTGACGTGCCACTTCCCAAAACGCTCACGCTGGTCTGCTACCACACACCGGAACTGCGTGAACTGAGCGACACATTACGCACGCATCTCAAAAAACAGGGCTGTGAGCTGATCATCGCCTGGAAGGATCGTGACGAATGGCATGCCCCCGAAGCCCTGGAAAAAGCCGATCTCCTGCTTGGCGACTATCTGGCGGGCGAGCTACCCGGTTTTGCTCTGGCAGAGTGGTTTACCGACGAACCGGCGTGGGCCACGGCACTGGGGGGAAAAGTGTGGGATGAAGAGAAGCAGAAACTGATGGCATACTGCGAGAGCGAGGAGAGTCTGGATCGCAATCTGGCCCCCTTCTTCCGGCATTTACTGGAAAGCGGCGCATGTACGCCGCTGTTTCACTATCGCTACCGCATCAATACCATGGAAAATGTGCAGGATATTGTGCTCACTGCCGGTGGCTGGCTTGATTTCACGCGCGCCTGGCTACCTTCTGGTCAGGAACGCACTACCAGTGCATCGTAGCCGCGCCAGCGGTAGTTGACCATAGAGATCAGCCAGCAGGCGACAAACAGCCCGACCACCACGAATCCGGCGTTGCCCAGGTTATCATTAACCGCACCAATGAAATCCCAGACGCCGCCGCTGAGGGAGAATTTATCCATCAGCAAACCCAGCGCTTCCAGCCCGCCGATAAACAGCGCCACCACTACCGATGTGCCGGTGATGGTCATGTTGTAGTAGAGCTTGCGCTGCGGTTTGTTAAACGCCCAGCCATAAGCGCCCACCATCAATAAGTTATCCAGGGTATCCACCAGCGCCATTCCGCTGGCAAAAAGTGCCGGGAAGATCATAATCGACCACACCGACATGCCACTGGAGGCGCTGGCGGCGGAGATCCCCAGCACACCAATTTCTGTGGCGGTATCAAAACCCAGCCCAAACAGGAAGCCAACCAGGTACATCTGCCAGCTCTTGTTCACCAGGCGAAAGGTCGCACCAAACAGCCAGTTCATCACCCCACCCTGAACCGGAAGCGTCGTATCACTGCTGACCGCGCGTCCTTTTTTCAGCGCCTGAAAACTGTGCCAGACGCCACGCAAAATCACCATATTGACCAGCGCCATCGCCAGCAGGAAAGTGGCTGAAACGGCGGTGCCAATCAGGCTGCCGGTTTCGTGGAACCAGGCCATGTTTTTCTGAAACGCCGTGGCGGTAGCGGCAATAGCAATGGAGGCCAGCACTACGATGGTGGAATGTCCGAGGGAAAACCACGCACCCACGCCGGATGGACGCTTGCCCTGCTGCATCATCTTACGAGTGACGGTATCAATCGCCGCAATATGGTCCGCATCAACCGCATGACGCAGGCCATAGCACCAGGCCAGCAGGCTTGCCGCCATCAGCGCCGTGCTGCCGCTGAAGGTTTTCCACGCCCATCCCCAGGCCAGCAGGTTGGCCATTATCAGAGCCAGCAGCAGGAACGCTGCGCGAGGTTCATTGCGTAAGAGTCGTAACATTTTAAGTCCTTTGTGAACATGACCGGGCAGCGGCAACCACCGCCTGCCCGAAGGAAATCGCCCCGTCACCCGCAGGCAGATGATGAGGAAAAAGAAGCGTAAAGTCAGAGAGGTAATGGCGCAGGCGCGTGCGCAGCAGGCGGTTATGTAACACGCCACCGCTGAAGCAGATTGTCGACAGCGATAAGCGTCGGGCATGGCGCGCAGCGAGGTCCGCCAGCCCTTTTGCCAGCGCATCATGAAACGCCCATGCGCGCTCGCAGGGGTCCGCCTGCCAGCCCAGCCACTGTTGCCAGAAAAGCGCAAGATTATCCACCGACAGCGTGACGGGGTGTTTTACGCCTGCGCATGTTGCTGCCAGCGCTTCCAGCCTGCACGCCGCTTCGCCTTCATAGGTTTGTGTTTCAATGCCCAATGCACAGGCCACCGCGTCGAAAAGGCGACCACAGGACGAGGCCAGTTGCGCATTTACACCACGAGAAATCGCCGTCGCCAGCAGCGGCCAGTTTTGCCGCTGAACAACGTGCGTTTCCGGATACTGCTGCCAGCCAGGCACAAACGCCAGGCAGTGGGCGAGAAGATTACGCCACGGCTGCCTGGCCGCCAGATCGCCACCCGGTAGCGCCACGGCAGGCAGCCCGCCCAGATGTTCGCACTCAAGATAATTCACCCGCAGACACTCGCCGCCCCACAGCGCGCCGTTTTCGCCCATGCCGATCCCATCCAGCGTTAACGCGATAACATCCCCGCCGTCGAGCGGCCAGCCGTTTTCTGCCAGGCACGCGGCTGCGTGAGCGTGGTGATGCAGTACGGTTTCGACAGGCAACGCCTGCGTTTCCGCCCACTGGCGAGCGCGGTATCCCGGATGAGCATCGCACACGACGCGCTCTGCCTGAAAAGCATAGATCTGCTGCATGACCGACAGCGCTGAGCGCCACTGCGCGTCAACGCCTTCGTCACTGAGATCGCCGAAGTGCTGGCTCAGCACCGCCTGGTTCCCGCGCACCAGGCAGAAGGTGTTTTTCATCTCTGCGCCAGTGCATAACATAGCGGGGATATTGCTAAAACCGGCGGGTAACGTGATGGCATCCGGCACGAAACCTCGCGCACGACGCAGGATCGCACCGTCATCATCCATCACCGAATCATCCATCCGCTGCAGGATGTCGCGGTTGTGCAGCAGAAAGCCGTCAGCGATCTCCGAAAGTTCTTCCAGCGCCTGCTGATTACCAATGGCGGGCGGGCGACCGCTGAGATTGCCGGAGGTCATCACCAGCGGGTGTGGGCAATCCATCATCAACAGATGTTGCAGCGGGTTCGCAGGCAGCATGACACCAATGCAGCCCAGACCTGGCGCAATCGCCTCAGGAAACGCAGGCAGACACGTTTTTGGCGTAAGCACAATGGGAGCAGCGGGAGCGTGTAACAGCGTCTGAACCGACGCCGGCAGGTTATCCGCCTGCGGGATCATCACCGCCAGCGGCTTCGCCGGGCGCTGTTTACGTGACCGCAGTTTTGCTACTGCCTCTGGGTTGAGCGCATCGCAGGCGAGGTGAAAACCGCCCAATCCTTTGACCGCCACAATACCGCCGTCTTTTAACATCGCGACCGCCGCGCTCAGCGCCTGTTCACGCGTGGCACGTTTATCTCCCGAACGCCATTCAAGCTCCGGACCGCAGTCCGGGCAGGCAACCGGCTGCGCGTGAAAGCGCCGGTCGGCAGGGTTGCGGTACTCCGTTTCACAGGGCACACAGAGCGGGAACGGGGCCATTGCCGTGGCCGGGCGGTCATAGGGCATTGCGCGGATAATGGTAAAACGCGGGCCGCAGTGGGTGCAGTTGATAAACGGATAGCGATAACGGCGCTCGCGAGGATCGCGCATCTCTGCCAGGCATGCGGGGCAGGTGGCGGCATCCGGCACAATTTGCGTGTCCATCGCCCCACTCGCGCTGTGACGGATGGTGAATTCGTCTGGCAGCGTTGCCCAGTTAAAAGGCTGAGAGTCTATTTCATCAATACGCGCCAGCGGTGGGCAGCCCTGGCGCAGCCTTGTGATAAAGGCCCCACCCTTACCCGCGAGGCGTACCAGCACGCCTTCTCCATCGTTACAGACATCGCCCGCTAGCTGAAGCTGATGCGCCAGCTGCCAGACGAAGGGCCGAAATCCGACGCCCTGCACTTTGCCGCGCACCCGCAACTGTATGCCGTTACTGCCCATCGCGGCTTAAAACAGCAGTGACGACGAGGTGTCGAACGCCGCGCGACGGCGTTTTTCGGCGCTCATCTGCTCAAGTTTATCGCGATCCACGCAGACCAGCGCGTGTGTCGGACAGGCTTCCATGCAGGCCGGTCCGGCTTCACGATGGTAGCAGAGGTCGCATTTGTTGGCTTCGGCCTTCTCCGCGCGCACGCTCAGCCCGAGACCGCTGTTGCGCACGACCGGGCGAACAACCACCTCCATCGCACCGTACGGGCAGGCCACCACACAGGTTTTGCAGCCAATGCAGCGCTCCTGCATCACATGCACAAACCCTTTTTCACGTTTAATCGCCCCGTTTGGGCAGACATTCGCGCACGGCGCATCTTCGCACTGGCGGCAAATCGCTGCTGTCGAAATGTTCACACCCTTAATCACGTGAATGCGCGGCAGGAAAGTGTCCGGGGTCAGGGAGGCGCAATCCTGCTCCGCCTGATGAGATACAACACATGCGACTTCACAGGTCCGGCAACCAATACACTTACTGGCATCGGCCATCATAAAACGGTTCATCTGCTTCTCCAGCATAACAGTCATGCGCGGAGCTATTCATAAACCGTGCCAGTTTTTAACATGTTGATTTATTGAGATTAAAAAGAAGAGGCCGTGCTGTCATCGTCAGAAGTGACGATGACAGCTGTCGACGTCAGCAGTGCGGGCCTGCGATAACAGAATCGCGCAGGATCAGCTCGCCGGAGAACGTTTGTTGATATTTAAACTCACCGCCGTCGAGCATGAAGATCAGGCGACTGATGGTCTCTTTGATCATCTCCGTCACCGGAATACGAACGCTGGAAAGAGACGGCACGATGTACGGCGCTATGGCCACATCGTCGAAGCCAATCACCGACACCGCGTCTGGGGTGGCAACCCCGCTGTCGTGAAGTTGTTTCATGGCACCGATCGCCATATCGTCGTTGCTCGCGACCAGCGCCGTAAAGGTTTCACCGCGGGATAGCAGCTCAGAAACCGCCGCCGCACCGCTGGCCGGGTTCCACTTTCCTTCGGCGATCAGCGTTTCACGCAGCGGGATACGGTGCTGCGCCAGCGCGTCTTTATAGCCGGAGAGACGCTCAACCCCGGTGGGGGAATCCAGCGAACCGGTGATAAACGCGATGTCGCGGTGCCCTTTTTCGATCAGTTGCGACACCGCCTCCCGGCAGGAGGCTTTATGATCCGACCAGACGCTGTGGCTGCTGTTTTTCCGCAGGCGGCGGTTGAGAACCATAATCGGCTGTTCGCATTTCTCAACGATATCGTCCATCTCCTCCACGCTCAGGAAGCGCGGGTAGATGATCACCGCATCGCAGCGCATATCGAGCAGGTACTGGATCGCCTCGCGCTCTTCATCGGCGCTGTGCTTGCCGTCCGCCAGGATCAGCTGCCGCCCCTTCTCTTCCGTCATTCGCGCGGCGTGGAACAGCAGTTCGCTAAAATAAACGCCGTGATAGAGGGTGTTGGTCACTACCAGCCCCAGCGTCTGGGTACGTTTCGTTGCCAGGTTTCGCGCCAGCAAATTCGGGCGATAACCGCTCTCTTCGATGGCCTGAAACACCCGATCTTTGGTCTCCTGGCTGACGTAGCCATTCCCCGACAGTACCCTTGAAACCGTCGCTTTCGAAACGCCTGCCCGTTTCGCCACTTCCAGCATCGTGGTCATGTTGTTATTCCCTTTGAAACTGATGGGCGCAGTGTACTGCACCACAGAATAATTGTCGCAGCGGCGATATCACGCTTTGAGTCACTCAAAGTGATCATCATCACGAAACAAAAAAATGCATAAAAAGCGATCTTGTTTCATTCAATGAAACTCATGATGATTATGTGGAACCGGTTTCCTACATTTCTCACAACGATAACAGGATCACATCCGATGGCCAAAAATTATGCCGCGCTGGCGAACGACGTTGTTAGCGCGCTTGGCGGCAAAGACAACATCGTCGCCGTCACTCACTGCATGACGCGTCTGCGTTTCGTCCTGAAAGACGAAAGCCTCACCGATGCCGCGCGTCTGAAAAGTATCAACGGTGTGCTCGGCGTGGTGCGCAGCGACAACCAGTGCCAGGTGATCATTGGCAACACCGTTTCTCAGGCGTACCGCGAAGTGGTGAGCCTGCTGCCAACCGACCTGCAGCCTGCCGTGCCGGAAGGCCCAAAAAAAATGACGCTTAAACGCATGGGTGCCGGGATACTTGATGCGCTGATCGGCACCATGTCCCCGCTGATCCCGGCGATCATCGGTGGCTCGATGGTCAAGCTGCTGGCGATGATCCTTGAGATGACTGGTGTGCTGGAAAAAGGCGCGCCGACGCTCACCATTCTGACGGTGATCGGTGACGGCGCGTTCTTCTTCCTGCCGCTGATGGTGGCGGCTTCCGCGGCGGTGAAATTCAAAACCAACATGTCGCTGGCGATTGCCATTGCGGGCGTACTGGTGCATCCGAGCTTTATCGAGCTGATGGCGAAAGCGGCTCAGGGTGAACACGTAGAGTTCGCCTTAATTCCGGTAACGGCGGTGAAATACACCTACACGGTGATCCCGGCACTGGTGATGACCTGGTGCCTGTCTTACATCGAACGCTGGGTCGATCGCATCACGCCAGCCGTAACCAAAAACTTCCTCAAACCGATGCTGATCGTGTTGATTGCCGCTCCGCTCGCCATCGTGCTGATTGGGCCGCTGGGCATCTGGATCGGTAGCGCCATCTCCGCACTGGTGTACACCATTCACGGCTATCTGGGCTGGCTCTCCGTGGCGATTATGGGCGCGCTGTGGCCGCTGCTGGTGATGACCGGTATGCACCGCGTGTTTACGCCGACTATCATTCAAACCATTGCCGAAACGGGCAAAGAAGGGATGGTGATGCCTTCAGAAATCGGCGCGAACCTGTCGCTCGGCGGCTCCTCGCTGGCGGTAGCGTGGAAAACCAAAAACCCGGAACTGCGCCAGACGGCGCTGGCGGCGGCAGCCTCTGCCATTATGGCGGGCATTTCTGAACCGGCCCTGTACGGCGTCGCGGTACGTCTGAAACGCCCGTTAATTGCGAGCCTGATCAGCGGCTTTATCTGCGGCGCGGTAGCCGGAATGGCAGGGCTTGCCAGCCACTCAATGGCGGCTCCGGGGCTGTTCACCAGCGTGCAGTTCTTCGACCCGGCCAACCCGATGACTATCGTCTGGGTGTTTGGCGTAATGGGCCTGGCGGTTGTGCTCTCGTTTGTTCTGACTCTGATATTAGGTTTTGAGGATATCCCGGTCGAAGACGAAGCTGAAAAAGCGCGTGCCCTGCAAACCGCACCGGTTCAGGCCAAAGCAGCACAAGCATAAATTGAAAGCGAGGTAAAAATGTCTGTTTTTCCACAAGGATTTTTATGGGGCGGCGCACTGGCCGCCAACCAGAGTGAAGGCGCATACCGCGAAGGCGGCAAGGGGCTGACCACGGTCGATATGATCCCCCACGGTGCCAACCGCCTGGCGGTGAAGGTCGGGAAGGAAAAACGGTTTTCGTTGCGTGACGACGAGTTTTACCCAAGCCACGAGGCGATTGATTTTTACCATCGCTACAAAGAAGACATCGCCCTGATGGCGGAGATGGGCTTTACCGTGTTCCGCACCTCGATTGCCTGGAGCCGACTCTACCCGAACGGCGACGAACCGCTGCCGAACAAAGAGGGTATCGCCTTCTACCGTGCGGTGTTTGAAGAGTGCAAAAAATATAACATCGAGCCGCTGGTGACGCTTTGCCACTTCGACGTGCCGATGCACCTGGTAACGGAGTACGGCTCCTGGCGCAACCGCAAAATGGTCGATTTCTTCGCCCGTTACGCCCGCACCTGCTTCGAAGAATTTAACGGGCTGGTGAAATACTGGCTGACCTTCAACGAAATCAACATCATGCTGCACAGCCCGTTCTCCGGCGCGGGGCTGGTGTTTGAGGAAGGTGAAAACGAAGATCAGGTGAAATACCAGGCCGCGCACCACGAGCTGGTGGCGAGCGCGCTGGCGACCAAAATCGCCCACGAGGTGAACCCGGAAAACCAGGTCGGCTGTATGCTGGCGGGCGGGAACTTCTACCCGTACTCCTGCAAACCGGAAGACGTGTGGATGGCGCTGGAGAAAGACCGCGAGAACCTGTTCTTTATCGACGTGCAGGCGCGCGGCAGCTACCCGGCTTACTCTGCCCGCGTGTTCCGCGAAAAAGGGGTGGTGATTGTTAAAGACCCTGGCGACGACGAGTTGCTGAAGAACACCGTCGATTTTGTCTCGTTCAGTTATTACGCCTCGCGCTGCGCCTCGGCGGACATGAACGCGGGCAACACCAGTGCGGCGAACATCGTGAAATCCTTACGTAACCCGCATATTCAGGTGAGCGAATGGGGCTGGGGCATTGATCCATTGGGCCTGCGCATCACCATGAACATGATGTACGACCGCTACCAGAAGCCGCTGTTCCTGGTGGAAAACGGGCTGGGCGCGAAGGACGTCATTGATGAAAACGGCGAGATCAACGACGACTACCGTATCAGCTACCTGCGCGAGCATATCCGCGCGATGGGCGATGCGATTGAAGACGGCGTACCGCTGATGGGCTACACCACCTGGGGCTGTATCGACCTGGTGGCGGCGTCAACGGGCGAGATGAGCAAGCGCTACGGGTTTGTGTACGTTGACCGGGACGACGCCGGTAACGGCACGCTGGACAGAAAGCGCAAGAAGTCGTTCTGGTGGTATAAGAAGGTGATTGCGAGTAACGGGGCGGATCTGGAGTAGCCTGTTTTGCCGGGTGGCGGCTTCGCCTTACCCGGCCTACGGTTTTGTAGGCCCGGTAAGCGCAGCGCCACCGGGCGCTGCTCAGAGCTGAGAAAAACCCCCTTCCCCAACCCACTCCGCAAGCCGTGAATAAACCTCCTCCACCGCCTCTTTTACCGGCGGCGTCATCGGATAATAAAACCCGACAATATCCGGTTGAATGCCCAAAAACAGCACCTGGCCCACGTCGCCCTTAATCTGATCGACAAGGTAGTTGAGCGGCATATTGTGGGTGGTCATCATAAACATTTCGGCGATGTCGTCCGGGTCAATCAGGCGGATCTCGCCGGGATTAAGCCCCATGTCGGTAGCATCCACGATTAACAGCCTGTCCGGACGCAGTTCGCGGATAGCGACCACGTCGTTTTCCGGCGCGCTGCCGCCGTCGATCACCTCCCAGTTACCCTGCGGGTTTGCGGCGCACATCTCCGCCAGCAGCGGGCCCGCGCCGTCGTCGCCCATCATGCTGTTGCCGACACACAGTAAAACGTCAGTCACGTAGTCTCCTCACCATCAGGTAGATGGCGCTCTCCTGATGAATATCGTGCAGCATACTGAGCAGCGTTTTGCTCCACGCCTGCTGCTCGGGGGTTTGCTTACTCAGTGCGGCATCAAACGCGTTGGCGAGCATCGCGATATGATTAGCGTCGATCACGATTTCGCCATACTTCGGCACGCCTTCCATTTTGCGCCGCGCCGTGCTGCCCTCCTCCAGCGTGGCGATCCACGCCAGATACGCCGGCCACGGGCAGGTTAACGCCGCCTCCAGGCAGTCGATCACCCCCAGGTGGTGGCCAATCGCCAGGCTGTAATAGACCACCTGCTGCGCCGCATCCGGCGTGGCATCGTTCTCATCAATAAATTTACGGCTCAGCTGACTGAACACCACCGTTTCACTCATCGGATACGCGCCTCATCCACAATGCTGTTCAGGTTCGCCACAATCTCATTCAGACGCGGATCGTTCTCCGCCTCCAGCCAGCGCGCCACCTGATGGTCGCCCTGGCTGAGCAGGCGCAGATAATCATCGGCAATCTGACGCCCGTAGCGGTAGCCCGCCAGCCTGCGCGCCGTGCGGTCAACCTTCACGCGCAGCGGCTGCACCATATCCGGGTGCAGGATCGCGGCGGGCTGATTATCAAGCTCGCCAGGTTCACGGGCGTGGATTTTCTGCTCCAGCAGACCGAGTGCCATCGCAAAGCCGTACAGCGTCGCAGCAGGCGTCGGCGGGCAGCCTGGAATGTAAACATCCACCGGCACGATTTTGTCGGTGCCGCCCCAGACGCAATACAGGTCGTGGAAGATGCCGCCGCTGTTGCCACAGGCACCGTAAGAGATACAGATTTTCGGGTCGGGGGCAGATTGCCAGGCGCGCAACGCAGGCGAGCGCATCGCGCGGGTGACGGCACCGGTAAACAGCAGAATGTCCGCATGGCGCGGGGACGGCACCACTTTGATGCCGAAGCGTTCGGCGTCAAACAACGGCGACAGCGTGGCGAAGATCTCAATCTCGCAGCCGTTGCAGCCGCCGCAGTCCACGCGATAAACGTAGGCCGAGCGTTTGATTTTTTTCAGCAGCGACGCCTTCATGCTGGCGATGGATTCATCCACCGTCATTGGCACCGGAATGCCGTTGTTGTCGCGTGGGCCGAGTAAATTTTCCATTAGCTGGCCTCTCTCATATGGCGGGTGATATCGATACGGTCAGACGGCAGCAGGAACTTCTGACGTTTGCATTCCGGGCAGGTTTCAAAACTTTCACGGTGATGCTCCGCACGCAGGTCGCCGTTGTGCTTCAGCAGGGCAATAGCGTAGTCGATCTCTTTTTGCACAGCGAACGGACGCCGGCAGATGCGGCAGTTGCAGAGTTCAAAACGCGACTGCTGGAGGAAGTCCTCTTTCTTCCACACCGCCAGCTCGTACTCCTGAGACAGGCGAATCGCAACCGTCGGGCAGACCTCCTCGCAGCGGCCGCAAAAAATGCAGCGCCCAAGGTTGAACTGCCAGGCCAGCTCGCCGGTTTTCAGGTCCGTTTCTACCGTCAGGGCGTTCGACGGGCAGGCATTGACGCAGGCCGCGCAGCCGATGCACTGCTGCGGGTTGTGCTCCGGCTTGCCGCGAAAGTTTTTATCGACCGGCATCGGCTCCAGCGGGTAGCGGCTGGTCTGCGTGCCGGTTTTGATCACTTTTTTGATAAAGGTAAACATGGCGAGTCCTTATTTCAGCGGCGAGTTTTTACGCTCGATGCTGTAGCGCTCAAGCTCTTTGTACGGCACCACCTGGCTTTTCTTTTTACGCACATCCACCACGGTCATGCGGTCGGTGCAGGAGTAGCACGGGTCGAGGCTGCCGATGATCAGCGGCGCGTCAGACACGGTGTTGCCGCGCAGCATATAGCGAAGGGTCGGCCAGTTGGCGTAGGTCGCCGCACGGCAGCGCCAGCGGTAGAGCTTCTGGTTGTCGCCGGTCATGCTCCAGTGGATGTCATCCCCGCGCGGCGCTTCGGCAAAGCCGAGGGCAAAGCGGTTTGGAATGTAGGTGAAGCCCTCCACCATCAGCGGGCCACCCGGCAGGTTATCGAGGCCAAAGTCGATCATGTTTAGCGCAGTGAATACCTCGTTGATACGTACTTTCAGGCGCGAGATCACGTCACAGCCCTGCTCGCTGTGTACCGTCATCGGCAGCAGGCCGTAGCCAACGAACGGGTGATCGGCGCGGGTGTCGCGGGCGTGACCACTGGCGCGCACCATCGGGCCAACGTTGCTGAAGTCGCGGGCGATTTCCGGGTCAAGACGGCCAATGCCGACGGTACGCTGCTCAATGTTTGGCGTACTGAGCAGCATGTCCACCAGCTCCTGCACGTCGCGGCGCATCTGCTGCGCCAGCTGACGGGTCTGGATCATGTCGTCTTTCAGCAGATCGCGGCGAATTCCGCCGATCAGGTTCAGGCCGTAGGTTTTACGCGCCCCGGTAAGGATCTCCGCCATTTTCATCGACGCTTCACGCACGCGGAAGAACTGCATAAATCCGGAGTCAAAACCGACGAAGTGGCAGGCCAGGCCGAGGTTGAGCAGGTGCGAATGCAGGCGCTCCACCTCCAGCAGAATGGCGCGGATCATCTGCGCGCGTTCCGGCACCACGATCCCCATGCCGTTTTCCACCGAGGTGGTGTAGGCGGTGCTGTGGGCGAAGCCGCAGATGCCGCACACGCGGTCAGAGAGGAACGTCACCTCGTTGTAGCCCATGCGGGTTTCCGCCAGCTTTTCCATCCCGCGATGGACATAGAACAGACGGTAGTCGGCGTCGATAATGTTTTCGCCGTCAACAAACAGGCGGAAGTGGCCCGGTTCGTCGGAGGTGACGTGTAGCGGACCGATCGGCACCACATTGTTCTTTTTGCTGCCGAGTTCGTTAATGAATTCGTAGGTTTCGCTGTCGGTGGTCGGAGCCGGACGCTGACGATAGTCCATGCTGTCTTTACGCAACGGATAGAGTTCATCCGGCCAGTCGTCCGGCAGCACCAGACGACGCTCGTCCGGCAGGCCCACCGGCACCAGGCCGTACATGTCACGCACTTCGCGCTCACCCCAGACGGCGGCGGGCACGCGTGGCGTGACGGACGGATACTCCGGCTTATTCGGGTCGACCTCCACGCGCACGGTGAGCCAGCACTTCTCGCCCTGCTCCATCGACATCACGTAGTAGACCGCATAGCTCCCGCACAGCTGGCGCTCGTCGTTACCAAACAGCACCGACAGCCAGCCGCCCTGCCGGTAGTAAAGAAACTCCACCACCTCCGGCAGATAGTTCACCTTCACGGTAATCGTGATCTGGTCTTTGGTTTGCCAGGACTCCTCCAGCACCACGCCGGGAAAAGCCTGATGCAACGCGGCGAGATACTGCTGACCTTTCTTTTCTTCAGACATAAAAACTCTCTTTAATCACGCCACCAGCAAGGAGACGAACGCTAAAAATGCAAAACCAAAACCGGCCCAGGTGATGCGTGACGTCGCGACAAAACGCAGGCGCGCCATGCTGTTTTCAAACAGGGCAATCACCAGCACGCCGATAAGCAGCTTGAGCGCAGCCGCCACCACCGCCAGCACCAGACCGCCCACGGAGAAGTGCGTCATCTGCCCCCACGGGAAGAAGACGCCGACAAACATCTGCAGCACCACCAGCTGTTTAAGGCTGATGCCCCACTTCAGCACCGCGAAGCCGTAGCCGCTGTATTCGGTGAGCGGCCCTTCCTGTAATTCCTGCTCGGCTTCCGCGAGGTCGAACGGCAGTTTGCCCATCTCGATAAAGGTGGCGAACGCGCAGGCACAGAGCGCCAGAACCAGAGGAATGGATCGAGCTACCGGCCAGTGGTAGACGGTATCGGCGATATTGCTGATGTGCGTTGAGCCTGCGACCTGCGCGGCGACCCACAGCCCCAGCAGCAGGATCGGCTCAACCAGCACCCCGAGCATCGCTTCGCGGCTGGCACCGATACCGGTAAACGGGCTACCGGTATCCAGGCCCGCAATCGCAAAGAAGAAGCGCGCGATAGCGAAGAGGTAGATAAGCGTAATCAGATCGCCAGGCGCGGGCAGCGGCGAGCCTACCGTCACCACCGGCAGCGCGGTGGCGATGGTCAGCATCACGCCGACCATCACAAACGGCGTCAGGCGGAAGACCCAGCCTGCCGCATCCGGCGCGACGCTCTGACGAGAGAGCAGCTTGAAGAGATCGCGGTACTCCTGGAGCACGCCGGGCCCGCGACGGTTGTGCAGCCGGGCGCGCGCCACGCGGCTCACTCCGGAAAGCAGCGGCGCAACGGCAAATAACACCAGCGCCTGAAGTATTGCCAGTAACAGACTCATGTCAGGCTCCTCGTGAAATCACAATCACCACCAGCACCGCCAGCTCGATCAGCGCCAGACGACGGAACAACACAGGCACGGCAGCGCTCCGCCAGCCGGGTACCCATCCCACCGGGTTAAGCCAGTGGCGCAGCTTCAGCACGGCAGTGAAGTTCTCTTTTACCGGCATGGCAAAACCGTGTGCGGTAATGACCATCGATTGTTCGTGCTCGTAACCGCAGGCCCACGCCGCGCCGCGCGAGCGGGAGGCGAGACGGTCGCGTTTGAAGAACAGCATCAGCACAAACGGCAGCAGCGGCGCGGCAATCAGCAGCAGTGCCATCATCGGCTGGGAGACGGTGGTGTTCGCCGTTTCAAGCGGCAGCGGAATAGCGTTCCCCAGCAGCGGCAGCAGCCACGGTGCGGCCACGCCGCCCGCGATGCAGCACAGCGCCAGCGCGACAACGCTTATCGCCATCAGCACCGGGGCGCAGCAGGCGTTTTCCGCCTCACGGGTGCGCGGTGAACCCAGGAAGGTGACGCCGTAGACTTTCGCCATACACATCACCGCCAGCGCGCCGGTGATCGCCAGGCCGACCGCCAGCAGCGGGCCGAGTAAACGCGCAACAAACACATCGCTCTGACCGAGCGCGAAGAAGGACTGGTATATCACCCACTCGCCCGCAAAGCCGTTCAGCGGCGGCAGCGCGGCCATTGCCATCAGCCCCACCAGCATCGCAAGTGAAATGACCGGCATCTTTTTGCCGATGCCGCCGAGCTTTTCAATATCGCGATGCCCGGTGCGGAACCAGACGCTGCCCGCCCCCAGGAACAGGGTGCTTTTGAAAAGGCTGTGGTTGATGAGGTGATAGAGACCCCCGATAAACCCGGCCGCCACCAGCGCAGGCTGGTTGAGCGCCAGCCCGGTAACGCCCGCGCCAATACCGAGCAGGATGATGCCGATGTTTTCCAGGGTGTGGTACGCCAGCAGGCGCTGGATGTTGTGTTCCATCAGGGCGTACAACCCGCCGACGAACGCAGTGATCATGCCTGCTACCAGCAGCGCCACACCCCACCACAGCGGCGGCTGACCGCCGGTCAGCGTAATGGTCAGGATGCCGAACAGACCGACTTTCATCACCACGGTGGAGAACAGCGCGGCGGCAGGTGCAGAGGCATTGGCGTGCGCCTGCGGTACCCAGCCGTGCAGCGGGATAATTCCGGCCAGCAGGCCAAAGCCCACCACGCCCAACAGCCAGACGTCACTCCCCAGCATTTGACCGTTGAGCGCGGCGAAATCGAGCGTGCCGAAACGCTGCCACACCCGCCAGCAGGCCAGCGCCAGCAGCAGCGTGCCAAGGCGACCAAGCGCAAACCACAGCTTGCCGGAGGCGCTACAGCCCGTCAGGAACACGCCGCACAGGGCCATAATTTCGGCCATCACCACCAGCGCGCCGAGGTTGCTGGCGATAACGCTACAGACCGCCGCCGCCATCAGCAGGTTAACCAGCAGGCCGTTAGCCTTAGTGTGTTGATGACGGTGCCAGTCAATATTGAACAGGCTGATAAACAGCCCGCACAGGCCAAACGTCACCAGCCAGATAGCGTTCAGCGGCGTGAGCTCAACGGTATGACGGATCAACGGAATCACCGCTTCTGCGGAGTGCCCACTGAGCAACACGACGGCTCCCGCCGCCAGCGTCATCAGGCTGCCGACCGCCCCGCCAATGCCGGCTATCCACCCGCTCAGGGTTTTATGGAAAGCGAAGATCAGCGACAGTACGGCGGCGGCGACAAAGTACGCGATCGCGCTGTTTATCATGGTTATCGCGTTCATTTTGCCCCCTCATTTAACGCCTGAAGCAGCGAAAGATCGCCGTAATCGGTATTGATCGTCAGCTCGCGCTTACGTTTGCTGGTGCGGGCGATGTCGCGAATATTGACCAGAATCAGCGCCTTGGTCGGGCAGGTGCGTACACAGGCCGGGCCCTGTTCGTCAAAGCTGCACAGGTCGCACTTCACCGCAACGGCGCGCACACCGGGGACCCAGTCCAGCAGCGAACTTATGCGTGCCGGAGCCGGTGGCGCAGGTGGCGCTTTCGGGGAATTGGCATTGGCCGGGATATGCAGCGGGCGGCTGCCGGAGAATTCAATCGCGCCAAACGGACAGGCAATGCCGCACAGCTTGCAACTGACGCACAGGCTTTCATTCAGTTGCACCGCGCCCTCGACACGGGTGATGGCATTCACAGGGCAGACCCCCGCACACGGCGCATCTTCACAGTGATGGCAAAGCTGCGGGGCAGACTCTTTTTCATTACGCATGACGCGCAGGCGCGGCATGGACTGCAGCCCGTGCAGGCGGTGCGTTTCCGAACACGCCGCCTCACAGGTTCGACAGCCAATACAGACCGTCGAGTCAGCAATTACAAAACGGTTCACCGGGCAATCCTCAGGTGATGGTCATTTTTGACGAAAAACTGTCTCATCGACACTTCTCGACACTCGGTAATCAGGCCACGTTCGCTGATGTTTTTCCGTCCATCAGCTGTTTCAGGTTGATCGGTAAATCATGCTCAACGGCGGCGTAGAGGCCGTTGTAAACCGGCGCGATCTTTTCCAGATAGTGCTCCAGCACCTGCTGGCGATCGCGGTTGCTGACGTGACCGTCCACCATGCCATCGGCCATGAGCTGCGCCTGCGCAATACACTGTTTTTCACCCTCTTTCGTCTCGACGTAATACTCAATGGTGTGGCTGTTGAAGCTGTCTGCGAGGGTGACAAAAATCGTGAAGTGACCAAAAAGCACAAAGCGCATATCGCCCTGCGCCGCACAGCTCATGGCGTGATGAAGACGGGCTTTCGACAGGGTGATCCCCTGGACCAGGGAGTTGCAGTAGAGGTGCCACTGCTCCTGTAACTGCTGATGACGCTGTGCGATGTAATCTGCTTTTTCGCTAATTTCCCAAATAGTCATAAAAGGTATCCGGTTAATGGAGATAGCGGCTGTTAAGCAGTTTCCATGCCAATTTTCAATTATTTGTTTTTAAATGATTTTATTCATCAAGATGCTGTCAACGCCGCGCTGTCGACGTGTCATTTCGACAGCGTTGACATCGTCACGCCTTAACAAAAATCAAGCTGGCACCGTTATTGCATTCAATGGCGCAATTCATTGAGGAGGCGTCATGCACGAAATCACCCTCTGCCAGCGGGCTCTGGAACTGATCGAGCAGCAGGCAGTGCAAAACCATGCGAAGCGCGTCACCGGCGTCTGGCTGAAGGTCGGGGCGTTTTCCTGCGTCGAGACCAGCGCTCTCACCTTCTGCTTTGAGCTGGTGTGTCGCGGCACGCTGGCGGAAGGCTGTGAGCTGCATATTGAAGCGCAGCAGGCTGAGTGCTGGTGCGGGCAGTGTCAGCAGTACGTCACCCTGCTGTCATCGAAGGTACAGCGCTGCCCGCAATGCCAGAGCACCGGGCTGCACATCGTGGCGGATGACGGCATGCAGATCCAACGCCTCGAAATCGAGAAGGAGTAACTTATGTGCAGTACCTGCGGTTGCGCTGAAGGCAACCTGTATATCGAAGGGGATGAACATCACCCGCATTCCGCGTTTCGCTCCGCGCCCTTTTCCCCCGCCCCACGCCCTGCGGCGGCGCTGACCGGCATCACCTTTACGCCTCAGCAATCCGCGGCAGGTGACCTGCATTATGGTCACGGCGCAGCGGGCACCCACGCACCGGGGATCAGCCAGCGCCAGATGCTGGAAGTCGAAATTAACGTGCTGGACAAAAACAACCAGCTTGCCGCCCGCAACCGCGCCCGCTTTGCCGCCCACAAACAGCTGGTGCTGAACCTGGTCTCCAGCCCTGGCTCCGGCAAAACCACGCTGCTCACGGAGACGCTCAAACGCCTGAACACGCGCACGCCTTGCGCGGTGATCGAAGGCGATCAGCAGACGGTAAACGATGCCGCGCGTATTCGCGCAACCGGCACGCCGGCGATTCAGGTCAACACCGGCAAAGGCTGCCATCTGGATGCGCAGATGATTGCCGATGCCGCGTCGCGCCTGCCGCTGGCGGATAACGGCATCCTGTTTATTGAAAATGTCGGCAACCTGGTTTGCCCGGCGAGTTTCGACCTGGGTGAGCGGCATAAAGTGGCGGTGCTTTCAGTAACCGAAGGCGAAGACAAGCCGCTGAAATACCCGCACATGTTTGCCGCCGCGTCATTGATGCTGCTGAACAAAGTCGACCTGCTGCCGTACCTGAACTTTGAAGTGGATAAATGCCTGGCATACGCCCGTGAAGTGAACCCGGAGATTGAGATCCTGCTGGTCTCCGCCACGCGCGGTGACGGCATGGACAGCTGGCTCAACTGGCTGGAGAACGAACGATGTGCATAGGCGTCCCCGGACACATTCACGCCATCGACGGGAATCAGGCCAGAGTGGACGTTTGCGGCGTACTGCGCGACGTCGATTTGACCCTGGTGGGAAGCGTTGATGAGAACGGAACGTCACGTCTCGGCCAGTGGGTACTGGTACATGTGGGTTTTGCCATGAGCGTAATTAATGAAGCGGAAGCCCGCGACACGCTCGACGCCCTGCAGAATATGTTCGACGTGGAGCCTGACGTCGGGGCGCTGCTGTACGGTGAGGAGCGATAACTCATGCGTTACGTTGATGAATACCGCGCACCTGAGCAGGTGATGCAGCTTATCGACCACCTGAAAACCCGCGCAGCGCTGTTGAGTTACACCGCTGAAAAACCGCTGCGGATCATGGAGGTATGCGGCGGACACACCCATGCCATCTTCAAATTTGGCCTCGACCAGTTACTGCCGGATAACATTGAGTTTATCCACGGCCCCGGCTGTCCGGTGTGCGTGTTGCCGATGGGCCGCATCGACAGCTGTATCGACATCGCCAGCCAGCCTGACGTCATCTTCTGTACCTTTGGTGATGCAATGCGTGTACCGGGAAGAAATGGCTCTCTTTTGCAGGCAAAAGCGCGCGGATCGGACGTTCGTATCGTTTACTCGCCGATGGATGCCCTGACGCTGGCGACAGAGAACCCGCCGCGTAAGGTGGTCTTTTTCGGCCTGGGTTTTGAAACCACTATGCCTGCTACGGCAATCACACTACAGCAGGCCAAAGCCCGCAACATCACAAACTTTTTCTTTTTCTGCCAGCATATTACGCTTATTCCCACGCTGCGCAGCCTGCTCGAAGAGCCAGATAACGGCATTGATGCGTTTCTGGCTCCGGGCCATGTCAGTATGGTTATCGGCACCGAAGCCTACGGTTTTATCGCTGAACAGTACGATCGCCCCTTAGTGGTCGCTGGTTTCGAACCTCTTGATCTACTGCAAGGCGTGACCATGCTGGTTGAGCAGAAAATAGCAGCCCTGAGTGCGGTGGAAAATCAGTACCGCCGCGTGGTGCCCGATACCGGGAATGTACTCGCGCAACAAGCCATCGCGGAGGTGTTTAGCGTCGAAGGCGACAGCGAATGGCGCGGGCTGGGGCTGATTGCTGAATCTGGTGTCCACCTGACGCCCGCGTATCACTCATTCGATGCCGAAGCGCATTTCCGCCCGCTGCCGCAACAGGTGTGTGACGATCCCCGAGCCCGCTGCGGCGAGGTGCTCACCGGCAAATGCAAACCCCATCAATGCCCGTTATTTGGCAACACCTGTAACCCGCAAACCGCATTTGGCGCGCTGATGGTCTCTTCCGAAGGGGCCTGCGCCGCGTGGTATCAGTATCGCAATCAGGAGTGTGAAGCATGAACACGGTGGAAATGGCGCACGGAAGCGGTGGACAGGCGATGCAGCAGTTGATCAGTCAGCTGTTTATGAACGCGTTTAATAACCCCTGGCTGGCCGAACAGGAGGACCAGGCGCGTATTGACCTCTCGACTCTCACGGCCCAGGGCGACAGGCTGGCGTTTTCCACCGACAGCTACGTGATTGACCCGCTCTTCTTTCCCGGTGGCGATATTGGCAAGCTGGCTATCTGCGGCACGGCAAACGATGTGGCCGTCAGCGGTGCGGTTCCGCGCTTCCTCTCCTGTGGATTCATTCTCGAAGAAGGGCTGCCAATGGAGACGCTCAACGCGGTGGTTACCAGCATGGCACACACCGCGCGCGAGGCGGGGATTGCTATCGTCACGGGCGATACCAAAGTGGTGCAGCGTGGTGCAGCCGACAAGCTGTTTATCAACACTGCCGGAATGGGTGCAATTCCTGCCGACATCCGCTGGAGCGCTCAACGGCTCAGCGTGGGCGATGTGTTGATTGTCAGCGGGACGCTGGGTTGCCACGGGGCGACCATCCTTAACCTGCGTGAAGGCTTAGGGCTGGACGGTGAATTACGCAGCGACTGTGCGGTACTCACGCCGCTTATTCAGACGCTGCGCACGATTCCGGGCGTGAAAGCCCTGCGTGATGCCACACGCGGCGGCGTGAATGCAGTCGTACATGAGTTTGCGGCAAGCAGTGGCTGCGGTATTGAACTGACCGAGCGCGCCTTGCCCGTTAAGCCAGCCGTGCGAGGGCTTTGCGAGCTATTAGGACTCGATCCGCTAAATTTTGCCAACGAAGGCAAGCTGGTGATCGGCGTGGAACGCCAGGCTGCGGAAGCGGTACTGGCTCAGCTGCGAGCGCACACGTCAGGAAAAGAGGCTGCCATCATTGGTGAAGTGGTTGAGCGCAAAGGGGTGCGCCTGACCGGGCTTTATGGCGTGAAACGCACGCTCGATCTGCCTCACGCAGAACCTTTACCCCGAATTTGCTAGAACCGCGCCAAAAGCGGTCAGCGCTGAATTTTTCTTTTTTGCCAGTTTCTATTGGAATGCAATATGCCGTATACACCGATGAGCGATCTTGGACAGCAGGGCCTGTTCGATATCACGCGCACACTTTTACAGCAGCCCGATCTCGGATCGCTGAGCGATGCCCTGACGCGCCTGGTCAGGCAATCTGCGCTGGCGGACAGCACCGCCATAGTGCTGTGGCATAGCGGAAATCATCGCGCGAGCTATTATTCAACGCGTGATAGCGGCAAAACCTTTGAGTATGAAGACGAAACGTACCTGGCGCACGGCCCGGTGCGTCGTATTCTCTCCCGCCCGGAAGCCCTGCATTGCAACTTTGATGAATTCCGGCAGGCCTGGCCGATGCTGGCACAGAGCAATTTATATCAACCGTTTGGGCACTACTGCATGCTGCCTCTGGCAGTAGAAGGGCATATTTTTGGCGGTTGCGAGTTTATTCGTCACACTCACCAGCCGTGGAGTGAGGCGGAGTATGAACGCCTGCACACCTTTACCCAGATTGTGGCCGTGGTGACAGAACAGATCCAAAACCGCGCCACCAACAATGTCAATTACGACCTGCTGAGCCGCGAGCGTGATAACTTCCGTATCCTGGTCGCCATCACCAACGCCGTGCTGTCGCAGCTTGATATGGATGAACTGGTTGGCGAAGTCTCGAAAGAGATCCATCACTATTTCAAAATCGATGCGATAAGCATCGCGCTCCGGAGCCATCGCAAGGGTAAGCTCAACATTTACTCCACGCACTATCTGGATGAAGCAAACCCTGCGCATGAGCAAAGTGAAGTGGATGAAGCGGGGACACTTTCAGAGCGGGTGTTTAAGAGCAAAGAGCTTCTGCTGCTCAATCTCAACGAGCAGGACCCGCTGGCACCTTATGAGAGAATGCTGTTTAACACCTGGGGCAACAAAATCCAAACCCTGTGCCTGCTGCCGCTGATGTCAGGTAATACCATGCTGGGCGTGCTGAAGCTGGCGCAGTGTGACGAAGGCGTATTCACCACCGCTAACCTGAAGCTGCTGCGCCAGATTGCAGAGCGGATCTCCATCGCGCTGGATAACGCGCTGGCCTATCAGGAGATCCATCGTCTGAAAGAGCGGCTGGTGGATGAGAACCTGGCGCTGACGGAGCAGCTCAACAATGTGGACAGCGAGTTCGGTGAAATCATTGGCCGTAGTGAAGCCATGTACAGCGTTCTCAAGCAGGTTGAGATGGTGGCGCAAAGCGACAGTACGGTGCTCATCCTGGGTGAAACCGGCACGGGTAAGGAGCTGATTGCCCGCGCCATCCATAATCTGAGTAACCGTAACAGCCGCCGCATGGTGAAAATGAACTGCGCCGCCATGCCTGCCGGTCTGCTGGAAAGCGATCTCTTCGGCCATGAACGCGGCGCGTTTACCGGTGCCAGCAGCCAGCGACTGGGGCGTTTTGAACTGGCGGATAAAAGCTCACTGTTCCTCGACGAAGTAGGCGATATGCCGCTGGAGCTGCAGCCGAAGCTGCTGCGCGTCTTGCAGGAACAAGAATTTGAACGTCTCGGCAGCAACAAACTGATTCAGACGGACGTGCGCTTAATTGCTGCAACCAACCGCGACCTGAAAAAAATGGTCGCTGACCGTGAGTTTCGAAGCGATCTCTATTACCGCCTGAATGTCTTTCCGATTTTTTTGCCTCCGCTGCGCGAGCGCCCGGAAGATATCCCGCTGCTGGTCAAAGCCTTTACCGCCAAAATTGCGCGCCGGATGGGGCGCAATATCAGCAGCATTCCCGCCGAAACGTTACGCACCCTCTCCTCTATGGAGTGGCCGGGCAACGTGAGGGAGCTTGAGAACGTTATTGAACGTGCGGTACTTCTGACGCGCGGCAGCGTGTTACAGCTGTCGCTGCCCGAAATCTCAATGCCGGAAGCGTTAACGACTGCGGCAGAAGTGGCGCAGGATGGCGAAGATGAATATCAGTTGATTATGCGCGTGCTGAAAGAGACCAATGGCGTGGTCGCGGGGCCAAAAGGGGCAGCCCAACGGCTGGGGCTTAAGCGCACCACACTGCTTTCGCGCATGAAACGTCTTGGGATTGATAAAGAGAGCCTGGTTTAACGGCCGATCTGATGGTCGTTATTTTTTCGGGCGATATTTTTCCGGCAGCTCCGGCACCGGGCGACGATCGTCAATCAGGTGGCGGATGGTCAAAATCGGATGATGCCATAACATACGCGGCCCAGCCCAGCGCATAACCTGTTTCATCTCTTCACGCTTAGCCGGCTGATAGCAGTGAACGGGACACTGTTTACAGGCTGGCTTATCCTCACCAAAGACACATTTATCCAGGCGTTTATCCGCATAGGCGTTAAGCGCCTGGTAATGTCCTTCTTCTGTAGAGGCCTGCGGGCACTGCTTTTCATACAGCGCGATCATTCTGGCGATCGTCTCTTTTTCTCGTGCGATGCGTTTACCGGGCATGATGAATTACCGAATAATAAGGTGCATTTATAATACCATTTAATCCTCAGGGTTTCAGTTGTTACATTCCATTTTCTGAAGACGCCTTCCAGTTTTAAGCCTGTTACGTTTCGTTTTTACTGGTATTTTATACAGGTAATTTGCTTACCCGGAGGCTGTATGCAAGAGATCGCTATCACTAAACCTTATCGTCATTTGAAAGTTGGCTACTTCAGAAAGCGCCATGAGGATCGTAAAACCAAAATCCCAAAACGCTACAGCGTCCATGCTGCTCTTAGCCTGAAAGGTGACTGGCTTGAAAAAGCCGGATTTACCACAAATTCGCAGGTACGGGTCGGTGTTGAGCATGGGAAAATCGTCATTGAATTAATGCAGGAAGGCACCTCGTAAAGTCGCGACATTTTTCTGCGCCGTGCCTTTTTTTCATGCGACAATAGAGGAAACCAACGGCCAGTGAGCCGCTCAAAAAATACTATTTTTAAAGAAATGGATATCATAACTCCATGACCACAATCGACAATTTTGACGCACATACCCCCATGATGCAGCAGTACCTGAAGCTGAAAGCGCAGCATCCGGAAATACTGCTGTTTTACCGTATGGGTGACTTCTACGAGCTCTTTTATGACGACGCGAAACGTGCGTCGCAGCTGCTTGACATCTCCCTGACGAAACGCGGCGCATCGGCTGGCGAACCTATTCCGATGGCTGGCATCCCGCATCACGCGGTAGAAAACTACCTTGCGAAGCTGGTCAATCAGGGAGAATCTGTCGCAATCTGCGAGCAGATTGGCGATCCGGCTACCTCGAAAGGTCCGGTCGAACGTAAAGTCGTGCGCATTGTGACGCCGGGGACCATCAGCGACGAAGCTCTGTTGCAGGAGCGCCAGGATAACCTGCTGGCCGCGCTGTGGCAGGACGGCAAAGGCTTTGGCTACGCAACGCTGGATATCAGCTCCGGGCGTTTTCGTCTGAGTGAACCGGCTGACCGTGAAACCATGGCGGCTGAATTACAGCGTACTAACCCAGCAGAGCTGCTTTACGCGGAAGATTTCGCAGAAATGGCCCTCATTGAAGGACGCCGCGGCCTGCGCCGCCGCCCTCTCTGGGAGTTCGAAATTGATACCGCGCGCCAGCAGTTGAATCTGCAGTTTGGCACGCGCGATCTGATTGGCTTTGGCGTGGAAAATGCCCCGCGCGGGTTGTGTGCAGCAGGCTGCCTGCTGCAGTATGTGAAAGACACACAGCGTACCGCCCTGCCGCACATCCGCTCTATCACGATGGAGCGCCAGCAGGACAGTATCATCATGGATGCTGCCACCCGCCGTAACCTGGAGATCACCCAGAACCTGGCGGGCGGCGTGGAAAATACACTCGCTTCTGTGCTCGACAGCACGGTCACGCCGATGGGCAGCCGCATGCTAAAACGCTGGTTGCACATGCCAATTCGCGATACCGATACGCTTACCTGCCGCCAGCAAACCATCGCCGCCTTACAGGATCGCTATAGCGAGTTACAGCCCGTGCTGCGCCAGGTGGGCGATCTCGAGCGAATCCTTGCACGTCTGGCACTGCGCACCGCGCGCCCACGCGATTTAGCGCGTATGCGTCATGCTTTTCAGCAGTTGCCGGAACTGCGTGCCCAGCTTGGTGATGTCGACAGCGCACCGGTGCAAAAACTGCGCGAAACGATGGGTGAGTTTACCGAACTGCGCGAGCTGCTGGAGCGCGCCATTATTGATGCCCCACCGGTCTTAGTACGCGATGGCGGCGTCATTGCTCCGGGCTATAACGAAGAGCTGGATGAATGGCGCGCGCTGGCAGACGGCGCAACGGACTACCTCGATAAGCTGGAGATCCGCGAGCGCGAGCGTCTGGGGCTGGATACCCTCAAGGTCGGCTATAACGCGGTACACGGTTACTACATTCAGATCAGCCGGGGGCAGAGCCATCTTGCCCCTATCCACTACGTTCGCCGCCAGACGCTGAAAAATGCCGAGCGCTATATTATTCCTGAACTGAAAGAGTACGAGGACAAGGTTCTCACCTCGAAAGGTAAAGCGCTGGCGCTGGAAAAACAGCTGTACGACGAACTGTTCGACATGCTCATGCCTCACCTCGCCGATCTGCAGCTCAGCGCCGCTGCACTGGCTGAACTGGACGTACTGGTGAACCTGGCTGAACGTGCAGAGACACTCAACTATACCTGCCCGACCTTTACTGACAAACCCGGCATTCGCATTACCGAAGGCCGTCACCCGGTAGTAGAGCAGGTACTGAACGAGCCGTTCATCGCCAACCCACTGAGCCTCTCGCCACAGAGACGAATGCTGATCATTACCGGCCCGAACATGGGCGGTAAAAGTACCTATATGCGCCAGACTGCCCTCATCGCGCTTCTTGCGTATATCGGCAGCTACGTTCCGGCACAAAAAGTTGAGATCGGCCCAATTGACCGTATCTTTACCCGCGTGGGCGCGGCGGACGATCTGGCCAGCGGACGTTCGACCTTTATGGTGGAGATGACCGAAACCGCTAACATCCTGCACAACGCGACAGAGCACAGCCTGGTACTGATGGATGAAGTGGGACGTGGCACCTCGACCTACGATGGCCTGTCGCTGGCATGGGCTTGCGCCGAAAGCCTGGCAAACAAAATTAAGGCCATGACGCTGTTCGCCACTCACTACTTCGAGCTGACGCAATTGCCGGAGAAAATGGAAGGTGTGGCAAACGTCCACCTTGATGCGCTGGAGCATGGGGATACCATTGCCTTTATGCACACAGTGCAGGACGGCGCGGCGAGCAAGAGCTATGGCCTGGCCGTTGCGGCACTGGCGGGCGTACCGAAAGAGGTGATCAAGCGTGCGCGTCAGAAGCTGCGCGAGCTGGAGAGTCTTTCTCCAAACGCTGCAGCCACGCAGATTGATGGCACGCAGATGTCATTGCTGGCCCCCGCGGAAGAGACCTCACCTGCAGTGGAAGCGCTGGAAAATCTTGACCCGGATTCTCTGACACCGCGTCAGGCACTGGAGTGGATTTATCGGCTGAAGAGCCTGGTTTAAGACACCGGAAAAGAAAAAGGCCCGTCTCACGACGGGCCTTTTTTTGACGAAAGGTTGCTTATTCGCGGAACAGCGCTTCGATATTCAGACCTTGTCCCTGCAGAATTTCACGCAGGCGACGCAGACCTTCAACCTGAATCTGACGAACACGTTCACGGGTCAGGCCAATTTCGCGGCCGACATCTTCCAGTGTCGCAGCTTCATACCCCAGTAAACCGAAACGACGTGCCAGCACTTCACGCTGTTTGGCGTTCAGTTCGAACAGCCATTTGACGATGCTCTGTTTCATGTCATCGTCCTGCGTGGTGTCTTCCGGGCCGTTGTCTTTTTCATCGGCCAGGATGTCCAGCAGCGCTTTTTCGGAGTCGCCACCCAGTGGGGTGTCAACCGAGGTAATGCGCTCGTTGAGACGCAGCATACGGCTTACGTCATCAACCGGTTTATCAAGTTGTTCGGCAATCTCTTCTGCACTTGGCTCGTGGTCCAGCTTATGGGACAACTCGCGCGCAGTACGCAGATAGACGTTCAACTCTTTGACGATATGGATCGGCAGTCGGATCGTACGGGTTTGGTTCATAATTGCCCGTTCGATGGTCTGACGAATCCACCAGGTCGCGTAGGTAGAGAAGCGGAACCCGCGTTCCGGGTCAAATTTCTCTACTGCGCGGATGAGACCTAAGTTACCCTCTTCAATCAGATCCAGCAGGGCCAGACCACGATTACCGTAACGACGGGCAATTTTCACGACCAGACGCAGGTTACTTTCAATCATGCGACGGCGCGAGGCAACATCACCACGCAAAGCACGACGTGCGAAATAGACTTCTTCTTCGGCCGTTAACAGTGGGGAGTAACCAATCTCCCCAAGGTAAAGCTGAGTCGCGTCCAGCACACGCTGTGTGGCACCCTGCGATAACAGCTCTTCTTCAGCCAAATCGTTATCACTGGGTTCCTCTTCTACTAAGGCTTTTTCGTCAAAAGCCTCTGCTCCGTTCTCATCAAATTCCGCATCTTCATTTAAATCATGAACTTTCAGCGTATTCTGACTCATAAGGTGGCTCCTACCCGTGATCCCTGAACGAGACACCCTGGCTGGCATGCCCCGTCAAATTATCGCTGCGGCAGATACTGCAGCGGGTTTACGGATTTCCCCTTGTAACGAATTTCAAAATGCAAGCGTGTAGAACTGGTTCCGGTGCTACCCATGGTAGCGATTTTTTGCCCCGCCTTAACTTCTTGTTGTTCCCGGACCAGCATTGTGTCGTTATGGGCGTAGGCACTCAGGTAATCATCATTATGTTTGATGATAATAAGATTACCGTAACCGCGCAGCGCGTTACCGGCATACACAACGCGTCCGTCTGCGGTCGCGATGATAGCCTGTCCCTTACTTCCTGCGATATCGATCCCTTTGTTCCCTCCTTCGGAGGTGGCGAAGTTCTCGATAATCTTGCCGTCAGTCGGCCAGCGCCAGGTAGAGATAGGCGAACTGGAGGTCACGCTGCTGGCAGTCGGTTCGGTAGAGCTAACCACAGGTGCCGTAGCGGGTGCTGTGACAACAGTCGCAGTCCCTTTATTATTCGGCAACATTTTGTTAGCACTCTGATCACCTGAATCCTCAGAATACGTAATTACAGGTTGTGAAGCAACCACCGTGGCGGTTTTTTGTGCAGGCGTGACGCTGTTATTTTGCGCGGTCACATCTGCCGCTGAAACGGTGTTACCAGGGGTAAGTGGTTTACCTGTCGCATTGCCGACCTGGAGCGTCTGACCAACTTCCAGTCCATACGGGGCCTGGACGTTATTTCGCTGGGCCAGATCGCGGAAATCGTTCCCGGTGATCCAGGCGATATAGAACAGCGTGTCACCGCGCTTCACGGTGTAGGTGCTGCCGCCGGTATAGCTGCCTTTCGGAATGTTCCCATACTTGCGGTTGTAGACTATACGGCCATTCTCGGTCTGAACAGGCTGTTCCACTGGCTGGATCTGCGTAGGCTGGGTAACCGGGCGCTGTACCGGCTGAATTTGCGGAGTTTGCTGCGCCGCAGAGGTGCCCATTTTCGGTGGCGGAGTAATTAACATTCCGCTGGACGTGTTACCCGAACTGCTGTTCTCACCGACGGAACTTACAGGCGCAGGCGCGTTATTAGAACTTGTACAACCTGCCAGCCAGAGCGAAACCAGTGATAATGCCGCAACACGGCTGATGGTGAATTTTGGGCTTCCCGCGCTCATTTATCCCCCAGGAATGTGTTAACTACCAGTGACTTAAAATAACCGTGATGGCACGAACCTTTTGCGCCACACCATACGCTGAATTTGCCTTAATAACCCTGGAAAAATCCGAGTCTCAGGCCAGCTCGCCCTTAACCAGGGGCACAAAGCGCACGGCTTCCACAGTATCGATAATAAACTCGCCGCCGCGTCGACGAACGCGCTTCAAAAGCTGCTGTTCATCACCCACAGGCAAAACAAGAATGCCCCCTTCATCCAGCTGCGACAAAAGTGCAGCAGGAATTTCAGGGGGTGCTGCCGTTACGATGATGGCATCAAACGGGGCGCGAGCCTGCCAACCCTGCCATCCATCACCGTGGCGTGTCGAAACATTGTGTAAATCAAGTTGTTTCAGGCGACGACGCGCCTGCCACTGCAAACCTTTAATACGCTCGACGGAGCAAACATGGTGCACCAGATGCGCCAGGATCGCGGTCTGGTAGCCCGACCCGGTGCCAATCTCCAGCACACGGGAGCCCGGCGTTAGCTCCAGGAGCTCCGTCATACGCGCCACCATGTAGGGCTGCGAAATCGTCTGGCCTTGCCCTATAGGCAGCGCCACGTTTTCCCACGCTTTGTGTTCAAACGCCTCGTCTACAAACTTCTCACGGGGAACCTGAGCCAGTGCATCCAGCACATGCTCGTCAGTAATCCCCTGAGCGCGTAGTTGTTCCAGAAGAGTTTGTACACGTTTGCTTACCATTGCGTGCTCACTCCGACACGATCCAGCCAGCCCGATACCACATCATGCGCGCTATACGCGGTTAAATCTACGTGCAACGGCGTAACGGAAACGTACCCTTCGTCCACAGCGGCGAAGTCAGTATCCGGTCCGGCATCACATTTTTCACCAGGCGGTCCAATCCAGTAGAGCGTATTTCCGCGCGGGTCCTGCTGTGGGATCACCTGATCGGCCGGATGACGGCTGCCGCAGCGGGTAACGCGAATGCCTTTGATCTCGTCGAGAGGCAAATCGGGCACATTGATGTTAAGGATACGCCCCGTGCGCAGCGGTTCGCGGCTGAGCGCGCGAAGGATTGAGCACGTCACCGCCGCCGCCGTGTCGTAATGCGTATGGCCGTTTAACGACACCGCCAGCGCCGGAAAACCGAGATGACGCCCTTCCATCGCTGCCGCAACGGTGCCGGAGTAGATTACATCATCGCCGAGGTTCGGCCCGGCATTGATACCCGATACCACAATATCCGGACGCGGGCGCATCAGCGTATTCACGCCCAGGAACACGCAATCGGTAGGCGTTCCCATCTGCACGGCAATATCGCCATTCTCAAAGGTAAAAGTGCGAAGCGACGACTCCAGCGTCAGCGAGTTAGACGCCCCACTGCGGTTACGATCGGGAGCCACGACCTGCACGTCCGCAAATTCGCGAAGGTGTTTAGCCAGCGTCTGAATACCAGGCGCATGGACCCCGTCATCGTTACTCAGCAATATTCGCATAATCACCCGACGTGTTGATAAGTTCCCTGACAACACTGGTGGCAAAGCTACCTGCCGGTAGCCAGAAACGTAACTCAACGGTCACATCATCCCACCAGTTCCAGCTAAGCTGTTGCGGGTAGAGCAGCATCGCGCGGCGTGCTGCTTCGACTTTTTCCCGCACCAGCAATGATTGTAATTCTGGCGCATCCGCCACGGCGGACTGTTCAGCCGCCAGCGCGTCACCCTGCGTTCCCCAGTCACCCGTCCCCGGCATGGCTGCGGTAATCATCAACGCTTTTGCGTCCACGCGCGACTGGGCGTCGGCCATTTCGTCAGCCGTTGCCACAAACCAGCTCCCGCGTCCCGCTAATTGTAGCGCATCGCCGACAACAACTTGATTCGCGTCCGGTTTTTTCAGCCGTTCGCTCACAATCTGATTAAACAACGCACTGCGGGCCGCCGACAACCAAAAACTGCGTTTATTCCTGTCGCGCACCGGCGTATCGCTTTGCGCCCAGCGCAGAGCCCCCTGCAGGTTGCTGCCGCCGATCCCAAAACGCTGCGCGCCAAAGTAGTTCGGCACACCCTGCGCGTTGATAGCCTGTAAACGCTTTTCAACGTCGTCGCGGTTTGTCACTTCACGGAGCACCAGCGTAAAGTTGTTACCTTTGAGAGCGCCCAGACGCAGCTTGCGCTTGTGGCGGGCGTACTCCAGCACTTTACAGCCTTCAAGCTCAAATTTACTTAAATCAGGCATCGCATTGCCGGGCACGCGCGCGCAAAGCCACTGTTCGGTGACCGCGTGCTTGTCTTTTTGCCCGGCGAAGCTCACTTCGCGGGCGTGAATTTTCAGGAATTTAGCCAGCGCGTCGGCCACAAAACGGGTATTGCAGCCGTTTTTAAGAATGCGCACCAGGATGTGTTCGCCTTCACCGTCCGGCTCAAAGCCTAAATCTTCCACCACCACAAAATCTTCGGGACTGGCTTTCAGCAGGCCATGTCCCTGCGGCTTACCGTGCAGGTATGTCAGGTTGTCGAAGTCGATCATTTGGCCGCCTTCACCAGCAGCGCTACGGCTTCACAGGCAATGCCTTCGCCACGGCCGGTAAAGCCCAGTTTCTCGGTGGTGGTCGCTTTAACGTTGACGTCGTCCATATGGCAGCCCAGATCTTCGGCAATAAACACGCGCATCTGCGGAATGTGCGGCAGCATTTTGGGGGCCTGCGCGATGATCGTCACATCAACGTTCCCCAGCGTGTAGCCTTTAGCCTGAATACGACGCCAGGCTTCGCGCAGCAGTTCACGGCTGTCCGCGCCTTTAAACGCCGGATCGGTGTCCGGGAACAGCTTGCCGATATCGCCCAGCGCCGCAGCGCCCAGCAATGCATCGGTCAGCGCATGCAGCGCCACGTCGCCATCAGAATGCGCCAGCAGTCCTTTTTCGTAAGGAATGCGCACGCCGCCAATGATAATTGGGCCTTCTCCGCCAAAGGCGTGTACATCAAAACCGTGTCCAATTCGCATTATGCCTTCTCCTGGTGGGTCGAACGGGTAAGATAAAATTCCGCGAGCTGTAAATCTTCAGGGCGCGTCACTTTTATATTATCAGCGCGCCCTTCAACAAGCTCAGGGTGAAAACCGCAATACTCCAGCGCTGAGGCTTCATCAGTGATGGTTGCCCCTTCGTTAAGGGCTCGCGTTAAGCAGTCGTGGAGTAATTCGCGGGGGAAAAATTGTGGCGTCAGCGCGTGCCAGAGATCGACGCGCTCAACGGTGTGGGCGATAGCCTGTTTACCCGGCTCGGCGCGCTTCATGGTATCGCGCACCGGAGCGGCGAGAATGCCGCCAACCTTGCTGGTCTCACTCAGCGCCAGCAGACGCGCAAGATCGTCCTGATGCAGGCATGGGCGCGCGGCGTCATGCACCAGCACCCATTGTGCGTCTGCTGCGGCATGAATACCCGCCAGCACGGAGTCGGCGCGTTCAGCACCGCCATCAACAACGGTGATGTGCGGATGATTCGCCAGCGGTAGTTCGGCAAAACGAACATCACCCGGACTAATGGCGATAACGACGTGCGTCACCCGCGGGTGCGCCAGCAGCGCCGCCACAGAGTGTTCGAGGATCGTTTTATCGCCAATTGAGAGGTACTGCTTGGGACATTCTGTCTGCATGCGTCGGCCAAAACCCGCGGCCGGCACTACGGCACATACGTCCGAAAAAGTTGCTGCCATGTCGTAATCCTGGGCCTGATTATCGATTGTTTTGTGCTGAGCCCTGATTGCGTTTAGACGCATCCGGAACCAGACGATAAAAGGTTTCGCCCGGCTTAGTCATACTGAGTTCATTGCGTGCGCGTTCCTCAATCGCCTCCTGCCCGCCATTGAGGTCATCAATTTCAGCAAAGAGTTGATCGTTTCGCGCCTTAAGTTTGGCATTTGTTGCCTGCTGAGCCGCGACGTCATCACTTACCCGGCTATAGTCGTGCAGTCCGTTCTTACCGAACCACAGCGAATATTGCAGCCAGACCAGCAAAGCCAGCAACAGCAGCGTTAGTTTACCCATCCTGCCCCCTGAAAAAACGGCATCATCATCCCATAACTTTCCGTTTGACTCTACTCCGGGGTTTTAATTATGTCGCACGTTAGCCCATCAGCCATAAAAACAGCAGACCAAACATCACCACAACGGTCGTCATCGTGATAACCGTACTATACAGGAGCCTGCCATTGAAGAGGGAGTGCAGCGCAATCCCCACCACCACCGCGACAGGCATTAGCGCCAGGAAGAAGGGCCAGGTGTAGAGGAAAAAGAACAGCGTGTTGCCGCCGTATATCAGAAAAGGGATACCCAGCGCGAGTAGCCACGCAAAAAAACCGACAATGGCCCCAGGAAAAGACCAGGTCGTCTCGTCGTCGGTCGCTAACGGCTCCGACCCGGTGGTAATAATGTAATTTTCACTGTTGCGCATAGCTAATCCTGTGACCGTGACTCATCGCTCGGGAAGACAGCGCCCGAACGATACCGTCTCAGGATCTGATAATATCGTCCCGTCTGAGCAGGTCTAATAATTGGCTTACCAAATTTGTTACCAATTGTTGACCTTCCAGGTGAATTTCAGGCGATTCAGGCGCTTCGTATACCGAGTCAATGCCGGTAAAGTTTCGCAGTTCACCCGCGCGGGCTTTCTTATACAGCCCTTTCGGATCGCGTGCTTCGCAAATTTCCAGTGGGGTATCGACAAACACTTCGATAAAGCGATCGTGACCCACGCGCTCACGTACCATCTGACGTTCGGCGCGATGAGGTGAGATAAACGCGGTCAGCACCACCAGCCCGGCATCCGCCATCAGGCTGGCGACTTCACCCACCCGGCGGATATTCTCTTTGCGGTCTTGATCGCTAAACCCTAAATCGCTGCACAGGCCGTGACGCACGTTATCGCCATCCAGCAGGTAAGTGCTTACGCCCTGCTGGTGTAGCGCCTCCTCCAGCGCGCCCGCCACCGTGGATTTACCGGAGCCGGAAAGCCCGGTAAACCACAGCACAACCCCACGGTGGCCGTGGAGTTGCTCACGCTGAGCGACGGTGACCGGATGAGGATGCCAGACGACGTTCTCATCATGGGCGGCCATTACTTGCCTCCCAGCAGATCGCGTGCGCCCCAGTGCGGGAAGTGCTTGCGCACCAGCGCGTTCAGCTCCAGCTCAAAGGCGCTGAATTCAGACACGGCGGTAGCCTGTTCATTTGGCTCACGCACCATGCCAGCCCCAACGGTCACGTTGGTCAGTCTGTCGATAAAGATCAGCCCGCCGGTTACCGGGTTTTGCTGGTACTGATCCAGCACCAGCGGCTCGTCGAAGGTCAGATCCACGAGCCCGATACCATTCAACGGCAGCTCGCTCACTTCACGCCGGGTCAGGTTATTGATGTCCACCTGGAACTGAATGCCATCCACGCGGGCGCGGGTTTTCTTGCCCGCAATTTTAATGTCGTAGCTCTGGCCTGCGGTCAGCGGCTGTTCGGCCATCCACACCACATCTACGGCAGCGCCCTGCACCGCGGTCAGCGTTTCTTGCGCGTCCACCAGCAGATCGCCGCGGCTGATATCAATCTCATCCTTCAGCACCAGGGTGACGGCTTCACCGGCACCGGCTTCCTGTAAATCGCCATCGAAGGTGACGATCCGGGCAATGGCAGATTCCACGCCAGACGGCAGCACTTTCACGCGCTGGCCAACGTGCACCGTTCCGGAAGCGAGAGTCCCGGAGAAACCGCGGAAATCAAGGTTCGGACGGTTAACGTACTGCACCGGGAAGCGCATCGGCTGGGTGTCGACCACACGCTGGATTTCAACGGTTTCCAGCACCTCCAGCAGCGTCGGGCCGCTGTACCACGGCATGCTCGCGCTCTGGGAGGCCACGTTATCCCCTTCCAGTGCTGAGAGCGGTACAAAGCGAATATCCAGATTGCCCGACAGTTGTTCGGCAAAGGTCAGATACTCTTCACGAATACGGTTGAAGGTCTCTTCGCTGTAACCAACGAGATCCATTTTATTGATCGCCACCACCAGGTGTTTGATCCCCAGCAGCGTGGAGATGAAGCTGTGGCGACGGGTCTGATCCAGCACGCCTTTACGGGCGTCGATCAGCAGGATCGCCAGCTCACAGGTCGAGGCTCCGGTCGCCATATTGCGGGTGTACTGCTCATGCCCCGGCGTGTCGGCAATAATAAATTTGCGCTTCTCGGTAGAGAAGTAACGATAGGCCACGTCGATAGTAATGCCCTGCTCGCGCTCCGCCTGCAGGCCATCCACCAGCAGGGCAAGGTCGAGCTTTTCACCCTGCGTACCGTGGCGCTTACTGTCGTTGTGCAGAGAAGAGAGCTGATCTTCATAAATCTGACGCGTGTCGTGCAGCAGGCGGCCAATCAGGGTACTTTTCCCGTCATCCACGCTGCCGCAGGTCAGAAAACGCAGCAGGCTTTTGTGTTGTTGCGCGTGCAGATAGGCTTCAACGCCGCCTTCATTGGCAATTTGTTGTGCAATCGTAGTGTTCATGGCGGCTCCTTAGAAATAACCCTGACGTTTCTTCAGCTCCATGGAGCCTGCCTGGTCGCGGTCAATCACGCGCCCCTGTCGCTCGCTGGTGGTTGATACCAGCATCTCTTCGATGATCTCCGGCAGCGTCTGCGCACTGGATTCCACCGCGCCGGTCAGCGGCCAGCAGCCGAGGGTACGGAAACGCACCATCTGTTTTTTGATCACTTCGCCTGGCTGGAGGTCGATGCGATCGTCGTCGATCATCATCAGCATGCCGTCGCGCTCCAGCACCGGACGCTCAGCCGCCAGATACAGCGGAACGATCTCGATATTTTCCAGGTAGATATACTGCCAGATATCCAGCTCGGTCCAGTTAGAGAGCGGGAAAACGCGGATGCTTTCGCCTTTGTTAATCTGGCCGTTGTAGTTGTGCCACAGCTCCGGGCGCTGGTTTTTTGGGTCCCAGCGGTGGAAACGATCGCGGAAGGAGTAGATACGCTCTTTCGCACGGGATTTCTCTTCGTCACGGCGCGCACCCCCGAAAGCCGCATCAAAACCGTATTTGTTCAGCGCCTGCTTCAGCCCTTCAGTTTTCATAATATCTGTGTGCTTGGCGCTACCGTGGACGAACGGGTTAATACCCATCGCCACCCCTTCCGGGTTCTTGTGCACCAGCAGCTCACAGCCGTAGGCTTTGGCGGTACGGTCGCGGAATTCGTACATTTCGCGGAATTTCCAGCCGGTATCCACGTGCAGCAGCGGGAACGGCAGCGTACCCGGATAAAACGCTTTACGCGCCAGATGCAGCATAACGCTGGAATCTTTACCGATGGAGTACATCATCACCGGGTTAGAGAACTCGGCAGCCACTTCGCGGATAATATGGATGCTTTCCGCTTCGAGTTGCCGCAGGTGAGTAAGTCGTTTTTGGTCCATAACCGTTCCTTAAGCCAGATTCACCACAGAGGAGCCAAACCCCTCTGAGTCTGTTGTATGTTGAAACCAGGCGAGCGTGCTGTGCAGCCGCACCACTTCACCGACCACGATCAGGGCGGGCATCGGGGCGTCTTTCGCCAGGTGTGCAAGGTTTTGTAGTGTGCCGGTAGCAACAGTCTGATCGACGCGCGTACCGCGTGAGATCACGGCCACGGGCGTGGTTGCCTCGCGACCGTGCTGAATAAGCTGTTCGCTGATATCCGCCGCTTTCATCGTGCCCATATAGATGGCAAGCGTTTGTCGGCTTCGGGCGAGATGTGACCAGTCAAACGGCGTGCTGTCGGCTTTGTAGTGGCCGGTTACAAAAGTTACGCTCTGAGCGTAATCGCGATGAGTCAGCGGGATACCGGCATAAGCCGTCACTGCTGACGCCGCTGTGATGCCAGGCACAACCTGGAACGGTACGCCAGCTTCTGCCGCCGCCTGCAGTTCTTCACCGCCGCGGCCAAAGATGAACGGATCGCCACCTTTCAGGCGCACCACGGTTTTGCCCGCTTTCGCTGCGGCAATCAGCATTTGATTGGTGTCGTGCTGCGGCACGGAGTGCTCGCCCGCCCGCTTGCCGACGCAAATTTGTTCCGCGTCGCGACGAATCAGCTCACGCACGGCATCGGTGACCAGATGATCGTAAAAGACGACGTCGGCCTGCTGAATAACCTGCAGGCCGCGCAGGGTGAGTAACCCCGCGTCACCAGGACCTGCTCCCACCAGAATAATTTCCCCCTGCGACGGCTCCGGCTGTGACAACGACGCCTCAAGCACCTGTTCGGCCTCACGTTCATTTCCCGCAGCCATCAGGCTGGCGAAACGACCACGAAAGGCCCGGTCCCAGAAACGGCGACGTCCGTCAGTGGTGTTAACCCGCGCTTTAAGCCGATCACGAAACTGTCCTGCCACTTCGGCCATACGCCCAAGGCGTGGCGGAAGCAGCGCTTCAATCTTCTCGCGCAGCAGACGCGCCAGAACAGGGGCATTTCCGCCGGAGGAGATGGCAACCAACAGCGGCGTTCGATCGACAATCGACGGAAAGATAAACGAGCACAGCGGCGGATCATCCACCACATTCACCAGACGGTGGCGAGCCTGCGCAGCTTCGGAGATCCGGCGGTTAAGTTCACGATCGCTGGTAGCCGCAATCACCAGCACCACCTTGTCGATTTGCGATTCTGCGAAATCCGCGTCTTCGACCACCTGCACCTTCGCACCTGCGCGATGGAGGAATGCGATTTTGCGATCGGCAATTTCGCCCGTACCCACCACCAGTACAGGTCTCTCTTTAATCGCGGCAAATAAGGGCAGAAAGTCCACAAGCTACAACTCACTAACAACCAGGAATAGTGGGACTATAGGGGGCGGCTTAGATCGAATGAAATTACGAATTGGAATGAGTAGTTACTCAATGGAATAACGCCCTGAAAAAGCAAATATCAAAAAGTGCTTAACGTTCGAAATTTCGGGCATTTAAGAGCAATTCAAATTGTGTCTACACGATCACAGTTTCATACTAAGCGAGTTAAAATTTTGCTCTGTTTTTAAGGACTCACTATGTTTTCCGCAACGCGCCACCGATACGCAGCCCTGGCGCTCGGCGTTTGCTTTATCTTTCCGGTTCAGGCAAAAAATCAACCGTATGGTGAAATCGCCAATATGCAGGCGCGGCATATTGCAACAGTATTCCCAGGCCGAATGACCGGAACGCCTGCAGAGATGCTTTCCGCCGACTATATTCGCCAGCAGTTTGCGGAGATGGGCTACCAGAGCGATATTCGCTCATTTCACAGCCGCTACATTTATACCTCACGTAATAAAACGCAAAACTGGCATAACGTGACCGGCAGTACCGTTATTGCGGCACACGAAGGTAAAACCGCGCAGCAGATTATTATTCTGGCGCACCTGGATACCTTCGCGCCGTTGAGCGACACCGATACCGACAATAATCTCGGCGGGCTGACGCTACAGGGAATAGATGATAACGCGGCGGGTCTGGGCGTGATGTTAGAGCTGGCCGAGCGCATGAAAAATATTCCGACGAAATACGGCATTCGCTTTATTGCGACCAGCGGTGAAGAAGAGGGAAAACTCGGCGCTGAGAATCTCCTTAAGCGCATGAGTGCTGAAGAGAAGAAAAATACGCTGCTGGTAATTAACCTCGATAATCTTATCGTGGGCGATAAACTCTATTTCAATAGCGGACAACGTACGCCGAGCAGCGTGCGTAAATTAACCCGCGATCGGGCGCTGGCGATTGCGCGCAGCCACGGAGTTTATGCCACCACCAATCCTGGCGGAAATCCGGATTACCCAAAAGGCACGGGATGTTGTAACGACGGGGAAGTGTTCGATAAAGCCGGTATTCCGGTGCTGTACGTTGAGGCCACCAACTGGACGCTGGGTAAGAAAGATGGCTACCAGCAGCGCGCCAAATCGAAAGCCTTCCCGGACGGGACAAGCTGGCACGACGTGAGGCTGGATAATCTGCAGCACATCGATAGCGCACTGCCGCAGCGGATTGAGCACCGCAGCCGGGATGTGGTGAAAGTGATGCTACCGCTGGTGAAGGAGCTGGCGAAAGCGGGAAAAGCCTGATGTAGTTAAGCCCGGTGGCGGCTACGCCTTACCGGGCCTACGTTTCGTACCTTTGTGGGCCTGGTAAGGCGTAGCCGCCACCGGGCGAAAAGACATCACCCTTCGTGCAACCCGCACTCGCGCTTCAATCCAAAGAATCGCGTCTCTTCTTCCGCCATTCCCGGTTCCCATTTACGCGTGGTGTGGGTATCGCCCACAGACAGATACCCCTGATCCCACAGAGGATGGTACTTCAGCCCATGTTTTTGCAGGTACTGGTACACCGTGCGGTTATCCCAGTCGATAATCGGCAGCACTTTGAATACTCCACGCTGCACCGCCAGCACCGGTAGCGTCGCCCGACTGCCGGACTGCTCACGACGCAGGCCCGCAAACCAGGTCTGCGCGTTCAGCTCTTTCAGCGCCCGGTTCATCGGCTCGACTTTGTTGATCTCATTGTATTTCTCAATGCCTTCAACGCCCTGCTCCCACAGTTTGCCGTAGCGCGCCTCCTGCCAGGCCGCACTCTGCTCTGCGCGGTAGACTTTCAGATTCAGCTTGAGCTTGTCCGTTAGCTCATCGATAAACTGGTAAGTTTCCGGGAACAGATAGCCGGTATCGGTGAGGATCACCGGAATGTCCGGGCGGATCTGATTCACCAGATGCAAACTGACCGCCGCCTGAATACCGAAGCTCGACGAGAGCACATAGTCACCCGGCAGGTTTTCCAGCGCCCACGCCACGCGCCCTTCGGCGTCCAGCTTTTCCAGATGGGCGTTGGTTTCTGCCAGCGCCAGGATGCGTTCGACTTTTGGCAGGTCATTAAGGGCGGTTAGATCGAGTACGGACATAAGAACCTCACTTGCCTGTTTTGCCGGGCGGCACTGCGTTTGCCCGGCCTACAACACCTGTTAAACCGTCGGGATGTTACTCCCAGAAATCCCTTGCGGGATCGAGCACCGGGCGAATGATGCCCGCACGCACCGTAAAGTCGCCGAAGCCTTCACCCGCTTCGCGCTCTTTTGCCCAGCGCCCGACAAGCTCATCGATAGATTCAAGAATTTCCGGTTCCGTGATGTTTTCGCGGTACATACGCGGAATACGTGTGCCCATACGGTTGCCGCCAAGATGCACGTTGTAGCGACCCGGTGCTTTACCGACCAGACCCAGTTCTGCCAGCATCGCGCGGCCGCAGCCGTTCGGGCAGCCCGTCACGCGCATCACGATATGTTCGTCAGGGATACCGTGTTTTTCCAGGATCGTTTCCACTTTGTCGGTGAATGACGGCAGGAAGCGTTCGGCTTCGGCCATCGCCAGCGGGCAGGTCGGGAACGACACGCAGGCCATAGAGTTTTCACGTTGCGGTTTCACCGCATTCATTAACCCGTGATCGCGCGCCAGTTTCTCGATCTTCGCCTTCTGGCTCTCCGGCACACCAGCAATGATCAGGTTCTGGTTAGCAGTAATGCGAAACTCGCCTTTATGGATCTTAGCAATTTCCAGCAGCCCGGTTTTCAGCGGACGGCCGGGATAATCCAGAATGCGGCCATTTTCGATAAACAGCGTCAGGTGCCATTTATTGTCGATGCCTTTTACCCAGCCAATGCGATCGCCGCGACCGGTGAATTCGTAAGGGCGGATCGGTTCAAACTTAATGCCCGCACGACGCTCCACCTCTTCTTTGAACGTCTCAACGCCCACGCGCTCCAGCGTGTATTTGGTTTTCGCGTTTTTACGGTCGGTACGGTTGCCCCAGTCGCGCTGGGTCGTGACCACCGCTTCCGCCACGGCCAGCGTGTGTTCGAGCGGCAGGAAGCCGAACTCGCTCGCGGTACGGGCGTAGGTTTTCTTGTTACCGTGCTCAATGGACAAACCACCGCCCACCAGCAGGTTGAAGCCGACCAGCTTGCCGTTTTCCGCAATCGCCACAAAGTTCATGTCGTTGGCGTGCAGATCGATGTCGTTCTGCGGCGGGATCACCACCGTGGTTTTGAACTTACGCGGCAGGTAGGTCTGGCCGAGGATCGGTTCTTCGTCAGTGGTGGCGACTTTTTCCTGATCGAGCCAGATTTCCGCATAGGCGCGGGTGCGCGGCAGCAGGTGCTCAGAGATCTTCTTCGCCCATTCATAGGCTTCGGCATGCAGCTCAGACTCAAACGGGTTCGAGGTGCAGAGCACGTTGCGGTTCATGTCGTTGGCGGTCGCCAGCGCGTCCAGCCCAACCGAGTGCAGCATCTGGTGTACCGGCTTCACGTTCTTTTTCAGAATGCCGTGGAACTGGAAGGTCTGACGGTTGGTCAGACGGATGCTGCCGTAAATCGTGTTTTCACCGGCAAACTTGTCGATCGCCTGCCACTGTCTGGTGGTGATGATCCCGCCCGGCAGACGGCAGCGCAGCAGCATCGCGTGGCGCGGCTCCAGCTTCTGTTCAGCACGTTCGGCGCGAATATCGCGGTCGTCCTGCTGGTACATACCGTGGAAACGGATCAGCAGGAAGTTGTCGCCTTTGAAACCGCCGGTCAGACCGTCATTTAAATCTTCGGCAATGGTGCCGCGCAGGTAGTTGCTTTCCAGCTTCATGCGTTCGGCGTCAGACAGTTTGCCTTCGACCACCAGTGGGCCTGGATGTTTTTCGCTCATTAGTAGACATCTCGCTGATAACGGCGCTCAACGCGCAGCTCACTTAAAAATTCATCCGCCGTTTCGGCATCCATACCGCCGAATTCGGCAATCACTTCCAGCAACGCCTGCTCAACGTCTTTCGCCATGCGATTGGCGTCGCCGCAGACGTAAATGTGGGCACCATCATTGATCCAGCGCCACAGCTCCGCGCCCTGTTCGCGCAGTTTGTCTTGTACGTATACTTTTTCTTTTTGGTCACGGGACCAGGCCAGATCGATGCGGGTCAGCACGCCCTCTTTCACGTAACGCTGCCACTCCACCTGGTAGAGGAAATCTTCTGTAAAGTGTGGGTTGCCGAAGAAGAGCCAGTTTTTGCCTGGCGCGTCATCTGCGGCACGCTGCTGCATAAAAGCGCGGAACGGTGCAATACCGGTTCCCGGACCAATCATAATGACCGGGGTTTCCGGGTTCGCTGGCAGGCGGAAATTGTCGTTGTGCTCGATAAAGACGCGGACTTCGCCGTCTTCCTCTACGCGGTCAGCCAGGAAGCTCGACGCACCACCCGCACGCGGGCGGCCTTCGATGTCGTAACGCACCACACCGACGGTGATGTGCACTTCGCTTTCCACTTCGGCCTGCGAGGAGGCAATGGAGTAAAGACGCGGTGTCAGCGGACGCAGCAGGCCGATCAGGGCTTCTGCATCCAGCTGAGCTGGCGAGAAACGTACCATATCGACAATTGGCGTCGTTGCCGCGTAATGCTGCAGTTTCGCCTTATCACCCACTAATGGCAGCAGCGATTCGCTGCGCGTTAACGTGGCGTAGTTTTCCACAATATTGGCGGTATTCACCGTCAGCTCGAAATGCCACTGCAGCGCTTCGGAGAGCGGCAGCGTTTTGCCCTCAATGGTGACAGGCTCCGTGCCTTTCAGCCACAGCAGCTCGACCAGCTCTTTCACCAGTGCCGGATCGTTCTGATACCAGACGCCCAGCGCATCGCCAGGCTGATAACGCAGGCCGGAATCACCGAGATCGATCTCAATATGGCGGACGTCTTTTTCCGAATCGCGGCCGGTGATTTTCTGATTCACCGACAGGCTCGCCGCCAGCGGAGCCTCTTTGGTGTAAGGGCTGGTGTGGATCTCATTGACAGTGCCCGCTGCGGTAACGGCGGCCTGTGCTGGCGTCTCTTTCGGGACGCGGGCTTTCAGTATCTCAACGATGCGTGCACGCCATTCCGCGGCAGCCGCCTGGTATTCAACATCCGCATCTACGCGGTCCAGCAGGCGCTCTGCGCCCAGCTCCGCCAGCTTGCTGTCAAAATCTTTACCGGACTGGCAGAAGAATTCATAGGAGGTGTCACCCAGGCCGAATACGGCAAAGGCGGTGCCATCCAGTTTGGGGGCTTTTTTCGAGAACAGGAACTTGTGCAACGCCACCGCTTCTTCTGCGGGTTCACCTTCCCCTTGCGTTGAGGCGACAACCACCAGCAGTTTTTCTGACGCGATTTGCTTAAATTTATACTCCCCGGCATTCACCAGGTTCACGTTCAGTTTGGCGGCGAGCAGGTCATCACGCAGCGCTTCCGCCACGCGGCGGGCGTTGCCCGTTTGTGAGGCGGAGATCAGCGTAATGGCAGGAATTTCAACGGCCGTTGCCGGTGCGCCAGCCACGGCACCAGGCTGCTGGTTGAGCATTCCCCAGAAATAGCCGGAAACCCAGGCAAGCTGAGTGGGTGAAAAATCAGTGGTCGCGGCCTGAAGGCGCGCCAGTTGCTCCGGGTTCAGGGGAAGCAAATTTGAAGGTGGGGCCTGTGTTGTCATGCGTCGTTATGTTCCAGTAGCAAAGCGGACTTTAAGCGAATAAATCCAAACTGAAGATAAGGTTAACGGCGGGGATAATAACAATTAAAGAAGGGATGGAAATAATAAATAACCAAAAGGACTAACCTCTTTTAGTTATCGTTCTTAACGGTAAAACAGATTAATTAACTTGTTGAAATTTAAATAGAATAAATGAATGAAAGGCCTCATAAACGGCGTTCCGGTATCAGAGCCGTTTTAGTTAATGATAAAAATTGTGCTTTCCGGTACTATGCGGCGGTTTTTTCCGCATTACTGAGAGCGATGATGTCCACCACACTGTTTAAAGATTTCACCTTCGAAGCCGCCCATCACCTTCCGCATGTCCCTGAAGGGCATAAATGTGGCCGCCTGCACGGGCACTCGTTTATGGTGCGTCTTGAGATCACCGGTGAAGTCGATCCGCATACCGGTTGGATCATGGACTTTGCTGAACTGAAGGCCGCGTTTAAGCCGACCTACGATCGTCTGGATCACTACTATCTGAATGACATTCCGGGTCTTGAGAACCCGACCAGCGAAGTGCTGGCAAAATGGATTTGGGATCAGATGAAACCGCTGGTGCCGCTGCTGAGCGCGGTGATGATCAAAGAGACCTGCACCGCAGGCTGCGTGTATCGCGGAGAGTAATGCTTGCCGGGTGGCGGCCTCGCCTTACCCGGCCGGCAAAAGCCTCGAACCGCAGGCCCGGTAAGCGCGAGCGCCACCGGGCTTTTTTAGGCAATATTCAGGTACTTGTGCGTCTGCATCGACAACCGCCAGTTGCGGGCGATACAGGTTTCAATGCACAGACGCGTCGCATCGTCTTTCTGGCTGATCGGTTGTAGCGCAATCACGCGCTGTTTTTCGTCCGTCAGCGTCGCCAGCAACTCATCCAGCGCTTCAATATCACGCACGCGGCCGACCGGGTGTTTGATCTCATCTGCACGCTCCAGCGCCTGAGAAAGCACGTCATACCCGCCGCGCATATTCACCTTTGGCGACACCGTCACCCACGTGGAGTGGGAGCAGCGCACTTCATGAGTACCGCTGGTTTCGATCTGACAGCTATAACCGTTTTTTTCAAGCAGTTCGGTCAGCGGCATCAGGTCGTGGATGCAGGGTTCGCCGCCGGTGATCACCACGTGGCGAGCCGTCCAGCCCTGACGACCAATGATGGCCAGCAGATCTTCCGGGCTGCCAGCCCCCCACTTATCACTCTCTTTGGTTTTCGCCAGAATGCTAAACAGCGACACTTCCCGATCTGCGAGTTTATCCCACGTATGTTTGGTATCACACCAGGCACAGCCAACCGGGCATCCCTGTAAACGAATAAAGATAGCGGGAACGCCGGTAAAGTAACCCTCGCCTTGCAGGGTCTGGAACATCTCGTTAATCGGGTACTGCATAGTCATCTCGGTTAAGGGGATAAACGATAAGTATCGCAGATCCCCGCCGGATGGTCATGCTCCATCGGTGCTTTGCGCGCCAATCGCCGCCATAAACCGTTCCGTAATTTGCTGCGGACGGGTGATGGCTCCCCCGACAACCACCGCATGCGCCCCAAGCGCCAGACATCTGGCCGCGCGCTCGGGAGTATCCACGTTGCCTTCGGCAATCACCGGGATCGTGACGGCAGCCAGTACCGCTTTCAGTAACCCGCAGTCATTCTCCGGAAGCGAATGGCCTGCGGTCTCCGCCGTATAGCCGTAAAGCGTGGTCCCAACACAATCAAAGCCGAGTGCCTGCGCCGTCACTGCCTCCTGCACGGTGGAAATATCCGCCATCAGCAGCAGCGAGGGGTAACGGGCGCGGATCTGCGCGACCAACGTTTCCAGAGTTCCCCCACCGGGACGCTTCCGGGCGGTCGCATCCAGCGCGATGATGTCCGGGGTGACCGCCATAAGCTCATCGACTTCCTTCATCGTCGCGGTGATGAACACCTCGCTATCCGGATAGTCCCGTTTGATGATCCCGATGATCGGCAGCGAGACCAGACCTTTAATGGCTTCGATATCCACCACGCTGTTGGCGCGGATCGCCGCAGCCCCGCCCTGCGCCGCCGCCAGCGCCATTCTCGACATAATAAACGGGCTGTGCAGCGGTTCGTTTTCCAGCGCCTGACAGGAGACGACCAGTTTTCCCTTCAGGTTATCCAGTACAGTTTTCATTACGATAAGATCTCTTCCACTTCATTTTTGATAATGGTGACGTGCGGGCCATAAATGACCTGAACACCGTTACCGCGCACGATGACGCCGCGCGCGCCAGTCGCTTTTAATGCCGCTTCATTCACTTTGCTACCGTCTTTCACCGTGACGCGAAGGCGCGTGGCGCAGCAGTCAACGTCATCCAGATTGTCTCTGCCGCCTAATCCGGCAATCACCGCCGTGGCGCGGTCGCTTTGCGGCAGGGTAACCTCGTCAGCCACCGCCTCCTTTTCACGGCCCGGCGTGGCAAAATCAAAACGGTTAATCAGATAGCGGAAGGTGAAGTAGTAAAGGAAGAACCACGGCACGCCCACCAGCGGGACGAACATCCAGTTGGTTTTTGCCTCACCCTGCAGAATGCCGAACAGCACGAAATCAATAAAACCGCCGGAGAAAGTCTGTCCGATGGTGATGTGCAGCATGTGCGCGAGCATGAACGCCAGCCCGTCGAACACCGCATGAATGACGTACAGCACCGGCGCAATAAACAGGAATGAGAACTCGATGGGCTCAGTAATTCCCGTCAGGAAAGAGGTTAACGCCGCTGAAAGCAGCAGCCCCGCAACGCGCTTTTTATTCTCGGGTTTTGCCGTGTGGTACATCGCGAGGCAAGCCCCCAGCAGACCAAACATCATCGTAATAAAGCGCCCGGACATGAAGCGCGATGTGCCCTCATAGAAATGCTGCGTGTTCGGGTCGGCAAGCTGGGCGAAGAAGATCCGCTGTGTGCCCTCAACCAGATGGCCGTTGACGATTTCACTGCCGCCAAGCGCGGTGGTCCAGAACGGAAGATAGAAGATGTGGTGCAGACCAAACGGGCCAAGCATGCGCAGGATGAAGCCATACAGCAGAGTACCCAGATAGCCGGTGGCATCCACCAGCCCGCCGAGGCCAAAGATCAGCTTCTGGAAATGCGGCCAAACTACCGTCATGAGAGCCCCGACGAGTATCGCCGCCAGCGAGCTGATAATGGGGACAAAGCGTGAGCCGCCAAAGAAGCCGAGGAACTGCGGAAGCGCAATTTTGTTGAAGCGATGATGGAGCGCGCAGGTCACCAGTCCAATGACCACGCCGCCGAACACGCCGGTTTCCAGCGTCTGAATGCCCAGCGTCATGCCCTGCCCCACAGCACCCGGATTTTCAAGCGCCAGCTTCCCGGTCAGGATCAGCAGGGCGTTGATGGTGGCATTCATCACCAGAAACGCGAGCAGCGCCGCCAGCCCGGCCGTGCCTTTATCATTTTTGGCCAACCCGACGGCAACCCCAACGGCAAACAGCACGGAGAGATTTGCAAATACAATCGAACCCGCACTGCTCATAATGGTGAAAATGGCCTGCAGCCACGCTACGTCTAAAAACGGATAAGCCGTGAGCGTGTTGGGGTTCGACAGCGCCCCGCCGATCCCCAGTAGCAGCCCCGCCGCAGGCAAAACGGCAATGGGCAACATAAAGGATTTGCCAAAGCGCTGTGCTTTTTCAAACCATCCGCCGGAAGAAGCTCCGCTGAACATGTGCATCATTTTTTCATCCCCCTGGTATAATGATGAAAATTTTTACCACCATTTAATGATAAAGTGAAAATTACCATCAAAAACCAGGAAGCGGATCATACTTTTTCGAAATGACTGGCATCTTTCCCCCGCTTTCCGCCACACTAGCCGACAGAGAAACGTATTAAGGATCTAGCATGTCAGACCATGAAAACCTGCTGCTGAAGCTACGCCAGGAGGCTTCCGGGTATAGCCCTACACAACAAAAACTGGGGGAGTTTGTTCTCAACGATCCTGCGCGGGTGCTCTACCTGACGATCACCGAGCTGGCGCGTGAGAGCCAAACCAGCGAGGCCAGCGTGACGCGTCTTTGCCGGACGCTGGGGTGTAAGGGATATAACGAATTCAAAATGGCGCTGGCGCTGGATATTCAGCAGGGTCAGCCCGCACGTCAGGCCGGGGATGAAATTGATAACGTGGTGGATGAGTCGGTGCAGGCTCTGCAGGATACCGCCAGACTCCTCGACAGAACGCTGCTGGAAAAAGCGGCGCTGGCACTGCATCAGGCGAAGTCGGTGCAGATTTATGGGGTAGCAGCCAGCGCGATCCTTGGTGAGTATCTGCACTATAAGCTGTTGCGACTGGGCAAACCTGCACAGCTTTTTAGCGATATGCACCGCGCAGCCATGAATGCGACAACGCTCTCTAAAGAGACGCTGGTTGTGGCCATTTCAAGCTCTGGCTCAACGCGGGACTTACTCCATGTCGTGAAACTTGCGCGCAAACGCGGTGTTCAGGTTCTGGCGCTCAGCAATACGCCACGAAGTCCTCTGGCTTCCCTTAGCGATATGCAACTGGTTGCAGCCAAACCAGAGGGGCCACTCAGCGCGGGGGCGCTCAACGCTAAAGTTGGTGTCATGCTGCTGGTCGAGTTGCTTACCACTTCACTTATCGCAATCGATAGCCATTACGGTGACGTTAGCCAGCAAACCGCCAGCGCCACGTTGCCGCTTCTGCTATAGAAAATAAAAAACCCGCCGAAGCGGGTTTTTTTAGAAGAACGAAAGTTCAGGTTTATGCCTGGCCTTTGATCTCTTTACGGCCGTTGTATGGTGCTTTTTCGCCCAGCGCTTCTTCGATACGAATCAGCTGGTTGTATTTAGCAACACGGTCAGAACGGCTCATAGAACCGGTTTTGATCTGGCCTGCAGCAGTACCCACAGCCAGGTCAGCGATGGTCGCGTCTTCAGTTTCGCCAGAACGGTGAGAGATAACAGCGGTGTAGCCAGCGTCTTTCGCCATCTTGATTGCAGCCAGCGTTTCGGTCAGAGAACCGATCTGGTTGAATTTGATCAGGATGGAGTTAACGATGCCCTTCTCGATGCCTTCTTTCAGGATCTTGGTATTGGTTACGAACAGGTCATCACCAACCAGCTGGATTTTGTCGCCCAGCACTTTGGTCTGGTATGCGAAACCATCCCAGTCAGACTCGTCCAGACCGTCTTCGATAGAAACGATTGGGTACTGTTTGGTCAGGTCTTCCAGGAAGTGGGTGAACTCTTCGGAGGTGAACGCTTTGTTGCCTTCGCCAGCCAGAACGTATTTACCGTCTTTGTAGAATTCAGACGCTGCACAGTCCATCGCCAGGGTGATGTCTTTGCCCAGCTCGTAGCCAGCAGCTTTAACCGCTTCAGCGATAACAGCCAGTGCTTCTGCGTTAGAACCCAGGTTTGGCGCGTAGCCACCTTCGTCACCCACAGCAGTGTTCATACCTTTAGCTTTCAGAACTTTAGCCAGGTTGTGGAACACTTCAGAACCCATACGTACAGCTTCTTTCAGGGATTTCGCGCCAACTGGCTGAATCATGAATTCCTGAATATCAACGTTGTTGTCTGCGTGCTCACCACCGTTGATGATGTTCATCATTGGTACAGGCATGGAGTATTTGCCTGGGGTGCCGTTCAGTTCAGCGATGTGTTCGAACAGTGGCATGCCTTTAGCGGCAGCGGCTGCTTTGGCGTTCGCCAGGGAAACCGCCAGGATTGCGTTCGCACCGAAGTTAGATTTGTTTTCAGTACCGTCCAGATCGATCATGATCTTGTCGATGCCAGCCTGGTCTTTAGCGTCTTTACCCAGGATTGCCTGAGCAATAGGACCGTTTACAGCGCCAACAGCTTTCAGTACGCCTTTGCCCAGGAAGCGGGATTTGTCGCCATCGCGCAGTTCCAGCGCTTCGCGGGAACCAGTAGAAGCACCTGATGGAGCAGCTGCCATACCGACGAAACCACCTTCCAGATGAACTTCAGCTTCAACGGTCGGGTTACCACGGGAGTCGATGATTTCACGACCGATGACTTTAACGATTTTGGACATTAGATTTTCCTCAGTACAAGTTAAACTAAAACTCCAGACAAACAACGCGTACCAAAGGTACGCGTTGCCGTTCTAACTTTTTTTACTTCGCCTGACGCTTCTGGTACTCGCTGGCGGCTTTCACAAAGCCTGCAAACAGCGGATGTCCGTCACGTGGCGTTGAAGTAAATTCCGGGTGGAACTGGCAGGCAACGAACCACGGATGGTTTGGCACCTCGATGATCTCGACTAACTGATCATCCCCGGAACGGCCCGCAACACGCAGACCCGCAGCTTCAATTTGTTTCAACAACATGTTGTTGACTTCATAGCGGTGACGATGGCGCTCGGTGATCACCGGCTCGCCATACAGCTTACGAACCACGCTATCGTCAGACAGCTGGCAGGCCTGTGCGCCAAGACGCATTGTGCCACCCAGATCGCTCTTCTCGGTACGGACTTCGACGTTACCTTCTTCGTCACGCCATTCAGTGATAAGCGCCACTACAGGGTACTTACAGTCTGGCACAAATTCCGTAGAGTTCGCGTTTTCCATGCCCGCTACGTTGCGCGCAAATTCGATCAGCGCAACCTGCATACCCAGGCAGATACCGAGGTATGGAATATTGTTTTCACGCGCATAGCGCGCGGTGGCGATCTTGCCTTCCACACCACGGTAGCCGAAGCCGCCAGGGATCAGAATAGCATCCAGATCTTTCAGAATTTCCACGCCACGTGTTTCAACATCCTGCGAATCAATCAGCTTGATGTTCACGGAGACGCGGTTCTTCAGACCGCCATGTTTCAGCGCTTCGATAACGGACTTATAGGCATCCGGCAGTTCAATGTACTTGCCGACCATACCGATAGTCACTTCACCCGCCGGATTCGCTTCTTCATAGATAACCTGTTCCCATTCAGACAGATTAGCTTCCGGACAGTTCAGGCTGAATCGTTTACAAATATAATCGTCCAGGCCCTGTGATTTCAACAGGCCTGGGATTTTATAAATGGAATCGACATCTTTCATTGAAATAACGGCTTTTTCTGGCACGTTACAGAACAATGCAATTTTCGCACGCTCGTTCGCCGGAACCGCACGATCGGAGCGGCAAACCAGGATATCTGGCTGAATACCAATAGAGAGCAGTTCTTTAACAGAGTGCTGAGTCGGTTTGGTTTTCACTTCACCTGCGGCTGCCATGTATGGCACCAGCGTCAGGTGCATGAACAGCGCGTGTTCACGACCAATATCTACCGCCAGCTGACGAATCGCTTCCAGGAACGGCAGGGATTCGATATCACCTACCGTACCGCCGATTTCAACCAGCACCACGTCATGCCCTTCGCCACCGGCAAGGACGCGTTCTTTGATGGCGTTAGTGATGTGTGGGATAACCTGAACGGTCGCGCCCAGATAGTCACCGCGGCGCTCTTTACGCAGAACGTCGGAATAGATGCGGCCAGTCGTAAAGTTGTTACGACGGGTCATTTTGGTGCGGATGAAACGCTCGTAGTGGCCAAGATCCAGATCGGTTTCAGCGCCGTCTTCAGTAACGAACACTTCCCCGTGTTGGATTGGGCTCATGGTGCCCGGATCGACGTTGATGTACGGGTCCAGTTTCATCATGGTCACATTGAGGCCACGGGCTTCAAGAATGGCTGCGAGGGAGGCTGCGGCAATGCCTTTACCCAGAGAGGATACGACCCCGCCGGTCACAAAAATATAGTTCGTTGTCATGCTGAACCTGAGAAGTTAGGGTGAAACGATGGAATAACCAGGACGGGAAAGTAGTATACCCGAACACGGCGAGCGCCACAAACTTTCATTCTCCGTCTCCTTTCCAGGTCATGACAAACATAAGGAGTGAGAAAATAGCCCCTTTTGGGTAAATGTTTTTGACGCAAATCAAGCGCTTGTCATTTAAAAAATCACACAAATTGCGCTTGATCGCAAAATTCCGTTAGAGATCAGATTCCTGGCGTTTTACTTCCTGCCAGACATCTTCCATCGCAGCGAGGTCAATCCCGGTCATTTCCAGGCCACGCGAGGCTACAATCCGCTCGACTTCACGGAAGCGTCGCTCAAATTTAATGTTGGCTTTTTGTAGCGCGGTTTCCGCTTTTACACCCAAATGGCGCGAAAGGTTAACGGTCGCGAACAGCAGGTCGCCCATCTCCTCTTCCAGCTTCGCTTCATCCACCACGGCCTGTTGCGCTTCATGCATCACTTCGTCGATCTCTTCGTGTACTTTATCCAGCACCGGGCCCAGGGAGTGCCAGTCAAAGCCGACAGCGGAGCAGCGTTTCTGAATTTTATGCGCGCGCATCAGCGCAGGCAGGCTCAGCGGGATATCATCCAGTGCGGAATGCTGGGATTTTTCGGCGCGCTCGGCGCTTTTGATTTGCTCCCAGCGAGCCAGCACTTCCGCGCTGTTTCCTGCGGTGGCGTCGCCAAAGATATGCGGATGGCGGCGCTCCAGTTTGTCGCTGATCGCGGCGCAGATATCGTCAAAGTTAAAACGCCCCTCTTCCTGTGCCATTTGTGCATAGAACACCACCTGGAACAGCAGGTCGCCCAGCTCGCCGCGCAGGTCGTCAAAATCTTCGCGTGAAATGGCGTCCAGCACTTCGTAGGTCTCTTCAAGGGTGTACGGGGCGATGGTGGCGAAAGTCTGCTCTTTGTCCCACGGGCAGCCGTTTTCCGGGTCACGCAGGCGTTTCATGATGCCGAGCAAGCGGTCGATTTGAGTCATGGTTATGTCCTGATAAAAAAATGCCGGGTGGCGGCTTACGCCTTACCCGGCCTACAAAAGAGGGAAATCTTAACCGCCGTGCAGACGACGCGCGTCAATCACATCCGGCACCTGGTTCAGTTTGCCAAGCACGCGGCCCAGCACCTGCAGGTTATAGATTTCGATGGTCATATCGATGGTGGCAAGCTGTTCGCGGGTATCGCTGCGGCTGGCCACACCCAGCACGTTGACCTTCTCGTTGGCAAGAATGGTGGTGATATCACGTAGCAGGCCACTGCGATCGTTCGCGGTGACGCGCACCACCAGCGAGTAGCCAGCAGAGTAGCTTTCACCCCAGACGGCTTCCACGATACGTTCCGGCGCATGAGATTGCAGCTCGGCAAGCTGGTCGCAGTCAGACCGGTGAATCGAAATCCCGCGCCCCTGCGTGATAAAGCCCACGATATCATCGCCCGGAATCGGCTGGCAGCAGCGGGCAATATGGTGCATCAGATTACCGACCCCTTCGACAACCACGCGGCCATTGTCTTTGCTGCGCTGCTGCGGGGCATAGGTTTTCTGCTGCAGTTGCTTCAGCGCGGCGGCATCCTGCTCTGCTGCGCTTGGCTTGTTAAACTGCGCCTGCAGGAAGTTGACCATCTGGTTCAGACGGATATCACCGCCGCCAATCGCCGCTAACAGCTCATCCAGTTCGTTAAAGTTGTAGCGCGGCAGCAGGAATTTTTCCGCCTCTTTGAGGCTGATGCCGATATGCTCCAACTCATCATCAAGGATCTGGCGTCCGGCAAGAATGTTTTTGTCACGATCCTGCTTACGGAACCAGGCGTGAATTTTGGAGCGGCCACGGCTGGTCGTGACGTAACCCAGATTCGGGTTAAGCCAGTCACGGCTCGGGTTTGGTTGCTTCTGAGTGATGATTTCAATCTGATCGCCCATCTGCAACTGATAGGTAAACGGTACAATACGCCCGCCGATTTTCGCACCGATGCAACGGTGCCCCACATCACTGTGGATGTGGTAGGCGAAGTCGAGCGGCGTCGAACCTGCCGGCAGGTCGACGACATCGCCTTTTGGTGTAAAGACGTACACCCGGTCATCAAAGACCTGGCTGCGCACTTCATCGAGCATTTCGCCGGAATCAGCCATCTCCTCCTGCCACGCAATCAGCTTACGCAGCCAGGCGATACGATCTTCATGGCCGGAGCGCGCGCCGCCAGAGGTCCCCTCTTTATATTTCCAGTGCGCAGCTACGCCCAGCTCGGCGTCTTCATGCATCTGTTTGGTGCGGATCTGGATTTCAACCGTTTTGCCGCCAGGGCCAAGCACAACGGTATGAATGGACTGGTAGCCGTTAGGTTTCGGGTTCGCGACATAGTCATCGAACTCATCCGGCAAGTGGCGGAAGTGAGTGTGTACTATCCCCAGCGCGGCATAGCAGTCCTGCAAACGCTCGGCCACAATACGCACCGCTCGCACATCGAACAGCTCGTCAAAAGCGAGATGTTTCTTCTGCATTTTGCGCCAGATGCTGTAGATGTGCTTCGGACGCCCATACACTTCGGCGCGCACATTCTCTTCTTTCATCGCCTTGCGTAACCCGCTGACAAACTCATCGATATAGTGCTCGCGATCGATGCGACGCTCGTGCAGCAGTTTAGCAATGCGCTTGTATTCCGCCGGATGGAGATAACGGAAGCAGTAGTCCTCAAGCTCCCATTTAAGCTGACCGATCCCTAAGCGGTTCGCCAGCGGCGCATAAATATTTGTACACTCTTTGGCGGCCAGTACGCGCTCGTCTTCCGGCGCATCCTTCACTTCACGCAGGTGAGCAATACGTTCGGCCAGCTTGATGACCACGCAGCGAAAATCATCCACCATAGCCAGCAGCATACGGCGAACGTTATCCACCTGCTCTGAGGAGACGGAGTCTGTCTGCGCGGCTTTAAGCTGGCGAATTGCCGCCATATCACGCACGCCGTGAATAAGCGCGACAACGGGCTTACCGACGCTTTCACGCAGTACATCTTCACTGACAACATCCGCATCGGCCAGCGGGAATAAGAGCGCAGCCTGTAGCGTTTCGATGTCCATGTTCAGCATGGACAAAATTTCCACCATTTCCACGCCGCGCCATAACAGCAAATCAGCGTCCGGATGCCCCTGCGTGGTGCGCAAACAATAGGCCCAGGTTTCGGTTAAGCGTTCACACGACTGCTGGCTGGAAATCCCCAGACTTGCGATCCATTTTTGAGGGTCAAACTCACCAGCTTTATTAAGATGTGCACTTCTTACCGCAACCATCGTCCTCTCCTTTAGGGACCAGGGCCTGTCGAAGTCGACAAGCCAAACAAATTAGATGTGCTCAAACAACACCATTGATTCCAGATGTCCAGTGTGCGGGAACATGTCCAGCATTGCCAGACGCTGAATCTGGTAACCCGCACCCGTTAGTGCCTCACTATCCCTGGCGAGCGTCGCCGGGTTACAGGAGACATAGACCACGCGCTTCGGCGCGAGTTTAATTATATGTTGCATCACCCCCGGCGCGCCTGCACGCGCCGGGTCGAGCAGGATTTTGTCGAAACCCTGTTTTGCCCAGGGTTGTCTGGTGACATCATCCTCAAGATTTTGATGAAAGAATGTCACATTTTGCAACCCGTTCTGTTGAGCATTTTCCTGCCCTTTCGCCACCAGCGCCTCGACACCCTCCACACCCACCACGCTCGCAGCTTTCTGAGCCAGAGGCAGTGTGAAATTGCCCATACCGCAGAACAGATCGAGCACCCGGTCCGTTGGCTGTACATCCAGCCACGCCAGCGCGTGAGCAATCATCTGCTGGTTAACGCCGTCATTCACCTGGATGAAATCCCGCGGGCTGAACGTTAAGCGTAGCCCGTTTGACGCATACCAGGGGGCCTCACCTGTAACCTGATCAAGTATCTCGCTTTGTGGCGCGAGGAAAAGCGCAAGCTCGTGAGAATGCGAAAAGCGTTCCAGTTTTTCGCGATCTTTTTTCGACAGTGGCGCGGTGTGGCGCAGCACCATCAACGGGCCGTTATTGGCAAGAACCAGTTCGACATGGCCCAGGTGGCGAACGCCTTCCAGCAACGCAAGGCAGTTGCGCACGTCCGGGAGCAATGCCTCCAGACGGGGCACCAAAATGGGGCACTGATTGATATCAACGATATCGCTGGAGCCAGCCTTGCGAAATCCCATCTCCAGCCGTTCGGTTTTTGGCTGGTAGCTGAGGCTCAGGCGAGCACGACGGCGATAACCCCAGGGCTGATCCGCAATAATCTCGTTCACGTCATGTTTGATCAGGCGCGCCAGTGCGTTACTTTTGCTTTTATGCTGTAAAACTACGCTGGCATGCTGTTGCTGACAGCCTCCGCAAACGCCAAAATGCGGGCAGCGAGGTATCACACGTTCAGGGCTATCATTAAGACGACGTTTCACCAGACCGCGCGCGTACTGGCGTTTATCTTCCGTGAGGGTAATTTCTGCTCGTTCTGTTGGCAGCAAACCTGATATAAACACTGTCTTACCATTGTGACGCGCCACCCCCTGACCAAAGGGATCGAGGTCTGTGGCTTCAACAGTTATGATCTGACGCGTCGTCACACGTCGCTTTGCAGAGTAGAATTGCGCCATTGCCGAGATTTTTCTCAAATAAACATAATTACCCTAATTGTCCCATAACGGAACGCCATGACCAACTACAGCCTGCGTGCGCGCATGATGATTTTGATCCTCGCCCCCACCGTACTTATCGGTTTGTTGTTGAGTATCTTCTTTGTGGTGCATCGCTATAACGATTTGCAGAGGCAACTGGAAGATGCCGGCGCGAGCATTATTGAGCCGCTCGCCGTCTCCAGTGAGTACGGTATGAACCTGCAAAACCGCGAATCCATTGGTCAGTTAATTAGCGTGCTGCACCGCCGTCATTCGGAGATCGTGCGCGCGATTTCCGTTTACGACGAGCATAACCGTCTGTTCGTCACCTCAAATTTTCACCTCGATCCTGCTGAACTGAAAATCCCGGACGGCACGCCGTTTCCGCGTCATCTCAGCGTGCTGCGGCGTGGCGATATCATGATCCTGCGAACCCCCATCATTTCGGAAAGTTATTCACCTGATGAATCGGCTATGTCGGATGCCAAGTCCGGCAATAATATGTTGGGATATGTGGCGCTGGAGCTGGATCTCAAGTCGGTGAGGCTGCAGCAGTACAAAGAAATTTTCATCTCCGGCATGATGATGCTGTTCTGCATTGGCATCGCGCTTATTTTCGGCTGGCGACTGATGCGCGACGTCACGGGGCCTATCCGTAATATGGTCAACACCGTTGACCGTATCCGCCGCGGCCAGCTCGACAGCCGCGTGGAAGGGTTTATGTTGGGCGAGCTGGATATGTTGAAAAACGGCATCAACTCGATGGCGATGTCGCTGGCGGCCTATCATGAAGAGATGCAGCACAACGTCGACCAGGCAACGTCCGATCTGCGCGAAACGCTGGAACAGATGGAGATCCAGAACGTCGAGCTGGATCTGGCGAAAAAACGCGCCCAGGAAGCGGCACGTATTAAGTCCGAATTCCTTGCCAATATGTCACACGAGCTGCGAACACCGCTGAACGGCGTGATCGGTTTTACCCGTCTGACGCTGAAAAGCGAGCTGAACCCAACCCAGCGCGATCACCTGCACACCATCGAACGGTCGGCTAACAACCTGCTGGCGATCATTAACGACGTGCTGGACTTCTCCAAGCTGGAAGCAGGCAAACTGATTCTGGAAAGCATTCCCTTCCCGCTGCGCAGTACGCTGGATGAAGTGGTCACGCTTCTCGCGCACTCCTCGCATGATAAAGGGCTGGAGCTGACGCTCAATATCAAGAACGACGTACCGGATAATGTTATTGGCGATCCGCTGCGTTTGCAGCAGGTCATCACCAACCTGGTGGGTAACGCCATCAAGTTCACCGAGAGCGGCAATATCGATATTCTGGTCGAGAAACGGGCGCTCAGTAACAATAAAGTGCAGATTGAGGTTCAGATCCGCGATACCGGCATTGGTATTCCTGAGCGCGACCAGTCGCGCCTGTTCCAGGCGTTCCGTCAGGCGGATGCCAGTATCTCCCGCCGCCACGGAGGTACAGGCCTGGGGCTGGTGATCACCCAAAAACTGGTGAAAGAGATGGGGGGAGATATCTCCTTCCACAGCCAGCCAAACCGTGGTTCAACCTTCTGGTTCCATATCAACCTCGATCTCAATCCAAACGTGATGACGGACGGGCCAGTCACTAACTGCCTGAAAGGGATGCGTCTGGCCTACGTTGAACCGAATGCAGCTGCGGCTCAGTGTACGCTGGATATCTTAAGCACCACACCGCTTGAGGTTATCTACAGCCCAACCTTCTCCGCGCTGACCGTCGACCATTACGATATTCTGCTGATGGGTATTCCGGTCACCTTTACCGGTGAACTGACCATGCAGCAGGAACGGCTGGCGAAAGCGGCCTCAATGACCGATTACCTGCTGCTGGCGCTGCCGTGTCATGCCCAGATTAACGCGGAAGAGCTGAAAAACGACGGCGCTGCAGCCTGTCTGCTAAAACCACTTACCGCGACAAGGTTGCTTCCTGCGCTGACAGAATACTGCCGTCTGACGCACCAGGTCCTGCCGCTGGTCAGCGATGAACATAAGCTGCCCATGACCGTGATGGCGGTGGATGATAACCCGGCAAACCTGAAGCTGATCGGCGTACTGCTTGAAGATCAGGTTCAGCACGTTGAGTTGTGCACCTGCGGCGCTGAGGCGGTTGAACGAGCCAAACAGATGCAGTTCGATCTGATATTGATGGATATTCAGATGCCAGGCATGGACGGTATCCGCGCCTGCGAGTTGATTCGCCAGCTTCCGCACCAGCAGCAAACGCCGGTCATTGCGGTGACCGCGCACGCGATGGCAGGCCAAAAAGAGAAGCTGCTGAGCGCCGGGATGAATGATTATCTGGCAAAGCCCATCGACGAAGAGAAACTGCATAGCCTGCTACTGCGCTATAAGCCCGGACAACTCGGTGGGACGTATACCGTCGTTTCAGCAGACCCCGTAGAAATAAGTGTTAATCAGAACGCCACATTCGACTGGCAGCTGGCGCTACGCCAGGCGGCAGGTAAACCTGATCTCGCGCGCGAAATGCTTCAGATGCTGGTCGCGTTTTTGCCGGAAATCCGCAATAAAGTTGAAGAGCAGCTGGTCGGGGAAAGCCCGGACGAACTACTTGATGCTATCCACAAGCTACATGGCAGTTGTGGCTACAGCGGCGTGCCAAGGCTGAAAAATCTTTGCCAATTGCTGGAGCAGCAACTGCGTGCAGGCACACCGGAATCTGAGCTTGAACCCGAGTTTCTGGAGTTGCTGGATGAGATGGATAATGTGACGCGGGAAGCGATGAAGGTGCTGGGGAGTTAAAGGAAATGCCGGGTGGCGGCTTCGCCTTACCCGGCCTGCGATCGCAATCCTGCAGGCCCGGTAAGCGTAGCGTCACCGGGCATTTACGGCTGAATCATCTGCCCCACTTTCAACACCGCCGCAATATTCCTTGCCGCCATCTGGACATTTTGCTGCGCATTTTCGAGCGCCTCTTCCAGTGAGCAGATGGTATAGATCACGCTAAACACGGCATCAATACCGTGATTGTGCACGACACCCACATCCGCTGTCAGGCTGCCTGCAATGCCGATAACCGGTTTGTTATAGCGTTTAGCCACCTTCGCCACGCCAACGGGCACTTTGCCGTGGATCGTCTGGCTGTCGATGCGCCCCTCTCCGGTAATGACCAAATCAGCATCGGCAACCTGTTCATCCAGATGCAGGGCATCAGTGACAATTTCAATGCCCTGCCGTAGCTGGGCACCGCAAAATGCATACAGTGCCGCCCCCATTCCGCCAGCTGCGCCGCCACCGGCAAGATCTAAAACATGGGTATCCAGATCCCGAGCGATCACGTGGGCGTAATGTGCCAGCGCGTTATCCAGAGTGGCGATCATCTCTGGCGTGGCCCCTTTCTGAGGCCCGAACACCGCAGATGCCCCCTCTTCTCCGGTAAGCGGATTTGTGACATCGCAGGCGACCTCGATCCGGCAACCGGCCAGGCGCGTATCCAGCCCGCTCAGATCGATATGTGCCAGCCTTGCCAGCTCACTGCCGCCCTGACCGATTGGCTGTGCGTTCGCATCCAGCAGTTTTGCCCCCAGCGCCTGCACCATGCCAGCACCACCATCGTTGGTGGCGCTGCCGCCGATACCAATAATAATATGCTTAACACCCGCATCCAGCGCATGACGGATGAGCTCACCGGTTCCCCACGAGGTGGTTTTCAGCGGATTACGCTGAGAAGGCACAACCAGCTCAAGGCCACTGGCGGCGGCCATCTCGATGAATGCGCTCTGCTCGTCACCGGATATTCCAAAGAATCCTTCCACACGCTCACCTAATGGACCGGTGACCGGGACATGGACGATTCGCCCCTGAGTGGCGGCAACCATGGCTTCCACGGTTCCTTCCCCCCCATCAGCAACCGGCAATTTCACGTAGTGAGCCGAGGGGAAGATTTCGCGAAAACCGCGCTCTATCGCCGTCGCGACCTCAAGTGCACTCAAACTTTCCTTATATGAGTCCGGTGCGATAACTATTTTCATAAGCCATCCTTACGCATGTTAGCTACGTTAAGCATACACCATGGAAATAACCGCCAATGGGAGCGGTCCCAGTGTGTTTATCGTACCATGCATGGACGCTTATTGTCGAATGTCCAGTTCGGGATCAGGTACTGCATTGCCATTGCATCGTCGCGCGCCCCCAGTCCGTGTTTCAGGTACAGCTCATGGGCTTTCATCACCTGATCCATGTCCAGCTCAACGCCAAGGCCTGGCGTCGTCGGCACCTGCACCATGCCACCTTTGATCTCAAACGGCTGTTTGGTCAGGCGCTGGTTGCCTTCCTGCCAGATCCAGTGGGTATCGATAGCCGTAATATTGCCCGGCGCGGCGGCTGCCACGTGGGTGAACATCGCCAGAGAGATGTCGAAGTGGTTATTGGAATGTGAGCCCCAGGTCAGGCCGAACTCATGGCACATCTGCGCCACGCGAACCGAACCCTGCATCGTCCAGAAGTGCGGGTCAGCCAGCGGAATGTCGACAGACTGAAGAGACAAAGTATGCCCCATCTGTCGCCAGTCGGTGGCAATCATGTTGGTGGCGGTGGGTAACCCGGTGGCACGGCGGAACTCCGCCATCACTTCACGCCCGGAGAAACCTTGCTCAGCCCCGCACGGATCTTCCGCGTAGGCCAGTACCCCCTTCAACTGCTTACCGATTTTGATCGCTTCATCAAGCGACCAGGCACCGTTCGGGTCCAGCGTTACGCGCGCCTGCGGGAAACGTTTTGCCAGCGCGGTAATTGCCTCCGCTTCTTCCTCGCCTGCCAGCACGCCCCCCTTCAGTTTGAAATCATTGAAACCGTATTTTTCGTAAGCAGCTTCTGCCAGACGCACCACGGCATCCGGGGTCATCGCTTCATCATGACGAACGCGATACCAGTCGCAGTGTTCATCAGGCTGGCTCTGGTAAGGCAGCGGCGTCAGTTTGCGGTTGCCGACAAAGAACAGGTAACCGAGCATTTCCACTTCACTACGCTGCTGACCATCCCCCAGCAGTGAGGCGACATTAACACCCAGGTGTTGGCCCAGCAGATCCAGCATCGCGGCTTCGATGCCGGTCACCACATGAATAGTGGTACGCAGATCGAAAGTCTGCAGACCGCGCCCGCCCGCATCACGCTCTGCAAAAGTGCTGCGCACGGTGCTCAGAACATTTTTGTATTCGCCGAGGGTTTTACCCACGACCAGCGGAATGGCATCTTCCAGCGTCTTACGGATCTTCTCTCCGCCTGGAATTTCCCCGACGCCGGTATGTCCGGCGTTGTCTTTAATGATCACGATATTGCGGGTAAAAAATGGGGCATGTGCGCCGCTCAGGTTCATCAGCATGCTGTCATGGCCCGCCACCGGAATGATCTGCATGGAAGTGACTACTGGGGTAGAAAATGTGCTCATCGTTCAATCCTTTTATCAGTGACGTCCAAAAACAGGGCGCTTACGGTCAAATGTCCAGCCGGGGATAAGGTACTGCATGGGGCCTGCGTCGTTACGTGCGCCGCCCGGCAGTTTTTTATACGCCTCATGCGCTTTGTGGATCTGATCCCAGTCAAGCTCCACGCCCAGCCCCGGCGCATCCGGCACGGCAATTTTGCCGTTTTTAATTTCCAGCGGATTTTTCGTCAGGCGGGCTTCGCCTTCCTGCCAAATCCAGTGGGTATCTATAGCTGTCGGGTTACCCGGTGCCGCCGCACCAACGTGGGTAAACATCGCCAGTGAAATATCAAAATGGTTATTGGAGTGGCAGCCCCAGGTAAGGCCCCAGTCGTCACAGAGTTGGGCAACGCGCACCGCGCCAGAGAGCGTCCAGAAATGCGGGTCGGCCAGCGGAATATCCACTGAGTTAAGCATCACCGCATGGCCCATTTCCCGCCAGTTGGTGGCAATCATGTTGGTTGCGACCGGCAGGCCAGTCGCCCGGCGGAACTCCGCCATCACCTCGCGGCCAGAGAAACCTTGCTCAGCCCCGCACGGATCTTCCGCGTAGGTCAGCACATCGCCCATGCCTTTACACAGGGCGATAGCTTCATCCAGCAGCCATGCACCGTTCGGATCGACAGTAATACGCGCATCCGGGAAACGTTTTTTCAGCGCTCGCGCACTTTCAATTTCTTGCTCACCCGGCAACACGCCCCCTTTCAGTTTGAAATCTTTAAAGCCGTAGCGGTCCTGGGCCGCCTCAGCCAGGCGAACCACCGTGTCGCTGGAAAGCGCTTCCTGATGACGCAGGTGATACCAATCGTGGCTGCCAGGCGAACGTTCAAGATAAGGCAGGTCAGTTTTGTTGCGATCGCCAACATAAAACAGATAGCCGAGTACCGTGACGGCATCGCGCTGCTTGCCCGGCCCGAGCAGTTCACAAACCGGTACATTCAGCGTTTTGCCGAGCAAATCGAGCAATGCCGCTTCCAGCGCGGCGACCGCGTTGACGCGCAGCTCAAAGGTCCATGCTCCTTTGCCGAACGTGTCGAAATCAGCCGACTGGTTGCCTTTGTGCACCCGCTGAACCACTTTGTTCAGCCGGGCGACCTCCTGGCCTGTGACTTGCGGAATGGCGTCTACCAGCGTCTGGTAGATAACCTCTCCGCCGGGGGCTTCTCCCACGCCAGTATTACCGGCGCTGTCAGTGAGCACCACGATATTACGGGTAAACCAGGCATTATGAGCGCCGCCAATATTGAGCAGCATGCTGTCCTGCCCCGCCACCGGGATAACCTTCATCTCCGTTACGACAGGGCTTGATTGTGTAGTCATTATACGTGTCCTCCGACAGGTTTAAGCTCAATACGCTTGATATCCCCAACCAGCACCAGGTAGCTCAATACCGCCACCAGAGCATGCACACCGACGTAAATCAGCGCACCGCTGAAAGAACCGGTCGTTCCTACGATGTAGCCGATGGCAATGGGGGTCACAATTCCGGAAATGTTGCCGAACATGTTGAACAGACCGCCGCTCAGGCCACTGATCTCTTTCGGCGCGGTATCCGCCATCACCGCCCAACCCAGCGCACCAATCCCTTTGCCGAAGAACGCCATCGCCATAAAGCCGATAATCATCCACTCCGCGCTCACATAGTTACAGAACACCATAGTCATCGAGAGCAGCATACCCAGCACGATAGGTGTTTTGCGGGCAATATTGAGCGAACCGGTACGGCGCATCAGCCAGTCGGAAATCACGCCTCCCAACACTCCGCCCACGAAGCCGCAGATGGCCGGGATCGAGGCAACAAAGCCCGCTTTCAGAATCGACATTCCGCGCGCCTGCACCAGATAAACCGGGAACCAGGTGATGAAGAAGTAAGTTAACGCGTTGATACAGTACTGACCCAGATAGATGCCGATCATCATGCGTGACCCAACGAGCTGTTTGATCTGCGCCCATTTCTGGCTGAACGGCACTTTCTCTTTGGCAATCTTCTGATCCATGTTGATCAGCGCCCCGCCTTCCGCAATGTACTCCAGCTCTTTCTTGTTCACGCCCGGATGTTGGTTCGGTTCATGGATCACTTTCAGCCAGATGAAGCTAATGACGATCCCAAGCCCGCCCATAAAGAAGAAGACGTGCGACCAGCCCACTTCGTGGGTCAGCCAGCCCATGATCGGGGCGAAGATAACGGTGGCGAAATATTGCGCCGAGTTAAAAATTGCCACCGCGGTTCCCCTCTCCTGCGCCGGGAACCAGGCCGCCACAATACGGCTGTTACCAGGGAAGGAAGGCGCTTCCGCCAGGCCTACCAGGAAACGCAGGGTGAACAGCGCAACGATAATGCCAAAGCCGTTAAAGATATCGACGAAGCCCTGCAGCAGGGTAAACATCGACCAGATAAAGATGGACCAGAAGTAGACGCGTTTAGAACCGAAACGGTCAAGCAACCAGCCGCCTGGGATTTGGCCGATCACGTAGGCCCATGAAAATGCGGAGAAAACGTAACCCATGCCAACCGGGTCGAGTCCAATGTCTTTCGCCATTTCAGACCCGGCAATCGACAACGTAGCGCGGTCACCATAGTTAAAGGATGTGACGATAAACAGCATCACCACTATCCAGTAGCGAGCATTGGTGCGCTTTTCAGCGCTGCTCGCCGCGTGGCTTAATGTACTCATTGTTGCACTCCTGAATCTTGGCTCTCGCCAGGTTCATTCTGTACAGCACCTGTAGGGTAATCAGAATGAGAGGTTAGTGTTGGGCAGTTTTGGTACGGCGACATGCCGTTTTATAGTGACGCACTGCCTTTTGGTAACTGACGGGAAAAGTATATGAAGGAGTGATGCGTTCCCTCACCGTGCAGGAACACAACATTAAAGGGTGTGTGGAACGTGGATTGGGGCATAAGCCCAAAGCAGTGGAAGATGGTTCACGGAATTAAGGTTTTGGTGCGGCTTCGTTGCCGGGTGGCGGCTTCCCCTGACCCGGCCTACGACTCGTACAGTGCGGGTTATTTCAGTAGCGTCGCCCAGTGCTCAACCCACGGGTTCGATTCACTTTCTGGTTCCGGGTGTTCACCGGCATCAATCAGCAGCATTTCGCCTACGCGCTGCGCGCTTTGCTCCTGTAAAAGCGCATCGAACTGCTTACCACCGCCGCAGAAATTGGCATACGAACTGTCACCTAACGCAATGATGCCGTAGTGAACGTCAGGCTGGTAACCAAGCTGATCTTTAATCCCCTGGAAAAGCGGCACGATGCTGTCCGGCAGATCGCCCTGCCCGGTGGTGGAGGTGACGACCAGGATGTATTTATCTTTATACTTTTCCCAGTCCGCCAGTTCCGGGTCTTCATAGACGGTGGCTTTATGGCCCTGGTTCGCGAGGATCGCCTCGGCCTCTTCCGCCACCAGTAATGAGTTGCCGTACATTGTGCCGACAAAAATGCCTACTTCAGCCATGCTTTGCTCCCTTAATTATTGCGCTTGCTGTTCATCCTGAACGTTGCCTGATACAAACTCAACCCTTTCATTTTCGGGGAGTTGCCCCAGCCAGCCAAACTGTGACAACGCCTGCATCCACACGTCGTCCAGTCCTGCGCGGATCGTCAGCGGTTCGCCAGTAAACGGGTGCGTCAGGCTCAACTCGCTCGCGTGCAACATCAGGCGATTACAGCCAAAGTGTTCCGCTGCGCTGCGATTCTGGCGCAAATCGCCGTGCTTACTGTCTCCGATGATCGGATGGCGCAGGTGCTTCAGGTGACGGCGAAGCTGATGTTTACGCCCGGTTTGGGGCAAAAGCTCAACCAGGCTGTAGCGGGTAGTAGGAAATTTACTGATTGCCACCGGCAACTCTGTGGTCGCCATACCGCGATAGTCGGTCACCGCAGGCTGCGGGCCTTTGTCGTCGCGGGCAAATTTATCAGCGATTTTATCCAGCTCTTCCACCAGCGGGTAATCAAGCCGGGCGGACTCCGTCAGCCATCCGCGTACAATCGCGTGGTAGCGTTTCTGGATAAGATGCTGTTCAAACTGCTGTGCCAGCAGACGGCCAGCTTCGCTGGAAAGCCCCATCAGCAATACGCCGGAGGTCGGTCTGTCGAGACGATGCGCGGTAAAAACATGCTGACCAATCTGATCGCGCACGGTTTGCATCACCACCACTTTTTCGTCGCGATCGAGCCAGCTGCGATGCACCAGCCAGCCCGACGGTTTATTGACCGCCACCAGCCACTCATCCTGATAAAGGATCTCAAGCGTCATGCATTATCACCAGAAAACAGCGCATCCAGCCTTTCTAACTCAGCCAGCATGACATCGCGCGCAGGGTGCGTCGCATCAAGCGCCATTTCATAATAAGGCGACACGGCAAACGCCTGCGGCAACGGGTGGCCCCCCTCAAGCAGGGCGTGCATACGGGGAATTAAAACCCACTGGAGCCATTCAAAGGGTGCCAGCGTATCCAGGCAGAAAGGTTGTGTACTGGCGAACGCCTCTGGCTGTGGCGCAGTGTCCTGCCACAGCTGATGCTGGCGCAAAAGAGTTTCGATGGTGTGCAACTGAGCACGAACGCTATCGTGATGCGTCATAGTGACCTCAACTGAAAAACTGAACGGCGCGCAGCATAGCATTGCGTGATGCAGAAATAAAAAAAGGGAGCACTGTAAAAACAGTGCTCCCGGTTCGTTCCGCAGCATTCCAGCTACAATTCGTGCTCCCTGCTCATCCATGACAACTTTTCCTGATGCCCGAAGGCCTGGTCATCCTTAGACCGCTGCATCCTGCTCACATCATCCTGATGTGTTTGTTTCATCCTGAAACATCCCGGTCATCCTGACCCGCCGACCATCCTGACCGGCTCACGTTCTCCTTCCTGGAGGTGTCCCTTACGCGTCCTGCGTTATCCACTTCGCTTCATCCTGAAGCCTTCCTGTCGCGCCATCCTGACGTGTCCTTTGCGAGAAACGTCATCATCCTGATGTTCGTCTCTCGTGTCGGCATCCTGTCGACAGAGATAGAATCCGCTATTCCGCTTCGTCTTACAACCCATCCTGTGAGCGTTGTAAGCCACGGGAAAGATGCGTCGCCAGTTAAGAAAAGGATTAACAAACTGAAAAACATGAGGAAATTATTATAAGACAAATAAGACATTGCTTAATGCGACGGCGATCTCTCACAAACCTTGTAAGAGATCTCTCACACGTGCAATAGCATGATGGATTACAGAAGTGGCTCAAGTCGGGTAAGGAAATCCGCAAGTGAAGGGGCCAGTACGTCGCGATTGCGGGTGCCGATAGTCTCTTTAATGACTTCGCCAGACAGGTTGCAGACTGAGATGACGTCCAGTTCACTGTCGAGTGTCGCAATAAAGAGCGTCGGAGAAAGTTTAAGGCGTTTCTGCGTGACCAGGTGACCTATCAGGTTCTCCTGAACGCGTTGCAGATCGTCTTCACTCCAGGTCTGCAGTAATGTCAACGCCACGCCATTAAAATGCGCGGCCATATCCCCTGCGAATTGCGTGGTGTAAAACGCGTGAAGCGCAGGTTGTACCACAAGGTCCATTGCGCGTTCAACCGCATTTACATTTTGCTCGCCAGTGTTGGGTTTAGGTTGCCAGATAACGCTCTCGTTCAGCGAAGAGATGATGCAGGGCGAAGGTACGCCATACAGTTCGGCACTTTGCGGCCAGGTGCCGTGCTTTTCCTGCCATGCGTCGCAATAACGGGTCGTGAACGTAGTCAGGGCATTTGCTGTTTCGATATCCACCGGTTTCTCTCTTCTGGTAAGACAGGATAAACTCAGCCTGTAAGTTTACCTGCAAAGTGGCTATGAAACATGTCCTACGAAAATCATCAGGCGTTAACGGGCTTAACGCTGGGGAAATCGACCGATTACCGCGACACCTACGACGCAAGCCTGCTTCAGGGTGTGCCGCGTAGCCTGAACCGCGATCCGCTTGGCCTGCATGCCGATTCACTGCCGTTTGTTGGCGGAGATATCTGGACGCTGTACGAACTCTCCTGGCTGAACGCGCGCGGCCTGCCGCAGGTGGCGGTGGGCCACGTTGAGCTGGATTACGCCAGCGTTAACCTGGTGGAGTCCAAGAGTTTCAAACTGTATCTCAACAGCTTTAACCAGACGAAATTCAACAGCTGGGATGATGTCCAGCATACGCTGGAGCAGGATTTACGCGCCTGTGCGCAGGGTAACGTCACCGTTTCACTGTATCGTCTGCATGAACTTGAAGGGCAACCTATCGCCCACTTCAACGGCACCTGCATAGACGATCAGGATATTGAGGTGGATAACTACGCTTTCAGCACCGATTACCTCGAAAACGCGGCAGGTGAAAAAGTGGTCGAAGAGACGCTGGTAAGCCATCTGCTGAAGTCCAACTGCCTGATCACCCATCAGCCAGACTGGGGCTCCGTGCAGATCCAGTACCGCGGTCCGAAGATTGACCGGGAAAAACTGCTGCGCTATCTGGTGTCGTTCCGTCATCACAACGAATTCCACGAACAGTGCGTGGAGCGCATCTTCAATGATATCCAGCGCTTCTGTCAGCCGGAAAAGCTGAGCGTGTACGCCCGCTATACCCGTCGTGGAGGCCTGGATATCAATCCGTGGCGCACCAACACCGATTTTGTCCCTGCAACGGGCCGGCTGGTGCGTCAGTAATATAAATATTTTCACAATATGCGGGCGGTATTCCGCCCGAGGTGTTGTGAAACGTCATAAGCCAGGGCTATTGTAATCAACAGGGAAAGACGATAATCGTCCCGTAAGGAGCTCACTTGATTACACATATTAGCCCGCTTGGCTCAATGGATATGTTGTCGCAGCTGGAAGTGGACATGCTTAAACGCACGGCCAGTAGCGACCTCTATCAACTGTTTCGTAACTGTTCACTTGCCGTACTGAACTCCGGAAGTCTGACAGATAACAGCAAAGAGCTGCTGTCCCGCTTTGAAAGTTTTGATATCAACGTGCTGCGCCGGGAGCGTGGTGTAAAACTCGAAGTCATCAACCCGCCGGAAGAGGCTTTTGTCGACGGGCGAATTATCCGTTCGCTGCAGGCCAACCTGTTTGCGGTGTTGCGTGACATTCTGTTCGTTAACGGACAGATCCATAACGCTGGCCGTTTCCAGCATCTTGACCTCGAAAGCTCCGTTCATATCACCAACCTGGTGTTCTCCATTCTGCGTAACGCCCGCGCCCTGCATGTTGGCGAGGCACCGAATATGGTCGTCTGCTGGGGTGGTCACTCGATTAACGAAACCGAATATCTCTACGCACGCCGTGTGGGAACGCAGCTCGGCCTGCGTGAGCTGAACATTTGCACCGGTTGTGGGCCCGGCGCGATGGAAGCGCCAATGAAAGGCGCGGCGGTGGGACACGCTCAGCAGCGTTACAAAGAGGGGCGCTTTATCGGCATGACCGAGCCGTCCATTATCGCCGCTGAGCCGCCTAACCCGCTGGTTAACGAACTGATTATTATGCCGGATATCGAAAAACGCCTTGAGGCGTTTGTCCGTATCGCCCACGGCATCATCATCTTCCCTGGCGGTGTCGGTACGGCGGAAGAGTTGCTCTATCTGCTCGGCATTCTGATGAATCCGGCCAACAAAGATCAGGTTCTGCCGCTCATCCTGACCGGGCCAAAAGAGAGCGCTGACTACTTCCGCGTGCTGGACGAATTTATCGTGCATACGCTGGGTGAAGCCGCGCGTCGTCACTACCGCATTATCATTGATGACGCGGCAGAAGTGGCACGTCAGATGAAGAAAGCGATGCCGCTGGTGAAAGAGAACCGTCGTGATACCGGCGATGCCTACAGCTTTAACTGGTCAATCCGCATTGCACCGGATCTGCAGATCCCGTTCGAGCCATCGCACGAAAACATGGCCAACCTGAAACTCTATCCGGACCAGCCGGTTGAAGTGCTGGCAGCCGACCTGCGACGCGCCTTCTCCGGTATCGTAGCGGGTAACGTAAAAGAGGTGGGTATCAGGGCTATTGAGGAGTTTGGTCCGTACAAAATTCACGGTGACCGCGACATGATGCGCCGGATGGATGACATGCTGCAGGGCTTTGTTGCCCAGCACCGTATGAAACTGCCGGGTTCAGCTTACATTCCTTGCTACGAAATCTGCACATAACCGTCTTAAAGCAGACCTCCAGGCCGGGTAGGGATTCATCGTGACCCGGCTTTTTTATTACCGATACAATTCATAACCTTCCCTTATATCATTTATACACATATCCCAAACGCAATCGATTACTTTGTTTTTTGAGCCGCAAATTATCAGCCTTAATCCAAATTAATCGTCAGAAAATACCAAAAACTCCATTTTTTACAGAGAAAGACGCCTATCTACTGGCCTGGTCTTTCAGGCCATATGTTGTTAATGGTAGCCTTCGCGCCCGTAAATTCTCTTTGATGTTTTTTTAACAGATAAATGGTCTAAAGATATCCATATCAAAAGTGGATTATTGCATTTGGGATCGGGATCACTGATAGATTCATCACCAGAATGTATCTTTCCGCCCGCCAATAGTTACGGGCAAAAATTATTAAAAAACCGTCACTGAACGAATTTCATATTACCGTCAGGCACTTTTTCATCGGATTTGACTAAAAACCTGACAATTTGCTTCCTCCAGGAGATACAGATGGAAACCACTCAAACCAGCACCGTTGCTTCGATTGAATCCCGAAGCGGTTGGCGCAAAACGGATACCATGTGGATGCTTGGCCTTTACGGCACAGCAATCGGCGCTGGTGTACTGTTCCTTCCTATTAACGCAGGTGTCGGCGGTCTGATCCCGCTGATCATCATGGCCATCATCGCGTTCCCGATGACCTTCTTCGCACACCGCGGCCTGACCCGCTTCGTGCTGTCCGGTAAAAATCCAGGCGAAGATATCACTGAAGTGGTTGAAGAACACTTTGGCGTAGGCGCAGGTAAGCTGATTACCCTGCTCTACTTCTTCGCGATTTACCCCATCCTGCTGGTGTACAGCGTGGCTATCACCAACACCGTTGAAAGTTTCATGATGCACCAGTTGCAGATGACGCCGCCTCCGCGTGCCATTCTGTCGCTGATCCTGATTGTGGGCATGATGACGATTGTGCGCTTCGGTGAGCAGATGATCGTTAAAGCAATGAGCGTACTGGTGTTCCCGTTTGTTGCCGCTCTGATGGTGCTGGCGCTGTACCTGATCCCACAGTGGAACGGTGCCGCGCTGGAAACCCTGTCCCTGAGCAGCGCATCCGCAACCGGTAACGGCCTGATGCTGACCCTGTGGCTGGCAATTCCTGTGATGGTGTTCTCCTTCAACCACTCACCAATCATCTCCTCCTTCGCAGTTGCGAAGCGTGAAGAGTACGGCAATGGTGCAGAGAAGAAGTGCTCCAGCATCCTGGCACGTGCACACATCATGATGGTACTGACCGTGATGTTCTTCGTGTTCAGCTGCGTGCTGAGCCTCTCCCCGGCGGATCTGGCTGCAGCGAAAGAACAGAACATCTCTATTCTCTCTTACCTGGCGAACCACTTTAACGCGCCGCTGATTGCGTGGATGGCACCTATCATCGCGATTATCGCTATCACCAAATCCTTCCTGGGCCACTATCTGGGCGCACGTGAAGGCTTCAACGGTATGGTGATTAAATCTCTGCGCGGTAAAGGCAAGAGCATTGAAATCAACAAACTGAACAAAATCACTGCACTGTTCATGCTGGTCACCACCTGGGCGGTCGCGACCCTGAACCCAAGCATCTTGGGTATGATTGAAACCCTGGGCGGCCCGGTTATCGCAATGATTCTGTTCCTGATGCCAATGTACGCGATTCAGAAAGTGCCTGCGATGCGTAAATACAGCGGCCATATCAGCAACGTATTCGTTGTAGTTATGGGTCTGATTGCCATCTCTGCCATTTTCTACTCGCTGTTCAGCTAATACCTCCTGCGCCGTTTTCGGACGGCGCACTCCTCCCCTCTGACTGATAGCAATGGACGCATCATGATTAGCGTATTCGATATCTTCAAAATCGGTATTGGTCCTTCCAGCTCTCACACCGTCGGACCAATGAAAGCCGGTAAACAATTCACGGATGACTTGATTGCACGCGGCATTTTGCACGACATCACCCGCGTGGTTGTCGATGTATACGGTTCCCTTTCCCTGACTGGTAAAGGCCACCATACCGATATCGCCATTATCATGGGCCTGGCAGGAAACCTGCCGGACACCGTTGATATTGATGCGATCCCTGGTTTCATCCAGGACGTGAATACCCACGGTCGTTTGCTGCTGGCAAACGGCGAGCACGAAGTTGAATTTCCGGTTGATCACTGCATGAATTTCCATGCCGACAACCTGTCGCTGCACGAAAACGGCATGCGTATTACCGCGCTGGCTGGCGACAAAGCGGTTTATAGCCAGACGTATTACTCCATCGGCGGCGGTTTTATCGTCGACGAAGACCATTTTGGTCAGACCAACAATTCTGCAGTTGAAGTGCCTTATCCGTACAAAAACGCGGCGGATTTGCAGCGTCACTGCCAGGAGACGGGGCTTTCCCTCTCCGGCCTGATGATGAAAAACGAGCTGGCCCTGCACAGCAAAGAAGAGCTTGAGCAGCACTTTGCTAACGTCTGGGATGTGATGCGCGGCGGTATTGAACGCGGGATCACCACCGAAGGCGTTCTGCCGGGCAAGCTGCGCGTACCGCGTCGTGCGGCAGCGCTACGCCGTATGCTGGTCAGCACTGACAAAACCACGACTGACCCGATGGCGGTCGTGGACTGGATCAACATGTTTGCACTGGCAGTAAACGAAGAGAATGCTGCGGGCGGCCGCGTGGTGACTGCGCCGACCAACGGTGCCTGCGGTATCGTGCCCGCCGTGCTGGCGTACTACGACAAGTTTATCCGCGAAGTAAATGCGAACTCACTGGCGCGCTACCTGCTGGTCGCCAGCGCGATTGGTTCGCTGTACAAAATGAATGCCTCCATTTCGGGCGCGGAAGTGGGTTGCCAGGGTGAAGTCGGCGTGGCCTGCTCCATGGCTGCGGCGGGTCTGGCAGAGCTGTTGGGCGCAAGCCCAGCTCAGGTGTGCATTGCGGCGGAAATCGGCATGGAACACAACCTGGGATTGACCTGCGACCCGGTCGCCGGACAGGTGCAGGTGCCATGCATCGAGCGTAACGCTATCGCCTCCGTCAAAGCGGTGAACGCGGCGCGTATGGCGCTGCGTCGCACCAGCGAACCACGCGTCTGTCTCGATAAGGTTATCGAAACCATGTACGAAACCGGCAAAGATATGAACGCCAAATACCGCGAAACCTCTCGCGGCGGCCTGGCGATGAAGATCGTTACCTGCGATTAAGCCTCTCAGGAAGCCTCGTTTTGCGAGGCTTCTTCCTGTTTTCCCCACCACGCATAGTTTCATACTTCTGACAGTGTTACCCTTCACCCATTAAACAGAAGGGAGATTATCTGTGGCTGTTCATTTGCTAATCGTCGACGCGCTCAACCTGATCCGCCGTATCCATGCGGTACAGGGCACGCCCTGTAAGGACACATGTCTGCACGCGCTTGAGCAGCTTATCCGCCATAGCGAGCCCACGCATGCCGTTGCTGTGTTTGACGACGAAGCACGAAATACGGGCTGGCGGCACCAGCGCCTGCCCGACTACAAAGCCGGACGCGCGCCAATGCCCGACGACCTTCATGCCGAAATGCCCGCTATCCGCGCAGCCTTTGAACAGCGCGGTGTCCCCTGCTGGGGCGCACAGGGTAATGAAGCAGACGATCTGGCGGCAACACTGGCCGTAAAGGTGGCGGGGGCGGGGCATCAGGCCACTATCGTTTCAACCGACAAAGGCTACTGCCAGCTTCTCTCTCCAACGATCCGCATTCGCGACTACTTTCAAAAGCGCTGGCTGGATGCGCCGTTTATTGCCAGTGAGTTTGGCGTCTCGCCGAAGCAGCTCCCCGACTACTGGGGGCTGGCAGGAGTCAGTAGCTCTAAAGTGCCTGGCGTCGCCGGTATTGGGCCAAAAAGTGCCGCACAATTGCTGACCGATTTTGACGATCTTGAAGGGATCTACGCCCGGCTGGATGAAGTACCGGAAAAATGGCGCAAGAAGCTGGAGGCACATAAAGAGATGGCATTTATTTGCCGGGAAATCGCAACGCTACAGACGGATTTACAGCTGGACGGGAATTTGCAGCAGTTAAGGTTGGTCTTGTAGGCCCGGTAAGCGCAGCGCCACCGGGCAAAACAAAGCTCGGACTATCGCTCGTCGCGACGTCCGCCCACAGCCGCCCACCAGCGACGAATGTGCACCGTCACCTCTTCGCGGTCGTGATACAACTGGCGCGCCTGGATCTCCACGTTAATGCCGTGCTCATCCATCTGCTCCTGAATGTACGCCAGATTCTGTGACACTTCCTCGTAGCGCTTTTTCATTGGCAGTTTGAGATTGAAGATCGTCTCACGGCACCAGCCATTGACCAGCCAGGAGGCCATAAGCGCGGCCACTTTTGCGGGTTTCTCAACCATATCGCACACCATCCAGGAGATGTTGTTGCGGTTAGGTCGATAGCGGAAACCATCTTCACGTAGCCAGGTGACTTGTCCGGTATCCATCAGGCTTTGCGCCATCGGGCCGTTATCCACTGAAGCAACCCACATGTTGCGTTTCACCAGCTGATAGGTCCAGCCGCCAGGACACGCCCCGAGATCAACTGCGTACATGCCGTTTGCCAGACGCTCGTCCCACTCATCCGCCGGGATAAAGACGTGGAACGCCTCTTCCAGCTTCAGCGTTGAACGGCTCGGTGCATCCGCCGGGAATCGCAGACGCGGGATGCCCATAAAGAACGGAGAGTTGTTAGTGGTGTAGGAGTAACCGGCGTAGCAGCAGCCTGGTGCAATGAAGAAGATGTGCACCACCGGGCGTTTCGGCGTTTCATAGTTCGTCAGCACGCCCGCATCACGCAACGCAGCGCGTAGCGGTACGGTGAACTTACGGCAGAACTTCATCAGCTCTTTGCTTTCGTTGGTATCAGCCACCTCGACGCGCAGATCGCCGCCCTTCTCCACCACACCCTGCAGCATACCTACAATCGGCGTAATCCGGTCTTCCGGCGGAAGATCCTTCAGCAGTTCACCCGCAACAAACATCTGACGGGCGAAAATCAGTGAACTGAACGGCAGTTCACGCGCCAGCTTGTCGGCATCATCAGCCTGATAACATTCGAACACCACATAGCCCGCGTTTTCTTTAACGCGCGCAAAACCGAACACTTCGCGCTTCGCCGCTTTATCGGTAATTTCCGCGGCGCACTCTTTCTCAAACCCTGGGCGACAATATAAAACAACCTTATTCATGAACAACGCCCTTGCGTTTCAGACGGATAGCTCCGATAAACATTAATACCCATCCTGCCAGGAAGCTGACGCCGCCGACAGGTGTAACAAACGCCCACAGGCGTAAATGCGAGAGTGCGAGACAATACAGACTACCGCTAAACAGTACCGTGCCCAGTGCCAGAAACACGCTGCTCCAGTAAAACCAGATGCTGATACGGCGCTGCATCGCCACCGCCAGCCCAAAGATGGCCAGGGTATGGAACGCCTGATATTCGAGGCCGGTCTGGAGCCAGCCCATTTCTACCACCCCTAAAGACTTACTTAACACATGCGCGCCAAAGGCACCCAGTGCGACAAAAATAAAGCCACTCACCGCGGCAAAAATCAGCATGAATCGGCTGGTCATGTTTCGGTCCTAAAGTGATGCGTGCTCAGCACACAAAAGTTATTGTTCATACCTGAAGCGGAATTTTTCTTGCTCATTTGCCGCTTTGGACAGTATCCACTGTCGGAAGGCGGCTATTTTACCCAGTTCTGCCTGACTGTCATGACAAACCAGATAAAACGCATTCTTGCTGACCAGAACATCATTAAACGGGCAAACCAGACGGCCAGCCTCAATTTCGGACTGCGCCATCACGTTGTTCGCCAACGCAACGCCCTGCCCGTGAATAGCAGCCTGTAACACCATTGCACTGTGGCTAAAAATGGGGCCCTGCTGCACATTTATATGACTAAGACCTAATTGGCGGGTATAAGTTTGCCAGTCACGGCGAGAAGCATCATGTAAAAGCGTATGTTGTGCCAAATCAGCGGGCGTCTTTAGCGCCTTGTCGCCCGTCAGCAATAAAGGTGAGCAGACCGGCAACAAATATTCTGCGTATAATTTCTCGACACGCAAGCCCGGCCAGTTACCGCGACCATAAAAAATGGCGACGTCCACATCATCCGCCAGTTTATCTTCCTGGCGATCCACCGCCTGGATGCGGACATCAATTCCCGGATAAGCTGAGTTAAAGCTGGAGAGTCTTGGCACCAGCCACTGAATGGCAAAACTGGGTAATAAACTGACCGTCAGCGCGCCTTTAGCACTGCGCGCCTGCAGCTTACGCGTCGCTTCCGTGAGCTGGGAAAAAATCTCTTTAATATCCTGAAAATAGCTCTGACCTTCTTCGGTCAGGAGCAAGGAGCGGTTGCGGCGGCGAAACAGCTTAAGCCCCAGGAAATCCTCCAGTGACTTGATTTGATGACTTACTGCGGCCTGTGTCACAAAAAGCTCATCTGCTGCGCGGGTGAAACTCAGGTGACGTGCTGCGGCATCAAAAACACGTAATGCATTAAGAGGTGGCAATCGCTTCGACATGGTTATCTGGCTTAGATGTTAACGAGATTTAACATATAGGAAACAACGTTTAACCTATTAGTTTTTTTTATCTGAGCCATTATAATTTGTCCGTTGAGGAACTACCAGCAAATACCTATAGTGGCGGCACTTCCTGAGCCGGAACGAAAAGTTTTTTTGGAATGCGTGTTCTGAAGAACTTTTGGCTTACGGTTGTGATGTTGTGTTGTTGTGTTTGCAATTGGTCTGCGATTCAGACCACGGTAGCAACGCTACCAATTTTTCACTTCCTGTACATTTACCCTGTCTGTCCATAGTGATTAATGTAGCACCGCCAATTTGCGGTGCTTTTTTTTGCCTGTCTGACTGTTAATGCTCGATTTCTTTCATCTCTTTCACGTCCGTGCGGTTGATCTGCTGCTTGTTCCCGTTAGCATCTTTGTATGAAATCATCCCGGTATCGTTATCGGTTGTCGGTTTCCCTTCCGAAACGATAGAACGACCATCGTTGGTGTGCATCACATAGTTGTTACCAGAACAGGCGCTCAGGGCAAAGGTAAACGCACAGGCAGAAATGATTGCAGCTGTCTTATTCATGATTATTCTCCTTTAGCAATTAATGCTATTCAAACCTCGATTTATAACAGGCTAAAACATCCACCTAACACTATTTAGCATAACCTGCTTTTTCGAGGTCGCCAGGATATGCAGACGAATCTGATAGATATCAACTTCCTTGCCCTGCCGCTGAAATTGCGCGACGATCTCTCTATCGACATGAGGAATTCCATGAACGCTTTCAGTCCTGCGCAGTTTCGCGCACAGTTTCCGGCGCTGGCTGATGCCGGTATATACCTTGACAGCGCCGCTACGGCATTAAAACCACAAGCGGTTATCGAGGCAACGCAACAGTTTTACAGCCTGAGTGCAGGCAATGTGCATCGCAGCCAGTTTGCCGAGGCGCAACGCCTGACCGCACGCTACGAAGCCGCACGCGATCAGGTTGCACGCCTGATCAATGCCAAAAGCGGGAAAAATATCGTCTGGACGCGGGGCACCACCGAGGCTATCAATATGGTGGCTCAGTGCTATGCACGACCGCTCTTGCAGCCGGGTGATGAAATCATCGTGAGTGAGGCCGAACACCACGCTAACCTGGTACCCTGGCTGATGGTTGCCGGGCAAACGGAGGCTCGCATCATCAAACTGCCGCTGGCGGCAGACTGCCTGCCAGACGTGGCGCGATTACCTGAACTGATTACGCCCCGCAGCCGTATTCTGGCGCTGGGGCAGATGTCCAACGTGACCGGAGGCTGCCCGGATCTGGCCCGCGCCATTGATATCGCCCATGCCAGCGGCATGGTGGTGATGGTCGACGGTGCGCAGGGAGTCGTGCATTTCCCGGCAGATGTGCAGAAGCTGGATATCGATTTCTACGCTTTCTCAGGGCACAAACTGTACGGGCCAACCGGCATCGGGGCGCTGTACGGTAAGCCGGAACTGCTGGCAAAAATGACGCCATGGCTGGGTGGCGGCAAAATGATCACCGAAGTGACCTTCGACGGTTTCAAAACCCAGGACGTGCCCTACCGTCTGGAAGCGGGCACGCCGAACGTGGCGGGCGTAATCGGCCTTAGCGCTGCGCTGGAGTGGCTGGCTGAGACAGACATTGTTCAGGCCGAAAGCTGGAGCCGGGGTCTGGCAACGCTGGCAGAGGAAGAACTCAGAAAACGCCCTGGTTTTCGTTCATTCCGGGTGCAGGATTCCAGCCTGTTAGCCTTTGATTTTGCAGGCGTTCATCATAGCGATATGGTGACACTCCTCGCCGAATACGGTATCGCCCTGCGTGCCGGACAACACTGTGCCCAGCCGTTGCTGGCAGCCCTGGGCGTAAGCGGTACGCTGCGTGCTTCATTTGCGCCGTACAATACGAAAAGCGACGTTGACGCGCTGGTTGCCGCTGTTGACCGCGCCCTTGAATTACTGGTGGATTAATGACGAGTTCAGCGTTAGCCGGACACCCGTTCGGCACCGTTATTACGGAAGAGACGTTAAAACAGACCTTCGGCCCTTTGAGTCAATGGGAAGATAAATACCGTCAGCTGATTTTACTCGGCAAACAATTGCCTGCCCTGTCAGACGATCTTAAAGCTCAGGCAAAAGAGATCGCGGGCTGCGAGAATCGCGTCTGGCTTGGGTTTAGCGTCTCCGGTGAGAAGCTGCATTTCTTTGGCGACAGCGAAGGGCGGATTGTGCGTGGCCTGCTGGCGGTGCTGTTAACCGCCGTGGAGGGTAAAAGCGCCGCAGAACTGTTGGCACACTCGCCGCTGGCGCTGTTTGATGAGCTTGGACTCCGCGCACAGCTGAGCACCTCGCGCGGTCAGGGATTGATCGCGCTCAACGAGGCCGTGCTGGACGCGGCGCGTCAGGCTCAGGCCTGACGTTCCGCCTTCGCCATCATCTTCTTCAGGGCGTGAGACACCGCCACAAAACCGAAGGACGCGGTCACCATAGTGGCCGCTCCGAAACCGGAGGCGCAATCCATTCTTTTTGGCCCTTCCGCCGTGCTTTTCATTGCACACACCGAACCGTCTGCCTGCGGGTAGACCAGCGCTTCAGTAGAGAATACGCAGTCCACGCCCAGCTTGCCTTTACTGTTTTTCACCACGTTGAAGTCATTTTTTAGCCGTTCGCGCAGCTTGGCCGCCAGCGGGTCCTGAATGGTTTTCGCCAGATCGGCCACCTGGATCTGCGTCGGATCGATTTGCCCGCCCGCTCCACCAGTGGTGACCAGTGGAACCTTATAACGGCGACAATATGCGATTAACGCCGCTTTTGGACGCACGCTGTCAATGGCGTCAATCACATAGCTGTAGCCTTTGCTCATGTACTCTGCAACGTTATCTGCCGTTACAAAGTCATCAATCACCGTGACGCGGCACTCCGGGTTTATCAGGCGAATACGCTCCGCCATCACCTCGGATTTCGCCAGCCCGACGCTATCCCGCAGGGCGTGAATTTGACGGTTGGTGTTGGTCACGCAGACGTCATCCATATCAATCAGCGTGATCGCGCCAATCCCGGTTCTCGCCAGCGCTTCCGCCGCCCAGGAGCCAACGCCGCCGATGCCCACAACGCAGACATGCGCATCCGCAAACAGCTGCAGGGCTTTTTCACCATATAAACGTGCCGTGCCGCCAAAACGCTGACGCCAGGCATCGCTGATTACTACAGACATAGAACCTCAGATGTAAAAAGGGTGAGGTTAATCCTCACCCCTGCTCAGTTATCTTTATACTGCTCAGAATACCACAATCAACCGCTGAATACGTTTCCGGCACCAGGGGCGGCTTTCAGCACCCAGACGCGTCCGTAGTGGTTATACCAGCCCGCACGGTGGCCCGCATCCGGGCCGATGCCCTGATAAATATCGAAGTGCTGGCCTTTAATCGCGCCACCCACATCCAGCGCAACCATCAGACGCAGCTCATACTGGCCGTTGAATTTGCCGTTGTTGTCCAGCAGAGGAACTTCCGCCAGCAGCGTGGTGCCCGCCGGAATAATAGAGCGATCCGACGCGACAGACGCGCGGCCAATCAGCGGCACCGCACTCGCCCCTTTCACCGGCGCAAAGTTTTGCGGTTTAAAGAAGACGAACGACGGGTTCTGCTCCAGCAGCTCACGCACTTCGGCTTCGCTGTGCTTTTCGCCCCACTCGCGGATCGCCTGCATCGACATATCTTCTTTCTTCACTTCACCACGGTCGATCAGCACTTTCCCGATACTGCGGTAGGCATGGCCGTTTTTACCGGAGTAGCTGAAGAAGTTAAGCGGAGAACCATCACCAAAATCAATATAACCGCTGCCCTGAACGTCCATGATGAAGTTATCCATCAAAGAGTTACTGTAGGCCAGGACATAGTTTTCGCTAAGCGCACCGGCGTAGATCTCGGCACGAGACGGCAAACGGCCACGTTTTGGCGGCATACGATAGATGGGATACTGAAACTCCCCCTGACGCGTGTGGCGCGCCTGAATAACCGGCGTGTAATAGCCGGTGAACTGGACGTTACCGTAGTTATCCGCCCCTTCCATCTGCCAGGCGTCGATACCAAACTGGCGCATATTGCGCGTATCACCGCCCGCGCGCAGCCAGTCCTGTACCGCACTATAAATGTTGCTCTGTGAGCCATAGAGGCGCGGCGACGCATTGCGGATCTGGTAGACCTGTTCGGAAAAATCTCCGGCGTTAATCGGTGCGCCGACGGCATCGGGCTGGTTAACTAAAGAGAAAGGCTGGGATAATTTCCCGTCTTTATACTGTTGACCACGATCGGTCGGTTTAGAAGAGCAGGCCGCAAGAATGGCTACCATTGCGCCCGTCATCAGATACTTCGCCCAACGTCCTTTCATTATGTCTCGTCTTTTAGTTGCCCATTTCCGCGTGATGAAGATAACAAACCGCCCGTTTTAATGAAATGCAATCACATGCCCTTTGGCAAATTTTGCGCAAAAAATAGTCCAAACGTCGCAATGTCGTTCAATTTACATACAAAATAATGAATTATGTGAAAAAGGGGTTGCATCACAAACCTATCCGAGTATAGTGCGCTTCCACGGACGCGGGGTGGAGCAGCCTGGTAGCTCGTCGGGCTCATAACCCGAAGGTCGTCGGTTCAAATCCGGCCCCCGCAACCAATACAATGTGATGAAGTACAAGCAGTACGGTGACGCGGGGTGGAGCAGCCTGGTAGCTCGTCGGGCTCATAACCCGAAGGTCGTCGGTTCAAATCCGGCCCCCGCAACCAACACAATGTGATGAAGTAAAAGCAGTACGGTGACGCGGGGTGGAGCAGCCTGGTAGCTCGTCGGGCTCATAACCCGAAGGTCGTCGGTTCAAATCCGGCCCCCGCAACCAATACTTCTTAAACAATAAACACCCTTAAGGGTGTTTTTTTGTATCTGCGGTTTGTGAATTTGCCGGGCGTTTACCCGGCTTAAGAAACTACCCGCGTCGCGCCAGCGTCGCCCCGTCCGAGAAATACGCCCGTATCCCTGCCAGAATCGACTCGGCCACTTCCTGCTGGAATTTCGCTGTCTTGAGCTTACGCTCCTCTTCCACATTACTGATAAACGCGGTTTCGACCAGAATCGACGGGATATCCGGCGCTTTCAGTACCGCGAAGCCGGCCTGTTCTACGCTGTTTTTATGCAACTTGTTGATATTGCCCAGCTTACCGAGCACCGCTTTACCAAACTTCAGGCTATCGGTGATGGTCAGTGATTGCACCATATCAAACATGGTGTGGTCGACATAACGATCGCCGCTTTTACTCACGCCACCGATCAAGTCAGAGGCGTTCTGCGTGTCCGCCAGATATCTCGCTGCGGTACTGGTCGCCCCTTTCGTTGACAGCGCAAACACCGACGAGCCGCTCGGCTGACGGCTGGTAAACGCATCCGCATGAATCGAGACGAACAGGTCTGCGCGTTGCTTTTGTGCTTTCGCCACGCGGACTTTCAGCGGAATAAAGACATCTTCGTTGCGCGTCATGTAGGCACGCATATTGCCTTCTTTGTCGATTAAAGCCTTCAGGCGGCGCGCAATTTGCAGCACCACATCTTTTTCCCGCGTGTGATATTTGCCGACAGCACCGGAGTCCTCCCCGCCGTGACCAGGATCGAGCATGATCACAATCGGTCGATCGCGCCCGGCTTTTCCCGGCTGTGGACCGCTTTGCGCCGGGGGAACCTGACGCTGGAGATCGCCTTTGTTGTAGTCTTCCAGCAACGCCAGCAGCGGGTCCTGAATGTCCGTCGCATTGGCCGGATAGAGATCCATCACCAGGCGTTCTTTAAAGGCCGCAACAGGCGCAAGCGCAAACAGTTGCGGTTTAACGTTCTGTTTCAGCTCAAATACCATGCGCACGGTTTGAGGATCAAACTGCCCGACACGCGCCGACTTAATAAATGGATCGTCGCCACGGATCTGCGCCGCCATTCCTTTCAGCACGGAGTTCAGGTTTACGCCTTCGAGATCCACCACGACACGCTCAGGGTTGCTGAGGGCAAATTGCTTATATTTCAGCACGCGATTGGATTCTACCGTCACGCGCGTATAGGTCGACGACGGCCAGACGCGCACCGCCACGACCTGGCTTGTGGCGGCAAGACCCACCTGACTGACGCTAAGCAACCACATCGCCCCGGCCCCTTTTAACAAGCGGCGGCGGCTTATTGCTGAATTGGCTCCCGACATGCTTCTCCCGAGCAAGAAATCTCATTAATAAACAAAACGTCCAAATTGACCGAAAACTTTAACGAATGACGCATAAACTGTCATCTATAAAAGGGTAAACATTCCTATGCTAACGCACGGATTACTTATTCATTTCTGTGGGTCGCAGAAAATTTAGGCTTGCGCGCACGGCCACAATCGAATAAAAATACATAAATTACGAATAAACATTCATTAAGGGTTGTGCCATGGTGAAGGAACGTAGAACCGAACTGGTCCAGGGATTCCGCCATTCTGTTCCCTATATCAACGCCCATCGGGGAAAAACGTTTGTCATCATGCTTGGCGGCGAAGCCATTGAGCATGAAAACTTTTCCAGCATCGTCAATGATATTGGCCTGTTGCACAGCCTCGGTATCCGGCTGGTTGTGGTGTATGGCGCACGTCCGCAGATTGACGCCAACCTGGCGGCACACCACCATGAGCCGATTTACCACAAGCACACCCGCGTAACCGATGCCAAAACGCTGGAACTGGTTAAGCAGGCTGCGGGGCTGCTGCAGCTGGATATCACTGCGCGCCTCTCGATGAGCCTGAACAATACGCCGCTGCAGGGCGCGCATATCAACGTGGTGAGCGGCAACTTCATCATCGCTCAGCCTCTTGGCGTGGACGACGGTGTGGATTATTGCCACAGCGGTCGCATTCGCCGCATCGATGAAGACGCCATTCATCGCCAGCTGGACAGCGGTGCCATCGTGCTGATGGGGCCCGTGGCGGTCTCCGTGACGGGTGAAAGTTTTAACCTGACGTCTGAAGAGATCGCCACCCAGTTGGCCATCAAACTGAAGGCGGAAAAAATGATTGGGTTTTGCTCCTCGCAGGGCGTCGTAAACGATGAAGGGGTGATTGTGCCGGAGCTTTTCCCTAACGAAGCCCAGGCCCGCGTGGAAGCGCTGGAAGCCGAGGGGGATTATCACTCCGGCACCGTGCGTTTTTTGCGTGGCGCAGTAAAAGCCTGCCGTAGCGGTGTGCGGCGTAGCCACCTGATTAGCTATCAGGAAGATGGAGCCCTGCTGCAAGAACTGTTCTCCCGTGATGGTATCGGGACGCAGATCGTGATGGAGAGTGCCGAGCAGATCCGTCGCGCTACCATCAATGATATCGGCGGTATCCTGGAGCTGATCCGCCCGCTGGAGCAACAGGGGATTCTGGTTCGTCGCTCCCGCGAACAACTGGAGATGGAGATCGACAAATTTACCATTATCCAGCGCGATAACCTGACCATTGCCTGCGCTGCGCTCTACCCGTTCCCGGAAGAGAAGATCGGCGAAATGGCCTGCGTGGCGGTGCATCCGGACTATCGCAGCTCATCGCGGGGCGAAATGTTGCTGGAGCGGGTGGCGGCCCAGGCGCGCCAGATTGGACTCAGTAAGCTGTTTGTCCTGACGACACGCAGCATTCACTGGTTCCAGGAGCGCGGCTTTACGCCGGTAGATATTGATTCCCTGCCGGAAAGTAAGAAAGAGATGTACAACTACCAGCGCCGGTCAAAGGTACTGATGGCCGACCTGGGGTAATATAACGCCCTCTCCGTCCGGCGAGGGCTTTGATTACACAGACTCGAATATCGCGCTTAAACCGCTCCGGCGTTCTGTGCGGGTGGCTATCGCCTGTACCAGCACGCGGTCATCGGCATAAAGAGACAAACGCTGACGCGCGCGGGTAATGGCGGTGTAAATCAATTCGCGTGTAACCACCGGCGACAGCTGCGTTGGCAGGATCAGCGCCGCATGGTTGAACTCAGACCCCTGCGATTTATGAACCGTCATCGCCCACGCGGTTTCATGTTCAGGCAGGCGGCTGGGCTGCACCGACTTCACGCTACCGTCCGGCATCTGGAACCAGACGCGCAGCCCTTGTCCGCGGTCGAGCGCAATGCCGATATCACCGTTAAACAGGCCCAGCGCACTATCATTACGGGAGATCATCACTGGCCGCCCCTCATACCAGCGCGAGTGCGGCAAGCGGGTAATTTTGCGCTTCTGCGCCAGCAGTTGTTCCAGCCTCTCGTTAAGCCCCGTTACGCCGAATGGCCCTTCTCTCAAGGCGCACAGCAACTGGAATTCAGTAAACGCGGCGATGACCTCTTCTGGCGTGCTTTTCTGCTGTACGCAGGCCAGGAAATGCTGGTAGCCCTGCCGGGCATCCTCAAGCATGGCCTGATACTCTTCCCCACTCTGCAGGGATTTTTTCTCGATATCCGTAAACGTACCGTCAAAGACAGCGCGCGTGGTATGCCGATCGCCCCGATTTACCGCCGCCGCCAGTTGACCAATGCCGGAATCACTCCCGAAGCGGTAACTTTTTTGCAGCAGACACAAGCTATCGCGCAGCGCGCTTGCCAGCGGGGAGCTATCCCCTTCAAGCGTGCAGCCGGTCAGACGCGCCAGTTCCTGAGCGCGCGAAGCCGTATAGCCAAAGCTGGCATAGGTGCAAATATCACCCAGTACCGCTCCGGCTTCAACGGAGGCGAGCTGATCGCGATCGCCCAGGAAAATAACGCGCGCATGAGGAGGCAGGGCATCAATCAACCGTGACATCATGGTCAGGTCAATCATAGAGGCTTCATCCACCACCAGCACATCCAGATGCAGCGGGTTTCCGGCATGGTAGCGCAGCCGCTGGCTTCCCGGCTGTGCACCGAGCAAGCGGTGTAATGTACTGGCCTCGTCAGGAAACAGTGCAAGCTGATCCTCAGTGAGCGGCAATTTTTGCAGTGCGCCACCTAACGATTCTGTCAGTCGCGCCGCAGCCTTGCCCGTAGGTGCAGCCAGGCGAATACGACACTTTTGCTCACCCGCAAGCTGGATCAGCGCAGCAAGCAGCTTCGCCACGGTGGTTGTTTTTCCGGTTCCCGGCCCTCCGGAAATCACCGAAATCCGCCGCGTTAAGGCGACGGCTGCCGCCACCTTCTGCCAGTCGGTAGCCTCGTCAGAAGTAAACAAGGCATCCAGCGTTTGCCGGAGTTGCGCTTCATCGCAGGGAAGAGGCGCATTTGACTCGCAGAAGAAACGAGCGACAGTCAGCTCGTTGCGCCACAGGCGATTAAGGTATAAACGATCGCCGATAAATATTATGGGTGTTTGTCTCTCTCCGCCGCTCACGGCAGCTGAATTCAAAAGTACGTCCTGCCAGTCCACCCGTTCACCAAGCAAGGAAAAACAGGATTGCAGCCCCGGAGGCGTTTTCTCATCAACCGCCAGGCGCGAAAGCGGCAGGCAGACATGCCCCTCGCCCGCGTCTTTACTGAGGATGGCAGCCGCGAGCATGACGGCGGGATGCTCACCTGCGACCATCATGGCGAACTGCACATCCAGTTGACGCAGCAAGCGTTGTTCTACCGCTTCCAGCAATAATTCCTGCATCGTCATGCGACTTCCTCCGTACCTGCCGCAAACAGGTAATCCATCTTTTCAATCAATGCCGCGTCCGGGCGCGTATTAAAAATGCCCGACCGCGCGTCCGTCGCGTCCACGCCGCGCAGGAACAGGTAGATAACGCCGCCAAAGTGGTCGTCGTAACGGTAATCCGCAATGCGATGGCGCAGGTAGCGATGGAGCGCCAGCGTATACAACTGGTACTGCAGATCGTAGCGATGCATTTGCATGGCCGAAGCCATCGCCTGCTGCGTATACGCTTCGCTGTTTTCGCCAAGCCAGTTCGATTTGTAATCCAGCAGGTAGTAACGCCCTTCATGGCGGAACACCAGGTCGATAAACCCTTTCAACATCCCCTGAACCTGACGGAAGTTCAGTGGCGGAGAGCCAGCGGATAACGGATCGTACTCGCGTATCAGCGCATCCAGCGCATCCGCCTTGAGCGGGCTGGCGATAGGGAGGTAAAACTCCATCTCCACCTGTTTATCTCTGGCAGTCAACTGGCTGAGGGAGAGGCCCTGCTCCGTGAGCGGCACCTGCAAAATGGTATTTACCCAGTCAGTCAGTACCGATTGCCATTGCGCGTCATAGCCTCCGCTTTGCAGCATCTTCAGCACCCACTCCGCCGATACGGGCTGGGTGAAATCCAGCTCCTCAAACAGGCTATGCAAAAATGTCCCCGGTGACGCGCCACGAGGGAACTGGTGAGGCGTTAAGGTTGGCTCGACATTAACCTCCCCCACGCCTGCGGCATCCACGTCCAGTTTTGGCATCAGATCCTGCGCGATACTCTGGCCGTGTTGCTGTAAGCCTGAATAGCTGGTGACACGCCAGTCATCGACAAGGGTTCGCACAATCTTACGGGTATGCAGTTCCGGTTCACGCTGTTCAGGCATCTGCCAGCGGCTGTTATCGGGTGACGTGGGGATTTGCAGCGCAATATGCTCACAGCACAGGGATTCAAGACACAGTCGCAGCCCTGCGGCATCTTTTGGCTCACCAAGCTGGATAAGCCGCCCCAGAGCGCTTAAATGAAAATCGGTCTCGCCGGACTTTTCACCACGGCGGCGGAAAAGCGGTGCGACGCCCAGGCTGCAGTGCCAGACAGACCGGGTCAGCGCTACATACAGCAGACGTAAATCCTCCGCCAGACGTTCTGCTTCCGCCAGTTCAACGCTGGTTTCAGCCTTGCTAAGATCGAGGACCGCTTCGAAAGATTCGCGATCGTGATAAAACGCCTGATCCTGAACGCGGTAATTAGCGATAAACGGCAGCCAGACCAGCGGATATTCCAGCCCTTTCGATTTATGGATGGTGACGATTTGCACCAGATGTTTATCGCTTTCCAGGCGCATTTGTTGGCTGGACGCGTTGCTGTTTGGGTCAGCAATTTGCTGCGCCAGCCAGCGTACCAGAGCATGTTCACTCTCCAGTTGGGTGCCAGCTTCCTGCAACAGCTCGCTGATATGCAAAATATCAGTAAGGCGGCGTTCACCGCCAGATGTCGCAAGCAGGTTCTCCGCAATATGACGCTGAGCCATCAATTCGCGTAGCATCGCCATCACACCGCGTTTTTGCCAGCGCTCCCGGTAATGGACAAACTCTTCCACCACCGCATCCCAGGCGGTTTCGTCGTTATTCAGAGTATCAATATCGCGCGCGTTCAACCCCAGCATGGAACTTGCCAGTGCGCTGCGAAGCGTATTTTCACGCTCTGGCGACAGTACGGCCTGGAGCAGCCACAGCATCTCCTGAGCTTCCAGGGTTTCGAATACGCTGTCACGGTTCGAGAGATAGACTGAAGGAATATTCAGCAACGTCAGTGCATCGCGGATCAGCGATGCCTCCTGACGGCTGCGTACCAGCACCGTGATATCCGACGCCTTAACGGGACTCGCATGCTCCCCTCTCCACAAACGCGCCTCACCGCGAGCACCTGCGCTTAACCAGTCACGAATTTGTGCAGCACAATGCTGCGCCATCGCATTTTGATAATCCGCCACGCCACAGCCTTCGCCGTCCAGCAACCAGAAATTCATGGCTGGCTGCATCGCCCCCTTGTATTCAAAGCGCAGGGTAGAATTTTTCGGTGCTGATTTCACCGGCAGGAAAGGAATTTCCCTGAACATGAACGCCGTATCCATCCGGCTGAACAGCGTATTAACGCTTTCAACCATACCGGGGGAAGAGCGCCAGTTAGTCTCCAGGGTATAGTGCGCAGAAACCTCGCTACGGGCTTTCATGTAGGTGAAAATATCTGCGCCGCGGAAAGCGTAAATGGCCTGCTTAGGGTCACCAATCAGTAACAGCGCGGTCTCCGGCTGCTGTCGCCAGATACGGCGAAAAATGCGGTACTGCTGAGGGTCGGTATCCTGAAATTCGTCAATCATCGCCACCGGGAAACGGGTTCGAATGGCGGCAGCAAGGGCTTCACCATTTTCACTGCACAGCGCGGCGTCCAGGCGGCTTAGCATATCGTCAAACCCAAGCTCGCCCCGGCGACGCTTTTCACGCGCCACGGCTTCACGAATCTCCGCCATGGCTCGGGTGATCATCAGGTCATTGAGCGTTAATGGCTCCGCAAGGAGTGTCTCAATGGCAACAAACAGGGGATGCTCCGGGACGATGCCATCGGCTTTGGTCCGCTCAATCAGAAAGCGTTGGGAGAATTTTTCCAGCGCATCCGGGAGCTGATAACCACGCGTCTCTTCCTGCGCCCAGGCACTGATCTTTTCGATCCATTTCCCCTGGTTGCCACGGTTAAACTTGCGTCTGTCGATCCCGGAATTTTCTATGATCGCGTCAATCTCGCTGACTGACTCATTCCATTTTTGCTTTATGGTCGCGATTTGCGCGACGATCTTTTCATGGCGAGAGGCCAGCGTTTCATCGGCTGGCGGCGGGGACTTTATTACCGGTGCTTCGCCCTGCAGATAGCGATCGATAGCGCGCAGAAGCTCTTCCGGCCCTTTCCACAACGCATGTACAGCTTCAGCGATATCACGCTGCAAAGGATAACAGTGACGACGCCAGAAATCCGCGCAGGCCTGATAGCGAAGCTCAGACTCATCTTCAATAAGCTGCTGTTCAAACAGCATGCCGGATTCAAACGCATTCAGGCTCAGCATACGCTGACAAAAACCATGAATGGTGAAGACTGACGCCTCGTCCATCTGCCTTTCTGCTAACAACAGCCACCGGGCTGCCTGTTGCTTATCGGCAATCTCTTCCAGAAGGCTTGCGTAGAGAGGATTATCCGTGCTCTGGCGCAGACAGGCGATGCGCAGCTCATGGATATTGGCACGGATACGGCCGCGTAGCTCGGCGGTGGCAGCTTCCGTGAAGGTAACCACCAGCAGCTCCTCCACGCTTAGCGGGCGTGGAAAAGCCGCGTTACCACCCAGCCCCAGCAGCAGGCGCAGATAGAGCGCGGCAATGGTGTAGGTTTTTCCCGTTCCCGCTGAGGCTTCAATCAATCGTTCACCTTGTAGCGGTAAACGTAAGGGATCAAGGGACTCAGCGGTATCGGTCATTCTTTCTTACTCCAGGGCATAGATTGCTGCAGTGCGCTGACGCTCTTCCAGACGGTCCAGCCTTTCGGGTTAACGTACTCTGCTTTCCCATTCTGGCTGCCGGAAACCTGAGACAAAATGGCCATTCCCTGCGGTTTTACCACCGCCTGATGGAAGAAGTCGGCCACCTTCTGAGGCGTCAGCTGTTTTATCTCGGCCACTACTTTATCACGCGAATCAAACTTCATATTACCGCGATCAAAATCTTTGCTCAGTTGCGAGGCTTCTTCACCCAGAGTCTGCGGCGGCTGCATGATCTGGGCGATAACCGCCTGCTGAATTTGGGCAAACTCGTCCGGCTTCATGGCTCGCAGTTTTGCTTCCGCCTGCGGGAAGAAAGCCTGATAACGCTGCCAGAGATACGCTGGCTGCTTGTCGCTGCTCTGCAACAGGAAACCGAGCCCCCACTGACGACCCACGTTCATCGAAAACGCAAAGACCGCGTAGCCAAGCTGCTCTTCAGTACGAAGCTGGTTATAGAACCACGGCTGAATAATTTGTCCGAGCACCGCACTCTGCGCGGAGCTGGAAAATTCGTCATAACCTGTTGGGACAAATACGGCAGCCAGCGCGGAGTCGGTACTGCTCCCCGCTTTTTCGAAAATCACATTCTGCTTTTTCTCAACCAGCACATCCTGGTTACGGCACCATTCGTCACCTTTTGAGCCCAGTTGCGTTCGCACATTTTGTGCCAGGGTTTTAGCCTGATCCTCGCTCATATTTCCGACAATAAGGAATTCCGGACGAGTATTGGTTTTGAGCTTTTCGCGGTAAGCCAGTACATCTTCCAGTGAGATGGATGGCAGCAGTGCGCGGCGATCTTCACGCTGGAAGTACGGAATTTGCGACAGCATCTGCGCAGGCATGATCGCCTGATCGTAGGCTTTGCCTTTCTCCGCAGAATCCATCATCTGCGCGTACCAGGATTTGGCCTGCTCAAGCTGCTCGTCCGTTGGGGTATAGCTGAAATAGCCTTCCAGCAGCGCCTGGAACAGCTGTGGCAAACGCTGGGTATAGCCGTTTGCATTCACCATCAGACCATTATTGGCATTGGTCGAGAAGCTAATCCCGCCCACTGCCGCCTGGTTACTGAGCTGATCCAGCGCAATACCGGCCAGATAATCATTAAGCGCAAACATCACCTGATTTTTAGCGCTGTCCATCGCTTTTGGATTACGCAAAACCACGCTGACATCGGCTTTTGGCTCGCTTGTAAAATAACGGCCTGGGGTGTAAACCACGCGCAGCGTTGGCTCATCAACAATCAGCGCCGGGTGCGGGTAATCCTTCGTGGTTTTAATCAGTGAGAAATCATCCGGGATGTACGGGTTCAGTTCCGGCATCTGCAGCGCAATCTCTCCGGCCTTTTTCTGCCAGCCTGCAAAGGTTTGTTCGCTGATTTTATCGACCTGGTAAGGTGCATCGACAAAATAGGCAGTTTTGTTATGCGGCTCGTTCGGGCTGATGTACCAGATACGGGCGTTTTGCGGCGTCATCATCGCCAGACGGGCTTTTACTGCCTCCGCATCATACTGGTCAGCAATATTGACGGCGTCCAGCGTGTGCGCCACCGGCACGCGGATCATAGTATCCGCCAGCCATTCAACGTAATCCATATCGCGCGTAATTGACGGGTAACGGAAATCGAGATCCAGCACATGCGCCAGTTCGTCAAAATAGCGTTTATCGATGCCTTTTTCGCGTAGCAGAGAAAGGTAGCTGAAAATAGCGGCAACCACGTCGTCACGGTTCGCGAGACCTTTATCAGTCAGGGTCGCAGAAATCGCCAGCACACCGCTGTTACCGTTCACAACAGGATCGGAATCAGCACGAATACCTTCCACCAGCCCCTGCTTTTGCAGCCAGTCAGAGAGCGTGCCTGGGCTACGGTTGCCAATCAGATAGGTCACCAGCTCGTCCGTTTTACTGCGGAACTGCGCCGTGTTGTTATCAATACGAAACTCGACGCGTAACACTTTGCGCGGCAGTGCCGGCACGTAGTGGATCACGATCCCTTTTTGTGCGTCAGTCACCACCGGGACGTTAATTTTCGGCAGGCCGATATTTTTATTCGGCACCCGGCCAAATGTCTGCGCAGCCATATCTGCCAGTTCTGGCAATGGTTTATTGCTGTAGATGACCGCTTTCATCAGGTTGGCGGAGTAGTATTTATCACGAAACGCATGCAGGGCATCCAGCACCGGGCTGTTCGGCTTGTCGCTCAGCGTCTCGAAATTTCCCCCGGAGAAACGCGAACCAGGATGCGCGGGGTTGATGGTTTCAGCACTGACCTGCGCCATGCGCATACCGTCTCGGGTACGCGCCATGGTCAATTCGGCATTCACGGCATTACGCTCGCGATCGGCGTATTTTTTATCCAGAAGCGGCGCGGCAATAGCATCCGCCAGACGGTCTACCGCCCCTTGCAACGCATCATTTTCCACTTCGAGGTAAAACGCTGTGCGATACGGCGCGGTGCTGGCGTTGTGGCTGCCGCCGTGCATTTTCAGGAATTCAGACAGGCTATCCGGCTGCGGATACTTTTTCGACCCCATCAGCGTCATGTGTTCAAGATAGTGCGCCAGCCCTGGATGGGCGTCAGGATCTTCCAGCGACCCCACCGGCACAACCAGCGCAGAGAGAGATTTCACCGCTTGCGGATCGGAAACCAGCAGCACGGTCATTCCGTTATCAAGGCGAATAGCCTGATACTGGCGGGTATCTTTTTCGCTCTTACGGATAGTTTCCTGAACAGGTTGCCAACCGGAATTTGCCTGAGTGACGGGAGCCCAAAGGGCGATAAACAAAACAAACGCTTTGAACAAGGTGCTGCCTGGCATTACGACCTCTTTATCACGGCTACATCATTAACAAAGTGCGTGCTGGACGTGCCAGCATCTCTTTCTTTTGGTACATCAGTCCGTGATAAGGGATGCATCATAAATGAACGCCCAAATCTGTGCAATTTTTATACAGCACTCAGGACTGATTAAATTTGAACAACGGTAACAGGTAGCGTTGCGCCTCTTCCGTAATAGCGTCGAAGTATTCTGGTTCGAGCGTTCGCCATAAACGTTGATACCAGACATCTTCGCCCTCACCGCGCACCATCATGTTTCCTTCGTAAGCCTGCATAAACTTAGTGCGGGCTTTTTGCAGCGAGGCGTCATCCGTTAACATGGCATCATTCTGCGCGTCGTAACAGGCTTTTATCCACGCGCCACCACTTTCTGGCAGCAACAACAGCGGTTTATTCATGCCCTGCCGGTAGCCTTCAATGTACAGCGACAAATACGCCAACGCCTGATCGGTAGCCACTGGCGGGAAGCGCCATTCACCGTCTTTACGCACAAACAACCGGCTTTCACCTTCATTACCGCAAGCACTGTAGACAAGATGTTCGAGCCAGAGTTGCAAGCCTTGTGAAACACTGAGCATCGATGGACGCCAGCGCAGCAACCCATCAGGCTGAACCTGGGTCAGCCAGCCTGTCAGATGGACACCGTTGCAGTTAAGATCGATTTCGATGCTTTCCCCAGGGTGTCGGCACGCTATAACGCGATCGGCAAGCGCCTTCATCTCCTGACACTGGGCATCCCACACAATTTCCCCAAATGCACCATAAGGTAACTGGCCCGCAGCACGGTAGCGGCGAAAGAGTTTGTCGGCGTCTTCCTGTTCAACCAGTGCATTCAGAAGCTGGAGATTAAGTTTATAGCGTTCCAGCCCATCAAGAATAAACGGTTCGGCATCAGGAATTTCGCTCTCTTCCGCGCGGAAGTTAACCTGTAATCGTTGCTGGAAGAATGCTCTCACCGGATGCGCCCAGAAGCGCTGAAGCTGCTCGAAGGTCAGAGATGGAAGAGGGCGAGCGTCAAGCTCCTGAATGAAGTCGGAATGCGCCGTTCCCTCTTTCTTCGCGGCGGGGAGCCATTCGTGGGCGTAACTTTGGTGCTCATTCGCAATGAAGTTAACAGGGTCAAACGGCATACGACTATGACAACAGGTAATATGTGCCTTAACTCGCTGTTCGCTTTCATCACAGTTTCGCGCTTCATCGCCAGGCAGATAGTGGCTCTGCCCGATATAGTCCACCAGTTCCTGCACCAGCACAGAAGGGAAACGCTCGCTGTTATCCTGAATCGATCGCCCGATATAGCTAATGTACAGCTGACTTTGCGCTGAAATGAGCGCCTCCAGGAAGAGGTAGCGGTCATCATCACGACGGCTACGATCCCCCCGCTTTGGCTGAGCACTCATCAGGTCAAAGCCCAGCGGCGGTAGCGCCCGTGGATAGACACCGTCGTTCATACCGAGCAGGCAAACCACTTTGAACGGGATCGAACGCATCGGCATCAGGGTGCAGATATTAATTGGACCAGCAAGGAAACGCTGACTGATACGCTCCTGATCGAGCCTTTGCGTCAGCTCATCACGCAGCAGCGAAAGCGGAACCGCCTCTGCGTAGTGCGAACTGACGCCCTCTTCGACAATGGCCTGCCACTGTTTTTCAATAAGCGCCATTGCCGCTTCCGTTTCGCTGTCCGGCAGGAAGAAATCGTTGAGCATTTCGCGACAAACCGGCAACCACTCTTCAAGCGGACGTGGCTGCATCAGTTGGCGTCTCCAGCGGTTAAGCTGCATCAGCAGTGAGGCTAAATGGCCGACCAGTTCAGCAATTAGCCCGCTGGATTCATCATAAGGCAGCACCTCATTCCACTCGCCCTGGTTACTTTCCATCGCGTAGCCCAGCAGCATACGTGTCAGGCCAAACTGCCATGTGTGCTGGCCCGTCGCCGGAAGTTCAAACTCCTGAACGTTATCGTCATCAATGCCCCAGCGCACGCCGGATTCATTAACCCACTGACGAAGGTAGCGCAGTCCCTCTTCGTTGATATCGAAACGTGCGGCAAGGACAGGCACATCCAGCAATGCCAGTACATCCTCAGAGATAAACCGGCTGTCGGGCAACGAAAGCAGGCTGAGAAATGCCTGCAGCGCCGGGTGAGACTGACGCGCCCGACGGTCAGAAATAGCGTACGGCAGATACCGCTCGCCCATTGCGCTCCCAAAAACGGCCTGAATAAACGGGCTGTAGCTGTCGATATCCGCCACCATCACCACAATATCGCGCGGCGTCAGGGTTGGATCGTCCTGAAGCATTGCCAGCAATCGATCATGGAGGATCTCCACTTCCCGCTGCGGGCTATGGCAAACGTGGACAGTGATGCTGCGGTCGTCAGGTGCCAGTTTTCGCTTCTTATCGCTGCGGGCAAACTCGTCGGCAGTGATCCCGGCAATAGCGCAGTTTTCAAGATTCAGAATATCCAGCTGAATATTATGCAGCAGGCTGTCCGGCGTAATATCTGCAAACGCATCCACATCACCTTCCCCTGATGATGTGATATCAGAGAGCATATGAATATAGTCGCGCCCAAGTTTGCCCCAGGAGGCGAGCAGTGGATTTGGCAGATCCTGAATGCCATCCTCATCAAAAAGCTGCGCGGCCGTTGCGCTGTCTTTAAACAGAGGTACGGTGCGTTCTTCAAAAAGACGTCGCCTCTGCCGGGTTACCAGCCGTGAAAGCCAGCGAGCATCCTGAATATCGCCCCAATAGTGCCGACATGGATTGGTGAACAGAATATGGATATCTATATGTTTACCCAACGCTTTTAGTGCATTGAGATAGACCGGCGGTAACGCCGAAATCCCGCAGATAAACACTCTGGACGGCAGCCGGGCGGGACGTTCGGCGGCATTTTCCAGCATCGAGATAAAGCGTTGATAGAGATTGGCACGGTGCCACTTCGGCTGACCAAGTTCCTCCGTATGTTCGACCAGCGCTTTCCACAGTGGGGCCTGCCAGGTTTGCGCCTCCGGTAATCCTTCAACCCGCTCGCCAGCTTCCCAGCGTGTCAGCCATTCTGGGCGATAAACCAGATACTGGTCGTAGAGATCGGCAGTGCGCGATGCCAGCTGGAACAGTTTGCGCTTATCGGTATCGTCATGGAGGTAGTGACGTAACATGGCGAAGTCATCGTGCGCCAGCATGTCCGGTAGCAGCGCCATCAGCTTCCAGCTCATGCTCTGTTTATTAAAGGCGCTCTGCTCAGGAATATCCGGCAATACCCGCACAAACATCTCCCAGATAAAACTCGCCGGGAGCGGGAAGTCGATGTTCGCTGCAATCCCAAACTTCTGCGAAAGGGACATTTGCAGCCACTGCGCCATACCGGTGCTCTGTACTAGCACCATTTCCGGCTCAAAAGGATCGTCAAGCCGTTCTTGCTCAACGATAAATTCCATCAGCGCTTCCAGCACATCCAGACGATTTGAGTGGTAGACCCTTAACATAGACACTCCCGACTACTGGCTAACCGGGCAATGCAGCTGTGACATCTCGCCGCGCCGCCCCAGAGGAGAAATAATGGTAACCGTGATGCTGACACATCCGGACTGCGTTGTCTGCCCCCGACTGACTCGCCAGCCTGCTGGTTGCGCAATTGTTGAGAGCTGAGACAAATTCCAGGCATGGTGCCAAAGCTGGCGATACTGATTCAGCAGTGCAAACCGGGAGGCCAGTGCGCGGTGATAGCCGGATAATGCCGTCACAACCACAACAAGAAGCATCATCGCCAGCAGCACTTCAACCATGCTAAATCCTTTTTGTCTGTTCAGGGCAACTGGCATAGTGAATTTTCCTTAAGCGGGCAGAAATCGCTCCAGCCATGGGCTGAGAAGCGTATATGGCCGTCGCTAACTTCTCCTGCGCGCCACAATAATTGATCGTGCCCCCCGGCTATCAGCAAAACGCGCGACTCATTCAGCAACCGCAAACAGACTCGCCACGCAGTCGTCTTTTTGCACTGAACCGCTGGCTGTAGCGACCAGTGTTGAACGCGTCCCCACTCCAGCGCGGACTGGATGGCGGCTTGCTGTCGAATGGAAAGGCTTTCACCGCCCACCAGCGTACTGAAGGTTTCAAGCTGCTGGTTAAGGCCGGTGAGGATCAACGTGCCGAGCACCAACAAAAGCAAGACTAACGCCAGCGACGACATTCCTTTCTGACGGTTCACAGATTAAATCCCCTGACCGAGTAGTCAGCCCAAAAGGGTGCGGTTAATTGTCCTTTGCGAAGGGCTGCTATCTTAATATTCAACTCTGGCGCGAAACCTGTGTGCTCGGTTTTACGTACCACAAACTGCTGGATCACAAGCCTGTCCGGGTCGGTGAGTTTTTCCCACCCTTTGCCTTCGCAGGATGTCGCTCCCCGCAGCGCCTCCAGCGCCCCGGACTCCAGGCGAAATCCCGTGCTGTCGTTTTCGGACGCAGAGACGTCCCAGTAGCCGTTACTGTTAGCATCCCACTGCACTATCACGCACTCTCCTTTCCTGCCAATGACCAGCCCCTGCCCCTGGCAATCGCCTGCGCAGTATCCCGCTCGCTGGAGCTGCTTACCGATTGCAAACAGGCTCTGCCAGACCTCCTCTTCAAGCTCCTGTTGGCCGGATTGCAGCAAAACAGCCTGCTGTAAACCCGGTAAAAACCGCGATGTGCTTAACAACAAAATACTGCTTATCGCCATAGCGATAAGCACCTCAGTGAGTGAAAAACCTCGCTGGTTCAACGACATGAATTTTCTCCTGTGCTATTGCACACCCTGATACGGCCGCCGCTGGAGACAATAACGAACCACTTCCCCGCCCGACTTTGCAGGCCGATCCTTCCAGCCCATGCCGTATCCCTTAAGCCGTAGAAGCCCAGTGAAGGCGTTATCTCGCTCAGTGTGACCTCCGGCCAGAGCATCCTGAGGACGAAGGGGCTCCTGTTTTCACAGGCCATGGCTGGCGTGCTCGACAGGCAACTCTGCTGCCCATCTTGTTGTAGCGTGATTAGGTGATCCCGGTTATACCGGTTCGCGTCGTTACGCAAAAACACCAGGTAATCACGCACCTGCATAGCGGTTTGCCACAACCTCTGTTGTCGTTGCCAGCTGTCCCAGCCATATAGCCCTGTGGCACTGAGGATCACGACCAGCGCAATGGCGACAAGCGTTTCGATAAGCGTAAAACCGTTCTTTTTGTTCATGGCAGGAGTGTGGCGAAGTGCGGGAAAAGCAGCGAGCGTTAAAACTGGACTTTACGAGCCGCTATCCAGAGAAAATCGCCTGTTGCATGACGTTGCATAATCCCTGGATAGAGGCTCGAAAAACAGAACGAGGGCGAAAAAAAACCGGCGCTAAAGAGCACCGGTTGTGACAGGATGTGCCGTATCAGATCGCGACAGGCGCTTTGATGCCCGGATGCGGGTCGTAACCTTCAATCTCGAAATCTTCAAAGCGGTAATCGAAGATGGATTCCGGTTTACGTTTAATCACCAGTTTCGGTAATGCACGCGGTTCACGGGTCAACTGAAGATGAGTCTGTTCCATATGGTTGCTGTAAAGGTGGGTATCACCGCCAGTCCAGACAAAATCACCCACGTCAAGATCACACTGCTGCGCCATCATATGCACCAGCAGTGCGTAGCTCGCAATGTTAAACGGCAGGCCGAGGAACACATCGCAGGAGCGCTGATACAGCTGGCAAGAGAGCTTTCCGTCCGCCACGTAGAACTGGAAAAACGCATGGCACGGTGCCAGCGCCATTTTGTCCAGCTCACCCACGTTCCAGGCGGAAACGATAATCCGGCGCGAGTCCGGGTCGTTTTTCAGCTGGTTAAGCACAGTGGTGATCTGATCAATATGACGACCGTCTGGCGTTGGCCATGCGCGCCACTGTTTGCCATATACCGGGCCGAGGTTGCCGTTTTCATCTGCCCATTCGTCCCAGATAGAGACGTTGTTTTCATGCAGATACGCAACGTTGGTATCGCCTTGCAGGAACCAGAGCAGTTCATGAATGATCGAGCGCAGATGGCAGCGCTTTGTCGTCACCAGAGGAAAGCCTTCTTGCAGATTGAAGCGCATCTGGTGGCCAAAAATGGAGAGCGTCCCGGTGCCGGTGCGGTCGTTTTTCGGCGTGCCCTCATCGAGCACTTTTTTCATCAATTCAAGATACTGTTTCATGATTCCTCAGGAAAGTTGTTGCTGTGGACGACGACGATACGCCCAAATCATCATAATGGCACCCGCGACAATCATCGGAATGGAGAGGATCTGCCCCATACTGATGTACTGCACCCACTCGCCGGTAAACTGTGCATCCGGCTGGCGGAAGAACTCGACGATGATACGGAACGCGCCGTAGCCGATCAGGAACAGGCCAGAAACAGCCCCCATCGGGCGCGGTTTACGGATAAACAGATTCAGGATGATAAACAGTACCACGCCTTCCAGCGCCAGCTCATAAAGCTGAGACATGTGACGCGGCAGAACGCCGTAAGTGTCGAAAAGGGATTGCCATTCCGGGTGTGACGGCAGCAGCGCGATATCTTCTGCACGAGAGCCAGGGAATAGCATGGTAAAGGAAACGCTCGGATCGACACGTCCCCACAACTCACCGTTAATGAAGTTGCCCAGTCGACCCGCGCCCAGCCCGAACGGGATCAGCGGTGCAATAAAATCAGCCACCTGGAAGAAGTTACGTTTGGTGCGTTTGGCAAAGATCACCATCACCAGGATCACGCCAATCAGCCCGCCGTGGAAGGACATACCGCCGTCCCAGACGCGGAACAGATAGAGTGGATCGCTCAGGAATACCGGGAAGTTGTAGAACAGCACGTAACCGATACGGCCGCCCAGGAACACGCCGAGGAAGCCCGCATACAGCAGGTTTTCCACTTCGTTCTTCGTCCAGCCACTGCCGGGACGGCTGGCGCGACGGCCTGCAAGCCACATGGCAAAAACGAAGCCCACCAGGTACATTAACCCGTACCAGTGAAGCGCTACAGGTCCAACTGAGAAAATAACCGGATCGAATTCCGGAAAATGCAGATAACCACTGTTCATCTGTCACCACAAGATGTTGTTATTCCGCTGAAAGTGGACAGCGGTAGAATTGCGTTCCCGCCGTTGGCAGGTGCTCCAAAGTTGCGAATCATAGCATAAGGCAGGCGCAGGGGATGCGCCTGAGATGTAAAAGATGTGTATAGAATCGGGAGCAGAATAACTAGCGGCCACCGCGGATCAGGCCACCCATACCGCGCCGCTCCATAAACGCAGCGACCTGATGCCGCACTTCGGTTGCCAGCTGTGCGTCCAGGCTGCGTGCAGCCAGTTCCTGAGCGTCTTCAATTTCAATATGACGTAACAGGTATTTCACACGAGCAACAGAACGACCGTTCATTGACAGGTGACGGAACCCCAGGCCAATCAGAATAGCAACACACATTGAATCCCCGGCCATTTCACCACACAGACGCAAATCAAGGCCGTGCTGTTCAGCTTCACGGGCGATCATCGCCAGTGCGCGGAGCATGGCCGGATGCAGGCTGTCGTAAATACTGGCTACACGCGTGTTATTACGATCGACAGCCAGAATATATTGCGTCAAATCGTTGGTACCAACAGAGATAAAATCGACGCGGTTTGCCAGTTGCGGCAGCATAAAGACCATTGACGGCACTTCGAGCATCACGCCGATACGTGGTTTTGGGATCGCATAGCCGATCATCTCCTCGACTTCGCGACCCGCACGCTCGATCAGGCGTCGTGCTTCGTCGATCTCGTCAATGCTGGTGACCATCGGCAGTAAAATGCTGAGGTTGCCGGTCGCCGCATTGGCGCGCAGCATAGCGCGCACCTGGATCAGGAAGATCTCAGGCTGATCGAGCGTAATGCGTATCCCCCGCCAGCCGAGACACGGGTTCTCTTCGCTGATCGGCATGTACGGCAGTTGTTTATCCGCCCCGACGTCCAGTGTACGCAGGGTGACAGGTTTGTCGTTAAACATCTGCAACATACCCTGATACTGCGCGACCTGCTCCTCTTCAGACGGGAAGCCGCTTTGCAGCATGAACGGAATTTCGGTGCGGTAAAGACCGATGCCGTCGATTCGACTGCCGAGCTTCTCTTCGTGTTCGGGGCTTAAACCGGCATTGAGCATCACCTTGATCCGCTCGCCGCTTTTCAGCTGTGCGGGCAGGTTAACGTCATCTTCCGCCAGCTTGCTTAATTCATTCTCTTCGCTGATAAGGCGCTGGTATTCCTGCAGCAGTACCGGCTCAGGATCGACCAGAAGCTCACCGCGATACCCGTCCACGACCAGAGTACGCCGGTGCAGAACCGAAGGCTGAATATCCGCGCCCATAACGGTCGGGATACCGAGTGCGCGTACCATAATGGCCGCATGGGAGTTAGCGGCACCGTCTCGCACCACCACGCCCGCAAGCCTGTCCTGAGGCAGTTCAGCAAGCGTTGTAGCAGAAAGCTCATCGGCAACCAGCACAAACCGTTTAGGCCAGGCATTTGCCCCCTGAATGGTATCGTCGAGATGGAACAGCAACCGCTGCCCCAGGGTGCGGAGATCGCCCGCACGCTCTTTCAGATAGCCGTCGGTCAGCGCCGCAAACTGCTCAGCAAATTTCTCGATGACTTTTTTAACGGCCCATTCCGCGACCGAGCCTTTATCCACCTCAGCAAACAGTTCCCGACGCAGGCGTGCGTCGGAAAGCAGGTGCGAGTAAAGGTCAAAAATGGCCGCCGTCTCTTTTTGCGCACCTGCCGCAAAGCGTTTGCTGTAACGGCGAAACTCGTTCGCCGCCTCTTCCAGCGCGGCGGTCAGGCGTTCACGCTCAAGTGCTGCATCAAGCGTGGAAGCCTCGTAAACCTGCTCCATCAACGGCAGCGTGGCGTCCATCCAGCCTTCAGCAATCGCCACGCCCGGCGAGGCCGGAAGTGCACGAATACGCGTATGGCGATACTGGCCAAAGAGCGCAGCCAGCTGAGACTGGGATAGGATCGCCGCCATCTGGGTTGCCAGCGTCACGAGGAAGGACTCTTCGCTTTCGTCGTACTGACGTAGTTCACGTTGCTGAACAACAAGCACGCCAAGTAGCTGGCGACGCTGAATTATGGGCACGCCCAGGAAAGCACGGAAGCGCTCTTCTTTTACGGAAGGGATATATTTAAAGCTGGGGTGTTTTTGCGCATCAGCGAGGTTGATGGGTTCCGCCAAGCGCCCGACCAGGCCCACAATGCCTTCATCAAACGCGAGCGTAACGGTACGCCCCCGTGGTTTTTTCAAACCACGGGTCGCCATCAGGTAATAGCAGCGCCGATCGTGGTCGGCCAGATATACCGAACAAACTTCGGTTTCCATCGCAAGACAGATGTCGGTCACCAGAATGTTCAGCGCCTCGTTCAGGCGAGGCGCACTGGCGACCTTCTCGACTATTTCTCGCAAGCGGGTGAGCATGATTTGCGTAGCTTAACCTCTTTTACGTCGCCAGGCAGGTGCGCTCTGCGGCTTAGGAGGGGCCTCCTGAAGCTGCATAACAACACTTGCAAACTCTTTCATCACCCTACGGTAAACATCGCGCTTAAATGACACGACCTGACGAACAGGATACCAGTAGCTTACCCAGCGCCAGCCATCAAACTCCGGCGTACTGCTGGTTTGCATATTGATATCTGAATCGTTGCCCACCAACTGCAGCAGAAACCATTTTTGTTTCTGGCCGATACAAACCGGCTTTGTGTCCCAACGCACCAAACGTTTCGGTAACTTGTAACGCAACCAGTTGCGGGTCGAAGCCAGGATGCGAACATCTTTTCGGCTTAAACCGACCTCTTCAAACAGCTCCCGGTACATCGCTTGTTCTGGGGACTCCCCTGGATTGATCCCGCCTTGCGGGAACTGCCAGGAGTGCTGACCATATCGTCGGGCCCACATCACCTGGCCCTGACGATTACAAATTACTATCCCGACGTTCGGGCGGTAGCCATCGTCATCAATCACCGGACTACCCCAAACTAAACCTTATATATGAATGATTGTTTCACACTACAGGGAGGCGGTAAACCACTCTCTTACGGGCCTGTAACCTAATAACATTTGAATAACTCACAAATAAAGGGCGAGTTATAAACAGATGAGGCACCGCAAAGGCAATTTTATTCACCTTTTCTGTGGATATAGTTGTGAAGAAGTACGGAATTACCGATGAACAACCTGAAAACCATGCAATATCACCACTGTGACATCAAAAAATAATTTTATTATTTTCATCCAGTTAATGACGTTTTGATTGTGCAAATGGTGAATAACGTGATGATCGTCACATCAGCGATCCTCGTGCTGATGAAAGATCGAACAGTGTCGGTTTTATCCACAGATTGTGCCAATAAGTTAGGCACAATCTGTGTGAAAATTCGATTTTCGTCGCACGTCAAGGCTGTAAATTGAAACAGTAGTGAGGGTTATTCCCAGTTATCCCACTTTTCTGTGGATAACATGGTGTAAGATCCTGTTTATTGTCAGTGACCAGATTTGAACAACCTGCTTTTTGCGCACAGACCCTTTTCCCAGAAAAGATAAAAAAACATATAAATCATAGAGATGTGATATTTACGCAGAAAAAGTTAAACTCTGTCCACAGAGGGTAAATTATCAGTTCATTTTTTAATCAAAGGGTTAACTTCATGCTTTCGCTTGCGCCGCTCCTTTCTCCCCCTGCCAGTGAGGCTCAACTATTGCACCAGGCACAGCGTCTGGCCGGTTTTTCGCTGGGGGAACTGGCTTCGATGGCAGGTTTACCCATTCCAGAGGATCTCAAGCGCGATAAAGGCTGGATCGGTATGCTGCTGGAGCTTTGGCTGGGAGCGAGCGCAGGCAGTAAGCCGGAACAAGATTTCGCTGCACTGGGCGTTGAACTGAAAACGATCCCGGTAGACAGCCAGGGCAGGCCGCTGGAAACCACCTTTGTCTGCGTTGCGCCGTTAACGGGCAATAGCGGTGTGACCTGGGAAACCAGCCATGTTCGCCATAAGCTGAAACGGGTGCTATGGGTGCCCGTTGAAGGTGACAGACAAATCCCGCTGGCAGAGCGTCGCGTCGGCGCGCCTTTGCTCTGGAGCCCTGATGAAGAGGAAGAGAGGCAGCTTTGCCAGGACTGGGAAGAGCTGATGGATATGATTGTGCTGGGGCAGGTGGAGCGCATCACCGCCCGTCACGGCGAAGTGTTACAGCTGCGTCCGAAAGCCGCCAACAGCAAGGCGTTAACAGAAGCCGTCGGGGCGCGCGGCGAACCGATCCTGACGTTGCCACGCGGCTTCTACCTTAAAAAAAATTTCACCGGCGCACTGCTGGCACGCCATTTTTTACTAAAAACGTAGTTTTTTAACGGAAATTGAGCGCTATCAATCATATTTACGTTGTTTTTAAGATTTTACTACTTTTACCTGTCGTAATATCGGGTTATTACTACACTATGATTTGATACGAGCCAGTGAGGATGATAACGATGAAAAAATGGGCAGTGATAATCTCGGCGGTAGGTTTAGCGTTTGCGGTATCGGGTTGTAGCAGTGATTACGTTATGGCAACAAAAGACGGACGTATGATTTTGACCGATGGCAAACCTGAAGTCGACGACGACACCGGCCTGGTGAGCTACCGCGATCAGGAAGGTAATAAGATGCAGATCAATCGCGACGAAGTATCCCAGATCATCGAGCGATAAACGGATTAAGGTCAGTGGCTTGCTGGCCTCCTTGAATTTTTTCTTCCCCTTTTGCTTCCCCTCTGCCATGTTTATATTCCTTTGTCGGGAAGTTCCTGACGCGGTCTGTCTTTTAATGAAGGAAGCCGGCTATGCATTATCACCGTATCCCCCACAGCGCTCTGGAGATAAGCCAACTGGGGTTGGGCACGATGACATTTGGTGAACAAAACAGCGAAGCCGATGCCCATGCACAACTCGACTATGCCGTCAGCCAGGGGATTAACCTGATTGATGTTGCAGAGATGTACCCTGTGCCACCACGCCCGGAAACGCAAGGGCTAACCGAAACCTACGTCGGTAACTGGCTGGCAAAACGCGGCAATCGCGAAAAGCTGATTGTTGCCTCCAAAGTCAGCGGACCCTCCCGCAATAACGATGCCGGGATACGTCCGAACCAGATCCTCGATCGCAAGAATATCCACGCCGCGCTGGATGCCAGCCTTAAGCGGCTGCAAACCGACTATCTCGACCTTTACCAGGTGCACTGGCCGCAACGTCCCACTAACTGCTTTGGTAAGCTCGGCTACAGCTGGAACGAGAGCGCACCGGCCGTTACGCTGCTTGAAACGCTGGAAGCCCTGACTGAATGCCAGCGCGCGGGCAAGATCCGCTACATTGGTGTCTCAAACGAAACGGCGTTTGGTGTAATGCGTTACCTGCACCTGGCGGATAAACATGATTTGCCACGCATCGTTACCATCCAGAATCCCTATAGCCTGCTGAACCGCAGTTACGAAGTGGGCCTGGCAGAAGTCACGCAGTATGAAGAGGTGGAGTTGCTCGCCTACTCATGTCTGGGCTTTGGTACGCTGACCGGCAAATACCTGAACGGTGCGAAGCCTGCCGGAGCGCGTAATACCCTTTTCAGCCGTTTTACCCGTTACAGCGGCGAGCAGACGCAGAAAGCCGTTGCGGCCTATGTTGATATCGCGAAACGTCACGGCCTTGATCCCGCCCAGATGGCGCTGGCCTTCGTGCGTCGTCAACCGTTTGTCGCCAGCACCCTGCTGGGCGCGACGACAATGGAACAGTTGAAAACCAACATTGAAAGTTTCCATCTGAACCTGAGTGAAGAGGTATTAGCGGAGATTGAAGCGGTGCATCAGTTTTATACCTATCCGGCACCGTAAGTGGACGCTTTTGCCGGGTGGCGGATTCGCCTGACCCGGCCTACGTTTCGTGATGTTGGCGGATTTTGTAGGCCCGGTAAGGCAACGCCGCCACCGGGCACTGATATCAACGACGACGCTGCCAGATCCACAACCCGGCAATCGCCAGCGCGAACAGCGCGCCAAACCCGACGCCAATCCCCACCACTGGCGCACCCGCTTTTACTGCCAGCGAATAAAGCCCCAGCATTAACAGCATCGCCATGTTTTCACCAAGGTTTTGCACTGCAATAGCATTACCCGCCCCGACGGTCTGCTTGCCACGTTCCTGCAGTAGCGCATTCAGTGGCACGACAAAGAAACCACCCAGAATACCAATCAGGATCAGAAGCACATACGCTGGCAGCAACGCATGCTGGAGCGAGAAGAACAACACGCCGACGCCGATTAAAATCCCCGCAGGCATACAGCGTGCGACGGTCTCAAGCGTTACCAGTTTTGCCGCTGCCCCGGCACCGACGACAATCCCGACAGCGACCATCGCGTTCAGATAAGTTGGCGTGGCGTTGTCAGCAATACCCAGCGCGACTGGCACCCACAGCACCAGCAGGAAGCGGAGCGTCACGCCCGCGCCCCAGAACATGCTGGTGCCCATCAGCGAGAATCGCGTTTCACCGTTACGCCACAGTACGCGGCAGGCGTTAAAGAAACTGCCCGTCATCGGGGTAAAACGCCAGGATTGCCCCGGACGCGCCACCGGCAACGTCGGGATAAACAGGTTTGCGATAACCGCGCCGCCATACACCGCCGCACATACGCCAAGCGCGGCGAGCACATGCCAGTCCGCCAGCACCCCCCCCGCCACGGACCCCACCAGGATCGCCGCAATGGTGGAGGACTCCATCAGGCCATTGGCTTTCACCAGCTTGTCACCGGTCGTCAGTTCGCCCAGGATGCCATACTTCGCCGGAGAGTAGGCCGCCGCGCCTATCCCCACCAGCGTATAGCCGATAAACGGGTTGATACCCAAACAGATACTCGCCGCCCCCAACAGCTTAAGGCCGTTGGCAAACATCATTACCCGGCCTTTCGGGAAACTGTCCGCCACCTGCCCCACGAACGGCGCAAAGATAATGTAAGCACCCACAAACACCATCTGGAGGATCGGTTGGCTCCAGTCGGGATAAAATTCAGCTTTCAGCAGTGCCAGAGTGGCAAACAGCAGGGCGTTGTCGCCGAACGCAGAGAGAAACTGCGCGGCGATCACCGCCATCATGCCCTTCGACCAGAGTGAGGTGTTAGTGTGTACTGACTCACGCATTGTGCTGTTCCGCCTCTTCGACCATACCTTTCAGGGTCACGAAATCGGGTTTACCACTCCCCAACACCGGAAGCTGTTTGAGGTAGCGAATATCACGCGGCACCGCCAGTTCAGGAATGCCGTGTTCGCGGGCATACTTAAGCAGCTGCTCACGCTTAAGCTCGCTGTCGGTGGTAAAGAGCACCAGCGCTTCACCTTTGCTGGCATCGTTCTTCACCACCGTTGCATGCATCTTGTCGGCTGATACCGCCGTCGCCAGCAGTTCCACCATTTCGAGAGAGACCATTTCACCCGCAATTTTAGCAAAGCGTTTTGCACGTCCCTGAATCTGCACAAAACCCTGCTCATCGAAGCGAACGATATCGCCTGTGTCGTACCAGCCTGTCTCAACCTCGCCGTTGACGTTTTCCGCCGTCGGCGCTTCAAGCACGCCTGGGTTTTCCACGCGCAGGTAGCCATTCATCACATTCGGCCCTTTCAGCTGCAGACGCCCCCCCTCTTCAATCCCCGGTACCGCCAGCAGACGTGCATCCATCCCCGGCAGTATCCGCCCAACCGTACCCGGTTTCGCCGCCATCGGCACGTTGATAGAGACCACTGGCGCGCACTCTGTCACGCCATAGCCTTCCAGAATGCGCAGGCCAAACTTGTCCTGCCAGATCTGGCGCGTGCTGTCCTGCAGTTTTTCCGCACCCGCAACCACATAACGCACGCGGAAGAAATCATACGGATTGGCAAAGCGGGCGTAATTGCCGAGAAACGTTGAGGTACCGAACAGCACGGTGCAGTTACGGTCATACACCAGCTCCGGCACAACGCGGTAGTGCAGCGGGCTTGGATAGAGGAACACTTCAGCCCCGGTCAGCAGCGGCGTAAAGAGGCCGACGGTCAGGCCAAAGGAGTGAAACAGCGGCAGCGCCGACATAAAGCGGTCGTTTGCCGTAAAATCAGCGATGGTTTTGATCTGCTCGACGTTCGCCAGAATGCTTTTATGACTGTGCACAACGCCTTTCGGATTTCCTTCGGAACCCGAAGTAAAGAGGATAATCGCGTCATCTTCCGGCCGCTGTTTAACCTGCGCCAGGCGCGGCACAAGCAGGTGAGCAAATATCCACAGCTTATCACTCGTCGTCACGTCCGCTTTCAGATCTTCGAGGAAGACCCAGCGAACCTGAGTAAGTTGCTCCGGCAGATGCCACAGCTTGCCCTTGTCGAGAAACTGACGGGAAGTAAAGATAGTATTGATTTGCGCCGCGGTGATGGCGCTGGTCAGCCCTTTCACGCCCGCGGTGTAGTTCATCATCGCGGGAATACGGCCACGAGAAACGGCCCCGAAGATCACCGCTGCGCTGATCCCCGCGTTAGGCAGCATCAGGCCAATCTTTTCGCCCTGTTTGCTGTATTTCTCAAGAATACGCCCCACAAACAAGGTCTTGGTCAGCAGCTTACGGTACGTATCCGGCGTGAAGTTAATGTCCTCAATGCAGTTTTTCTTCGCGCCATAACGGTACTGTGCCGCCAGCAAAGATTCATACAGCGTTTCACGGGGACGAATTGCCATGCGCGCTTCCATCATTTTCTGATGCAGCATTTCACCGGCGATTTTACGGCGATCGCGCGCCCGCGGAGCCTCTGGCATCGGCAGTGATGTCGGCGGCAGAATATGCAGGGTGATTTTCGGGAACAGGCGTTGCTTCACCAGCCCTTTCAGGCGGCTGAAATGGGTAAGCTCCGCCCCTTCAATGCGCAGCGGCACAACGGTGGCTTTTGACTTCGCCGCAACAAAACCTGCGCCGTCATAAATTTTCATCAGCGAACCCGTTACCGAGATACGCCCTTCCGGGAAAATAACCACCGGACGCCCCTGCTCAACCAGGCGCACCAGATGCTTAATCATCATCGGTTTGGTCGGGTCGAGCGGCACAAAATCAATCAGCGGTGACAGCCAGCGCATGTACCATTTTTGGCTAATGGAGCTGTAAACCGCAAACACCGGACGCACAGGTAAAAACAGCGCCAGCAAAATGCCGTCAATAAAAGAAACGTGGTTTGGTGTGATAAGAACGCGTTCGCCGTGAAGCGCCTGGGTATCACCAGTTACGCGAATGCGAAAAAGAACACGAAACAGAGTACGGAAGAACCCAAATAGCATCTCAACTCCCTTTGCCAGCCGGTATGAAGGGTTATTAAATGGTGGCAGATTACACGAGAAGTGGTAAGGGAGCGACAGCAAAAATAGAGGCAAAAAAAAACCTGCGCATCCGCGCAGGTTGGTGCAAGAGATGAGTACGAAATCGTACTAAGAATTCTCACCAATCAATACCTCTGGGATCTTGATTGTGGCTGCTCGCCCTACGCTTCGCCAGCGAGAAAACGCAAGGGAATGAGCCTAAGTGCAACCAGGTGTGAATATTCTCAGTTGCTGTTACAGGTTGAACTTACAGGCAAAAAAAACCTGCGTAAAAACGCAGGTTGGTGTAAATCGTGTTAATCAACCGGAGTTGATTCCACCTATCAATACCTCTGGGATCTCGACTCTACCAATCCCCCGCTCTTCTTTGCTATCGGACAATCGCAACAGCCTGAGGCAAAGTGTAACTAAAGGTTCGAATTGACATTATTTTGACATGACTGGCCGTGTAACGATTACACCACGGCGGTTGGGTCTGCATCACGTTTGTCGATTGCGGAACCGCGCTCCCCTTGAATGCGCGCCACTTTTCCGCAACACTAGTTGGTGTGTAAACGCTTACCCCTAATAAGAAGGTATTTAATGGCGACAATTAAGGATGTGGCTCGTCTGGCCGGAGTTTCCGTCGCGACCGTCTCACGCGTGATCAACGACTCCCCAAAAGCCAGTGACGCATCACGCCAGGCAGTGCAGAACGCCATGGAAACCCTGAACTACCATCCCAACGCCAACGCGCGCGCGCTTGCGCAGCAGTCAACGGAAACCATCGGGCTGGTAGTGGGCGACGTGTCTGATCCCTTTTTCGGTGCCATGGTCAAAGCGGTGGAGCAGGTCTCCTATCAGACAGGCAATTTTTTGCTGATCGGGAATGGCTATCACAACGAACAAAAAGAACGCCAGGCCATCGAACAGCTAATCCGCCACCGCTGTGCGGCGCTGGTGGTGCATGCAAAAATGATCCCCGATGCCGAGCTGATTCACCTGATGAAGCAGATGCCCGGTATGGTGATCATCAACCGTATTATTCCCGGATTCGAAAAACGCTGTGTGGCCCTTGATGATCGCTACGGAGCCTGGCTTGCAACGCGCCACCTGATCCAACAAGGCCATACCCGCATTGGTTATCTCTGTTCCAATCACCCCATTTCCGATGCGGAAGATCGCCTGCAGGGCTATTACGACGCGCTGCGCGAAAATGGTTTGCCGTGCAATGACCGGCTGGTGGCCTATGGTGAACCGGACGAAAGCGGCGGTGAGCAGGCGATGACGGAGCTGTTAGGACGCGGGCGGAATTTCACCGCAATTGCCAGCTATAACGACTCTATGGCCGCAGGTGCAATGGGTGTGTTAAATGACAACGGTATTGAAGTTCCGGCAGAAATTTCCCTGATTGGCTTTGATGACGTGCTGGTTTCCCGCTACGTGCGCCCACGCCTGACCACCGTGCGCTACCCGATTATCACCATGGCAACGCAGGCGGCAGAGCTGGCGCTGGCGCTGGCCGAACAGCGTCAGCCGCCAGACATTACGCATCTGTTCAGCCCGACGCTCGTTCGCCGTCACTCCGTTGTATCGCCTGCCGAGGCGCAAAGCGAATAGCGATAAAGATGTACCGTTTTGTCCGGGTATTCCAGCGCATCGCCAATGTACTGCCAGCCGTAGCGTTCGTAAAAGTCACGGCAGGCAGACCACAGATGCAGTTCGCTATACCCGGCCTGTGCGGCATACGCGATGACATGCTGCTGAAGTTGCCCCGCCAGCCCCTGGCCACGCGCCGCTTCATCAACGTACAGCGCCGCCAGCCACGGACAGAGATCCTGACGGGTGATCAAATCGCAGCGCCACAGTCCCACGGTTCCCCGCAACTGCTCGCCTTCAACGGCAATAAACGTCAGCGGCAACGCGCCCGGCAGCTGGCTGTGCTCAACGATGCTGTGGAAAAACTCACGCGGAAGCCCCTCACCAAAGGCCTGCCAGATCCAGTCCGTAACCTGCTCCGCATACTGAGGCGCAGCATGGAGAGGAACAATATTCACACCAGCTTCCCCTGAAAAATCGGCACGGATTCAAAAAGATAGCCATCAAAATCAGGCGCATCTTCGTCAGACAACTCCAGCAGGCTCTTTTTCACGTTTTCCAGATGCTGGAACATCGCCTGCCAGGCTCCCGTCACATCGCGTCGACGTAGCGCGGCAAGGATCGTTTGCCTGTCGCCCAGCCATTTGAGGCGGTACGCGCGGCTGGCAATGTGGACATTAAACTGCTGCCACAGCGGGCTGCTGTCCATGTGGTGCCAGACGCTCTCAACGGTCGCCAGCAGCATCTGGTTCTGCGTCGCGCCCGCCAGCACCAGATGGAACATCTTATTATTGTCCTGACTGCGATCGTCGGCAGCAATCGCCCGCTGCTCCTGCTCGATAATCCGGCGCAGGTTGTCGATATCGGCACGCGTCGCCATTTTCGCGGCGAACGCGGCAATATTGCTTTCAAGCAGCTGGCGCGCCTGTAAAATCTCAAACGGCCCTACGTCACTGTTGAGAAAGCGCTCTTCTTCGTTTTCGTGTTCTTCAGGGATGCGCATCACGTAAACACCCGAGCCCTGACGGATATCCACCGTGCCCTGCAGCTCAAGCATCAACAGCGCCTCTCGCACGATAGTGCGGCTTACGCCATAGGTTTCGGCAATGTTGCGCTCCGGCGGCAGGCGCGACCCAACGGGATAATGCCCCTGGATAATTTGCGCCCGTAAATCCTCGCCAATTTCCTGGTACTGTTTTTTTTCCGGCAGGATGACAGCCTTATCCACGTTACCACCTGTGTTTTTCAGTGAATGCGCAGGCCGGGCGTCCTCCCGGCCAGTTTGTGTACTATTTTATCAGAACGCTTACTTCCATTCATCGTCAACGGTGAGCGTCAGCACGCGCGCATCGCGCAGTTGCCGGAACCAGGCGGCCGATTTCTTTGCGCGTCGGGCACGGTTATCGCCCAGATCGATCTCAATCAGCCCGTAGCGGTTTTTAAAGGCATTCATCGGTGACACATTATCAGTGAACGCCCAGAGCATATAGCCGTGACAGTTTGCCCCCTCCTCCCGCGCCAGCAGCGTGTAGTAAAGGTGCTCGCTGATAAAGTCGATGCGGTACGTGTCGTCGATAATGCCATCACGGTTGCGGAACTGTGCTTCGTTTTCCACCCCCATCCCGCTCTCCGCCACGAACCAGTCGATGTTGCGGTAATCCTTTTTAATCCGCATCGCCATGTCGTAGATAATGCGCGGATAAATCTCCCAGCCGCGAGAGGTGTTCATTCGCCGCCCCGGTAGCTCAAACGTTTCGTAATAGTATGCCGGGTGGAACGGTGTCTCCGGGTGCCAGGCGCGGGAAGGTGCTTTCACCCGGTGCGGGTAATAGAGGTTGATCCCCAGCTCGTCGACGGTGTTACCGGCAATCAGCGCCAGCTCCTCTGCCGTGTAGTCCCACTGAACGTGGTGCTGCGCAAGCAGGGCAAAGAGTTCCTGTGGATAGTGACCATGTACCAGCGGGTCGAGAAAGACGCGATTGTAGAAGAGATCGTAGATCTCCGCCGCCCGCACATCATGCGGCGCACGTGAGCGCGGATAAGTCACTTCAGGGTTCAGAATGCAGCCCACCGAGCCACGATAACCTTTCTCACGAAACAGCTTCACCACTTTTGCCGTCGCCAGCACTTTATGGTGATTCCACTGCATCCACGTACTGGTGTTCTGCTCGTAAGGCCAGCGCAGTGCATCAAGGTAAACGCGGGTCTGCACCACGATCGGCTCATTGAACGTAAACCAGCGGGCGACTCTGGTGTGGTAGCGTTCGAACACTTTTTCCGCATAGCGAACGAACAGCTCAACCACATGCTTCGACGCCCAGCCGCCGTAGGTTTCCAGCAGCACGCCCGGTAATTCGTAATGTTCCAGGCAGATCATCGGTTCGATGCCCTGACGATGCATCTCATCGAACAGCGCGTCATAGTATGCGGCGTATTCTTCATCCACCGTCACGTTTTCATAATCGGTCAAAAAACGCGACCAGTTGATCGAGGTACGGTAATGCGTCAGCCCGGCCTGCTTCATCAGGGCGACATCTTCCCGGAAGCGGTTGATAAAATCGGTCGCCACCGCCGGACCGTAGCCGTTGTGCCAGACGTGGCGGTCGTTCTTGTACCAGAGATCGATCCACGAATCCTGCCCCGCCTTCTTGCCGCTCCAGCCTTCCGTTTGCCAGGCTGACGCCGCCGCGCCCAGAATGAAATCCTGCGGTATTGTTATCTGTTTTGTGCTCATCACATCCTCACGCATTGTCGGTGGCTTGTTGCAGCGCAGCCTGCTCTGCGCGACGCGATGCGATCTTCACAAACGGCAGATAGATAATGACCGCCGTCACAATGCAGATCAGTTGGGTGATCACCGCCCCCATCGAGCCTGCAGTGGAGAGCCAGGCATTAACCAGCGGCGGCGTGGTCCACGGCACCATCACCACCGCTTTACCGGCAAAACCGGTTACGGTAGCAAAATAGCCAATAGAGCCGGTCACCAGCGGCGTGATGATAAACGGAATGGCGAGGATCGGATTGAGCATGATTGGCATGCCGAAGATCACCGGCTCGTTGATATTAAAAATGCCCGGTCCGATGGAAAGTTTGGCGATCTCTTTCATCTCTTTGCGTTTGGTGGCAATCATGACGGCGATCAGCAGGCCAATAGTCAGGCCGGAACCGCCAATACTCATGTACACGTCCCAGAACGGCATGGTGATGATGTTCGGCACCTCTTTGCCCTGCTCAAAGGCGCTCATATTGACGGTGATCGCCCCCAGCAGCAACGGCTCGCGGATCGGCTTGATCATCTGATTACCGTGAATGCCAATCACCCAGAACAGCTGGGCGACAAACATCAGCAGCAGAATACCCGGCAGGCTTTGCACCACACGCTCCAGCGGCTGTTGCACCACCTGGTAAACCGCGTCGTACAGATACATGCCGGTCATTTGATGGAAAACGAAGCCAAAGGTGGCAATGGCGGTGGTGGTAATAATCGCCGGAATAAGAGCGGAAAATGACGCGGCCACGTTAGGCGGCACGGTGTCCGGCATTCTGATTTTCAGCCCGTTGCGGTTTTCCAGCCAGCAGTAAATCTCCACGGATAAAATGGCGATAAACATACCGAGGAACAGGCTTCGGGTATCTGAGAACTGGCGCAGGAGCACGTCTTTCACCACGTGCATCTCGCCGTCCACCAGCATCTCTACGGTGGTCGGCGTCACGCAGATAAAACAGATCACCGCCAGCAGGCCAGGGAACAGCGACTTGATGCCGTTAATCCGCCCCAGCTCAATGCCGATTAAAAACACCGCGCCGATGTTGAGGAAGTTAAGCGTGGCGTAGTTCAGCGCGCTGGTGATCGGCTTTAGCGCCGCCAGGAATGACAGCGACTGAAAGCTCGCCAGGCCATTTTTAGGGTCCAGCACCATGTTGGAGATCAGCACGGAGAATGCGCCAACGATGATGACCGGCATTAAGGTAATAAAAGCAGACTTAATCGCCATGATATAGCGATAGCTGTTGAATTTGGTGGCAAAACTGCCCAGAGCGTCGATCAGTTTTTCCTGTAATGCCATAGGGTAATACCTCAGTAAAAGGGCTTTTATTGAATAAGGTGTACAGCCGGATACTATTGGCATACCAAAAATAGCTTCCGGGCAAATATTGTTCTGTGATTAAGCTCTCAATGCCGCCAGAGGTATTCCAGATTACGATTTACAATCAATTTGGCATACCACTTGCCGACATTTATTCCGGCCTGACGGATCGTTACCGAAAAGCGTGATCGTGATGGGGATTTTGCCCTGCCCGCGTCGCTTATGCGCCGGATGGTCTGTGTTAAACTGCAGACCATTATGTGGAAGCAGGAATTTCTAATGGCAACAATGCTGGATGTCTCATTACGTGCGGGTGTGTCGAAGGCCACCGTCTCGCGCGTGCTGAACGGCACAGGTCAGGTTAAAGAGAGTACGCGTCAGCAGGTGTTCACTGCGATGGAAGAGCTGGGCTACCGCCCGAACTTTCTCGCGCGTTCCCTTGCCAACCAGACCAGCAACAGCATTGGTCTGGTGGTCTCTACTTTCGACGGTTTTTACTTCGGTCGCCTGTTGCAACAGGCCTCACGCCAGACGGAAACCCACGGAAAGCAGCTGATCGTCACCGACGGCCACGACGCGCCCGAGCAGGAAGAACAGGCGGTGCAGATGCTAGCCGATCGCAAATGTGACGCCATTGTGCTCTACACGCGCTACATGAGCGAAAAGACGATCATGAAGTTGATCAACAGCGTGCAAACGCCGCTGGTAATCATCAACCGTGAAGTCAGCCAGGCGGCGGATCGCTGCGTCTTTTTCGAACAGCAGGATGCCGCTTTCAAAGCGGTGGATTACCTGATAAGCCAGGGCCATCGGGAGATCGCCTGTATGACGGTGCCTATCCATACGCCAACCGGTAAAGCGCGCCTGATGGGCTACCGTAAAGCGCTGGAAAAGCATGGCATTCGCCTGGACGAACGGCGAATTAAATACGGTGATGCCGGGATGACGCGGGGATATGAACTGTGCAGGGAGCTGATTGCCGAAAAAGTTCCGTTTACCGCCCTGTTTGCCTGTAACGATGATATGGCGCTCGGCGCGTCCAAAGCATTACACCAGGCCGGGCTTAAGATCCCGCAGGATATTTCGCTGTTTGGATTTGACGATGCACCCAGCGCAAAATGGCTGGAGCCTGCGCTGTCTTCGGTGTATCTGCCGATCGACAACATGATCGTCACGGCGATCGACCAGGCGATCCGGCTGGCTAAAAACCAGCCTGTCGAAGCGATCCCGCCGTTTACCGGCACGCTGGTGTTACGCGATTCGGTGACAACGGGACCGTATTTTAATCAGAAGAGTTCCAGCGCAAGCAGTTCCTGAATGGTCTGGCGTCGGCGGATCAGTCGCGCCACGCCGCGATCAAACAGCACCTCCGGCAGCAGCGGGCGGCTATTGTAGTTAGACGACATAGACGCCCCGTATGCGCCGGTATCGTGCAATACCAGATAGTCTCCCGGCTGCACTTCAGGCAGCGCGCGGGTCTCCACTTTGCCGCCTTCCTGCTGGGTAAACACATCGCCAGATTCACACAGCGGGCCTGCGACGACCGTCTCAACGCGGGGAGCCTGGGTTAAATCACGACCATCGGCAGCGAGCGCCGTGATGTGGTGATAGCTGCCGTACATGGACGGACGCATCAGGTCGTTGAAGCCTGCATCAATCAGCACGAAGTGACGGCTGCCCATCTCTTTCACGCTACGCACCTGCGCCACCAGCACGCCGGACTCCGCCACCAGGAAACGTCCCGGTTCGATTTCCAGTTTCACCGGGTGGCCCAGATGCGCGGCGATTTTATCGCGTGCAGCGTTCCACAGGCCGTAATAGTGAGCGGTATCGATCGCCTCTTCCCCTTCGCGGTAAGGAATGGACAGACCACCACCGGCAGAGATCGCCTCCAGATCCTGGCCGAAGTCGACGACCTGGCGCACCATCGCGCCGCACACCTGCTCAAGATGACCGTAGTCCACACCGGAGCCGATATGCATATGAATGCCCACCAGCGTGAGGTTATAGCGCTGCAACACCTCCAGCGCCGCAGGCAGATCGGCATACCAGATACCGTGCTTGCTGTTCTCACCGCCGGTATTGGTTTTTTGGCTATGACCGTGACCAAAGCCAGGGTTTACGCGCAGCCAGACGCGATGACCGGGGGAGACCCGTCCAAGCTGTTCCAGCATATCCACAGAACCCGCATTTACCGGGATCTGCAGTTCATGTACGCGCGCAAGCGTGGCATCGTCAATCAGGTCAGCGGTAAAGACAATCGCATCGCTGTCGGTTTTCGGGTCGAACCCGGCCACCAGCGCACGCTCGATTTCGCCCAGCGATACGGAGTCAACTTTCACCCCCTGCTCGCGCATCAGGCGCAGGATGTGAACGTTGGAGCAGGCCTTCTGCGCAAAACGCACCACGTCAAACTGATGTAAGGCGGCAATCTTCTCGCGGACGATCTCCGCGTCATACACCCACACCGGGCAGCCAAATTCTGCAGGCAGGCGCAGCAGGTTATCGGCGTTCAAATCGGTATCAGTCTGGTTGAGCGGGCGTGGCATGGTCTTCTCCGGGCGGTCACATTTTTTTATGATTACGCCACAGCGCGAAGAGAATAAAAAATATCGTTTTATCGTGAGTCTATGCAAAAATGATATGGATTACGTTCAGACATCAGGTGTTCTATGCCCGCCGTTAACCTTCGCCATATCGAGATTTTTCATGCCGTGATGACCACCGGTAATCTCACCGAAGCCGCGCAAATGCTGCACACCTCGCAGCCAACGGTCAGCCGCGAACTGGCGCGTTTTGAGAAGGTGCTGGGGCTGAAGCTGTTTGAGCGCACGCGCGGCAGACTCCATCCCACGGTTCAGGGCTTACGGTTGTTCGAGGAAGTTCAGCGCTCGTGGTACGGGCTGGACAGGATTGTTAGCGCAGCAGAAAGCCTGCGCGAGTTTCGTCAGGGCGAGCTGTCCATCGTCTGCCTGCCGGTATTTTCCCAGTCGTTCCTGCCGATGCTGCTGCAGCCTTTTCTCGCCCGTTACCCTGAGGTCAGTCTCACTATTGTGCCGCAGGAGTCGCCGCTGCTCGAAGAGTGGCTCTCGGCACAGCGTCACGATCTGGGGCTGACGGAAACCCTTGCCACGCCAGCAGGAACAGAACGCACGGAGTTGCTCTCTTTAGATGAAGTGTGCGTGTTACCCGCCGGGCATCCGCTTGCCAGTAAAGAGGTGCTCACGCCTGCGGATTTCCACGGTGAAAACTACATTAGCCTGTCGCAAACCGACAGCTACCGACAATTGCTGGATGCATTATTTGCCGAGCATCAGGTGAAGCGGCGGATGGTGGTCGAAACGCACAGCGCCGCGTCGATTTGCGCCATGGTGCGAGCGGGGGTTGGCGTCTCGGTGGTTAACCCGCTCACGGCGCTGGACTACGCCGGGAGCGAGATTGTCATCCGCCCGTTTAGTGTATCGGTTCCGTTCACCGTAAGCCTGATTCGCCCGGTACACCGTCCGGCATCCGCACTGGTGGAGGCTTTTACCGGGCATCTGATTGAGCACGCACGTCAGGTGGCGCTTCGCTTACCTGACCGACAAAACCCATTATGACAGCATAAACTCGACGGCATCGGCAGCGTGAATGGCGGCGGTATCAAATACCGGGATCGGGCTTTGCTCGACCGGTACAAGCAGGCCGATTTCCGTGCAGCCGAAGATCACCCCTTCCGCCCCCTGCTGCGCCAGTTTCTCAATCACGCTGACATAATACGTGCGGGAGGGTTCGCTGAAGGTGCCCAGGCAGAGTTCGTCGAAGATAATCTGATTAATGCGCGCCCGATCGGCGTCATCCGGGACGATGCTTTCAATCCCAAACTCACTGTGCAAACGGCCGCGATAAAAATCCTGCTCCATGGTGTAGCGTGTGCCTAACAGCGCCACACGCGACATACCGGATGCGGTAATAGCACGTCCGGTCGCATCGGCGATATGCAGGAACGGCAGCGAACAGCGATCTTCAATATGTGATGCCACCTTATGCATGGTGTTGGTGCAGAGTAAAATGCCCTGCGCCCCCGCCTGCTGCAGCCCAAGCGCGGCGTCAGCCAGTATTTCTCCCGCCTTGTCCCAGTCGCCGCTCGACTGGCAGGCTTCGATTTCATGGAAATCCACACTGTGCAGCAGCAGGCTCGCCGAATGCAGACCACCCAGACGCTGCTTCACCCCTTCATTAATCAGGCGGTAGTAAGGGATCGTTGATTCCCAGCTCATGCCACCTAACAGACCGATCGTTTTCATTATCTCTCCTTTGCGTTTCTTCCAGTGAAGCAAACTTGTGATCGCCTTTCCAGTTCTTTGGCGAATCGTTTCCTTTTAACCGCGAGTGAGATAAATTAAATGAAACAATGTTTCATAACATAATAAGGCGGAGAGATGTTTATTTTCCATAAAGAGACGACGCTTGAAGATCTGGGCAATGGCGTTACGCGTCGCATTCTGGCGCATGACGGTAAAATGATGGCGGTAGAGGTCAATTTTGAGCAAGGTGCCATTGGCCCGATGCACAACCATCCGCATGAGCAATTAACCTACGTGCTCTCAGGCGAATTCGAATTCACGATTGGTGAAGAAAAGCATGTCGTGACGGCGGGCGATACGCTTTATAAAGAACCGCACATTATGCACGGCTGCGTTTGCCTGAAGCCCGGCACCCTGCTGGATACCTTCACCCCGGTGCGCGAAGATTTTCTTAAATAAAAAAGGGCGCTGCAGAGCGCCCCTTTTTTATCTGGTTAATTTATTCTGTTACCGGCTCAGGCAGTGGGTTGCGGGCAAGCATCGCTTCGCGTAACAGTACGCTGCCGCAGGCAATAAGCCCTCCCAGGAGGCTGGCCAGAATAACGATAAGCGCTTTACCTGGACCGTCTTTTTTCACCGGCATTGACGGCGTGAGCTGGTATTTAAACGGCTCAAGCTCCACATCTTTAAAGGAGAGTTTTTGCAACTGAGCCAGGTAGTATTCACGGTTCTGGAAGTCTGCGTTCAGCTCGGCCACATCCTTCATGCTTTTTTCAATTTGCAGTTTCTGCGCGATACCATCGGCACCCAGCGCGACGGAGTAATCCGGATCATCTTTTACTGCCTGTCCATTGCTGTAGACCGGCTTTTTAATGCCCGCCGCATTTGCCACTTCCAGCGAGTAATTGAGGCGCTGCAGGTTCGTTTTATGAATATTCGTCAGGCGCACACGATCGAGATCCAGTTGCTCTTTTACCACTTTCGCCTTTAGCGTCACCTGATTACGGATATTCTGCATGACTTCCTGCTCAACGATGCGGGAGATATAGGTGATATAGCCATCCAGCACCGTCTGGGCATCTTCTGCTGTCGGGGCGGTGAAACTCAATGTCCAGGAGACATATGGCACTTTGTACGCCTCTTTCACCTGAGTGTTATCTATCGCTTTCATTCTCTCCGCGATGTTAACCACCGCGCGGTGCAGCTCCATCGGGTCCACATTTGCGCTTTCCAGTTGAGACATCACGTAAGGCGAGCTTTTCATATACTCTTCGAGCAACGATTGCGACTGAAACTTTTTGATAAACAGGTTAAACACGTCCGGGCGGGTAATTTTAACATCCACATCCAGCACCTCCAGTGAAACCAACATCTGGCGCAGGGGATTCCATTGCGTCTGTTCCGCCGGGGTAATCACCGCTTTACTGGTCCACTTCTGTGGCAGCAGGAAGGCTATCGCCAGACCGGCTAACGCAAAGGCCAGCATCGTCACCACGATGCGTTTTTTGGCGGCGTACAACACCATCAGCAGTCCTGAAAGGTCAATCTCGTTGTGCGCATGTACCGGGGAGGCATGGCGGGAGAAATCCACATCCGTATTTTTTTTGAAATCCATGACTGACATAACAATTCTTCTGTTGTGATAGCGCAGTTAAAACTGCTCTGAGATCCCTGAAAGCCGATAATACAAGAAAGTAAGATTTATCTGAAATCCGTTTAACAAAACACGAGACCTGGCTATCAAAATTAGTAGGGAGACTCAGCGTATTAACACTGTTATTCATCCTCAGCCTGCCCCTTCCCACTTCCTTTTTTTCGTACCGGATTGTGCATATCAACGTTAAAAATGCCACCCCACTCACTTTATTGAAACAGCGTTTCGACCGTGATCACATTTCCATCATTAAGCGAATGACGCGGAAATAAATAGCAATAAAATAAAATAAAACGATGTTTTAGTATTCAAAAACGGCGGTTCGCATGTTTTGAAACTCAACGAGTATGAAACAAGGATAAATCAAAAAAAGCGTGAAAAAACAAAGTTAAATGGAGCAGAACTCGCAAACATCATCCTGAACACTCCCCCTCATGCGAGCATGAGGCGTTGTAACAAAAGCAGATTCCGTTTTAAACCATTGATTGCCAGGTAGGTATGTATGAATGAAAACAAACTGCTGGGGCTCGCGTGGATATCACCTTACATAATTGGGTTGATACTCTTTACGGCTTTCCCCTTTGTCTCATCGTTCTTCCTCAGTTTTACGGAGTACGATTTGATGAGCCCGCCGGTGTTTAACGGCGTTGAGAACTATCGCTACATGTTTACCGAAGACACCCTCTTCTGGAAATCAATGGGTGTGACGTTTGCCTATGTATTTTTGACCATTCCTTTAAAGCTCGCCTTTGCATTGGGCATTGCGTTTGTTCTGAACTTTAAATTACGCGGCATCGGCTTCTTCCGTACTGCCTACTATATTCCGTCGATCCTCGGCAGCTCCGTCGCCATTGCCGTTCTGTGGCGCGCGCTGTTTGCTATCGATGGCCTGCTGAACAGCTTTATCGGCGTGTTTGGTTTCGATCCGGTGAACTGGCTCGGTGAGCCTTCTCTGGCGCTGATGTCCGTCACGTTGCTGCGCGTCTGGCAGTTTGGTTCCGCGATGGTCATCTTCCTCGCGGCACTGCAAAACGTGCCGCAGTCGCAGTATGAAGCGGCGATGATTGACGGAGCCTCTAAGTGGCAGATGTTCATGAAAGTGACCGTTCCACTGATTACACCGGTGATCTTCTTCAACTTCATTATGCAGACCACGCAGGCGTTCCAGGAATTTACCGGGCCGTATGTGATTACCGGAGGGGGACCAACCTACTCGACCTACCTGTTCTCGCTCTACATCTACGACACGGCGTTCAAATATTTCGATATGGGCTACGGCGCGGCGCTGGCCTGGGTTCTGTTCCTGGTCGTGGCCGTCTTTGCCGGTATCGCCTTTAAGTCGTCGAAATACTGGGTGTTCTATTCCGCCGATAAAGGAGGCAAAAATGGCTGATATCCAACAACTCTCCACGGCGAGAAGCATTGCGGAACGCGAAGTGGCCCGCACGCTGCGCAGAGAAAAAATTAACGCCAGCATTCGCTATGTGATCCTGCTGATTGTCGGCCTGCTGATGCTCTACCCGCTGGTGTGGATGTTCTCGGCGTCGTTCAAACCGAACCACGAGATCTTCACCACCCTGAGCCTGTGGCCTGCCCACGCCACCTGGGACGGCTTTGTGAATGGCTGGAAAACCGGCACCGAGTACAACTTCGGCCATTACATGCTGAACACCTTTAAGTATGTGATCCCGAAAGTGATCCTGACCATTATCTCCTCCACCATCGTGGCCTATGGCTTTGCCCGCTTCGAGATCCCGTGGAAGAAATTCTGGTTCGCCACGCTCATCACCACCATGCTGCTGCCAAGCACTGTGCTGCTGATCCCGCAGTACCTGATGTTCCGTGAAATGGGCATGCTGAACAGCTACATGCCGCTGTACCTGCCGCTGGCCTTCGCCACACAGGGGTTCTTCGTCTTTATGCTGATCCAGTTCCTGCGCGGCGTGCCGCGTGACATGGAAGAGGCCGCGCAAATTGACGGCTGCAACTCTATCCAGGTGCTGTGGTACGTGGTGGTGCCGATCCTGAAACCGGCCATTATCTCCGTCGCCCTGTTCCAGTTCATGTGGTCAATGAACGATTTCATCGGGCCGCTGATTTACGTCTACAGCGTGGATAAATACCCGATTGCACTGGCTCTGAAAATGTCCATCGACGTCACCGAAGGTGCGCCGTGGAACGAAATTCTGGCAATGGCGAGCATCTCCATTCTGCCATCCATCATTGTCTTCTTCCTGGCACAGCGCTACTTCGTACAGGGCGTTACCAGCAGCGGAATTAAAGGTTAAGAGGGAAATATCATGGCTGAAGTTATCTTCAACAAACTGGAAAAGGTCTACTCCAACGGCTTCAAAGCGGTACATGCTATCGACCTTAAAATCGCTGAGGGGGAATTTATGGTGATTGTCGGGCCGTCCGGCTGCGCCAAATCCACCACCCTGCGTATGCTGGCCGGGCTGGAAACCATCAGCGGCGGTGAAGTCCGTATCGGCGACAAGATCGTGAATAACCTCGCGCCGAAAGAGCGCGGGATTGCGATGGTGTTCCAGAACTATGCGCTCTACCCACACATGACCGTGCGCGAGAACCTGGCTTTCGGCCTGAAGCTGAGCAAGCTGCCGAAAGATCAGATTGAATCGCAGGTGAACGAAGCGGCCAAAATCCTCGAACTGGAAGAGCTGCTCGACCGCCTGCCTCGCCAGCTCTCCGGCGGCCAGGCCCAGCGTGTGGCTGTAGGCCGTGCAATTGTGAAAAAGCCAGACGTGTTCCTGTTCGATGAACCGTTGTCAAACCTCGACGCCAAGCTGCGCGCCTCGATGCGTATTCGTATTTCTGACCTGCACAAACAGCTGAAGAAATCGGGTAAACCGGCGACCACCGTCTACGTCACCCACGACCAGACAGAAGCGATGACCATGGGCGACCGCATCTGCGTGATGAAGCTCGGTCACATCATGCAGGTGGACACGCCCGATAACCTCTACCACAAGCCGAAAAACATGTTCGTGGCGGGCTTTATCGGCGCGCCGGAAATGAACATTCGTAAAAGCCTTCTGGTGGAAAAAGAGGGGCAACTGCACATCGCTATCGGCCATGAAACCATGCCGTTAAATGCGGAAAAGCAGGAGAAAGTCTCTGCTTATGCAGGCCAGGAGATCTTCTACGGCGTGCGCCCGGAATTCGTTGCTCTCTCCGATGAACCGTTCGCAGAGGGCAGTTGCAGCGGCGAAATGGTGCGCGTGGAGAACATGGGCCACGAATTCTTTGTGTATCTGAAAGTTGCGGATTATGAACTGACCGCCCGAATTCCTTCCGATGAAGCTAAGCCGATGATTGATAAAGGTCTTCATCGTAAGGTGTATTTCAAGTTCGATATGAATAAATGTCATATTTTTGACGCAAAAACTGAACAGAACCTCTCTCTCTGATGGAGTAATAAAAATGAAAAAAGTGCTTTTAAGCGCAGCAATCTCCGCTACCCTGGGCCTGACTGCTTTGCCATCGATGGCGCAAAATGTTGATTTACGTATGTCCTGGTGGGGCGGTAATGGCCGCCACCAGGTCACGTTGAAAGCCCTGGAGGAGTTCCATAAACAGAACCCGGACATCAACGTAAAAGCGGAGTACACCGGCTGGGACGGTCACCTCTCCCGTCTGACCACCCAGATTGCGGGCGGCACCGAGCCGGACGTGATGCAGACCAACTGGAACTGGCTGCCGATCTTCTCTAAAAACGGCGACGGCTTCTACGATCTGAACAAAATGAAGGACGTGATCGACTTAACGCAATTCGATCCAAAAGAGCTGCAGTCCACCACCGTCAACGGCAAGCTGAACGGCATTCCGATCTCCGTGACGGCGCGCGTCTTCTATTTCAATGACGAAACCTGGAAAAAAGCGGGCGTTGAATACCCGAAAACCTGGGACGAACTGATGGCGGCCGGTAAAGCGTTCGAGAGCAAGCTCGGCAAACAGTATTACCCGGTGGTACTGGAGCACCAGGACACGCTGGCGCTGCTGAACTCTTACATGATTCAGAAATACAACATCCCTGCCGTGGACGAGAAAACCAAAAAATTCTCTTACAGCAAAGAACAGTGGGTTGAATTCTTCCAGACCTATAAAAAGCTGGTGGACAGCCACGTGATGCCGGACACCAAATACTATGCGTCGTTTGGTAAGAGCAACATGTACGAGATGAAGCCGTGGATACAGGGCGAATGGGGCGGCACTTACATGTGGAACTCCACTATCAACAAATATTCCGACAACCTGAAGCCACCGGCAAAACTGGAGTTGGGCAACTACCCGATGCTGCCAGGTGCGACCGACGCGGGTCTGTTCTTTAAACCAGCACAAATGTTGTCGATTGGTAAATCCACGAAAAACCCGGAAGCGGCGGCGAAGCTGATTAACTTCCTGCTGAACAGCAAAGAGGGTGTCGATACGCTGGGTCTGGAGCGCGGCGTACCGCTGAGCAAAGCAGCGGTGCAGTTCCTGACAGAAGATGGCACCATCAAAGAGAGCGATCCTTCTGTCGCAGGTCTGCGTCTGGCCCAGTCTCTGCCCGCGAAACTCTCTGTGTCACCTTATTTTGACGATCCGCAAATTGTGGCGCAGTTCGGCACATCTCTGCAGTACATCGACTACGGACAGAAAACCGTGGAAGAGACTGCCACTGACTTCCAGCGTCAGGCTGAACGCATTCTGAAACGCGCCATGCGTTAATCCATTGTCACTGTGAATACCCTGCCGTCCACGCGGCGGGGTATTTTTTTATCTCAAGGAGAGAACAATGAAAGGCAAAATCATCCCGTTACGTTTCTGCACGCGTCAGGACAGTGAAACCGGGCACGAGGTGATACGGATGACGCCCCCGCATATTATTTGCCACCGTAATTACTTCTACCAAAAATGCTTTACCCGCGATGGCAATAAACTGATTTTTGGCGGCGCGTTCGAAGGACACTGGAACTACTATCTGCTGGATATTACGCAGCAGCAGGCGACTCAGTTGACGGAAGGCGCTGGTGATAACACGTTCGGTGGCTTTTTATCGGACGATGATAAATCGCTGTGGTATGTCAAAAATAACCGTGAACTACGGTGCGTCGATCTCTCTTCTTTTGCAGAGCGCATCGTCTATAAGGTGGATGACGAATGGGTGGCCTACGGCACCTGGGTCGCGAATTCAGACTGCACAAAACTGGTCGGCATTGAAATCAACAAGCGCGACTGGCAGCCACTGACCGACTGGGGCAAGTTCCGCGCGTTTTACTTCACTAACCCGGAATGCCGGTTGATTAATATTGATTTACGCACCGGCGAGCGTCGGGTGATGTTGCAGGAAAACCGCTGGCTTGGGCATCCGATCTATCGCCCGTTTGATGACAACACCGTGGCGTTTTGCCACGAAGGCCCGCGCGATGCCATCGACGCCCGTATGTGGCTTATCAACGAAGACGGCAGCAACGTGCGCAAAGTTCGCCAGCATGCCACGGGTGAAAGTTTTACCCATGAGTTTTGGGTGCCGGACGGCTCGGCGCTGTACTACGTTGAACATAAAGAGAACGATTCTAATCGCTATTTGTGCAGCGCTCATCCGCAAACGCTGGAAAACCGCCAGCTAATGGCGATTCCGCCCTGCTCGCACCTGATGAGTAACCATGATGGTTCGCTGATTGTCGGCGACGGTGCGCCGCATAATACGGGGGATATCAGCCTGAACGACCCGTTTATCTGGGTATTTGATATTCATGCCGGAACGCAGAAAGCCATTTGCCAGCACAACACCAGCTGGAAAGTGCTGGATGGCGACCGCCAGGTCACGCATCCGCATCCGTCATTTTCGCCGGATAATAAGTGGGTGCTGTATACGTCGGATGAGGAAGGGATGCCCGCGCTTTACCTGGCGCGGGTGTAAAAAAGCCGGGTGGCGGCTCCGCCTTACCCGGCCTGTTCAAACTTGTCGGCCCGGTAAGCGTAGCGCCGCCGGGCAATAACATTACACGCCGATGTCGCGTAACTTCTCCCCTGCCATCAGCTTGCGTTCAATGTGTTCCAGCGTCACGCCTTTGGTTTCAGGAATAAGCCAGAACGTTATCCCGATAAACGCCACGTTCAGCACCGTATAGAGCCAGAAGGTGCCCGCTGCGCCAATCGCATCCAGCAACGTCAGGAAGGTCGCGCCGATGATCATGTTCGACACCCAGTTAGTGGTGGTGGAACAGGTGATGCCGAAGTCGCGGCATTTCAGCGGCTGGATTTCGGAGCACAAGATCCACACCACCGGTGCGGCGCTCATCGCATAACCGGCGATACACATCATCGTCATACCGACTGAGAGCCACGAAAGCCCGCTGGAGGCCGTGCCGTTGTCAAACTGCATCAGGCAGTAGCCGAGGATCAGCGTGCCGAGCGCCATGACGCTAAAGCCAATCTTCAGCGCTGGTTTACGCCCGGCTTTATCCACGGTGAACACTGCAATAAAAGTGGCGAACATAAAGGTCAGCCCCACCACCAGCGTGGCGATCATCTGCTGCTCGGTGGTGGTAAACCCGGCCATTTTGAAGATGCGCGGTGCGTAGTACATGATGATGTTCATCCCGGTAAACTGCTGCATCGCCTGCAGCAACATCCCGAGAAACACCGCGCGGCGCACGTTGCGGTTCACTTTGAACAGCGACCAGCCGCCCTGCTTCAGCTTCAGGCTTTCACGGATTTCATTCAGCTCTTCACGCGCTTTTTCCGAGGTATCACGCAGCATACGCAGTACCTCTTCGGCCTCTACATGGCGGCCTTTTTGTGCCAGCCAGCGCGGACTGTTTGGCAGGAAGATGACTAAAATAATCAGCAACACTGCAGGCAGCGCCAGCACGCCGAGCATCGCACGCCAGTTACCGCTATAGCTGAAATACGTATCGGACAAAAATGCCAGCACAATGCCGAGCGTGACCATCAGCTGATACATACTGATCATCTTGCCGCGCACGTTCTCGCTCGCCATTTCGGAGAGATAAAGCGGCGCGGTGTAAGAGGCAATCCCCACCGCCACCCCCAGCAGCACGCGGGAGAGCAGCAGCACTTCGACGTTAGTGGCAAACGCGGAGCCCATAGAGCCTGCAACGAACAGAATCGCCCCGACCATCAGGCTGTATTTTCGCCCAAGCCGGAACGACAGCCAGCCGTTAAACAGTGCGCCGATGGCCGCGCCGAGCATCATGCTGCTCACCACCCACTCCTGCAGGCGGTTGCTCAGCGTGAAGTGATCGGTAATGAAGGGTAACGCTCCGGCAATCACGCCGATATCCAGTCCGAACAACAGGCCCGCCACGGCCGCCGCGATGGAGACAAACTGGTTCATGCGTCGGGTATCCCGCAGTGCAGCGGGCATAAGGGTAGAATCATTTACAGATGTCATAGTTTCCTGCCTGAACAGCGAAATTCGTTAACTGAAATTACGAGATAGCGAGAAAAAGTGTCAGGCCGGAAAGGGTGAAGATATGGATTATTTCGCTACGACATAGTGAACTGTGATGGACATTACAATTTAAACTTCTGGCGAATTATCACCGTATTTTGTTAACCAGCTAATTTTTAAGAAATTAAAGTGTGATGCGCATCATTCATGATTTTTTAGTATGGATTTTTCATCTTTGAGGATATGGATAATGACAATTTTTGAGCAAAAAAAACCTCCGCCCGAGGGCAGAGGTTGTTTCGCAAAGCCGGATTAACGCGCCAGCCAGCCACCGTCAACCGCCACGGTGTAGCCGTTGATATAGTCAGATGCCGGGGAGGCCAGGAACACCACCGGCCCCATCAGGTCGCTCGGCAGACCCCAGCGGCCCGCCGGAATACGGTCGAGGATTTCCGCGCTGCGCTGTTCGTCCGCACGTAACTGCTGGGTGTTATTGGTTGCCATGTAGCCGGGAGCGATCGCGTTGACGTTGATGTTGTGCTTCGCCCACTCGTTCGCCAGCAGACGCGTCACACCCATTACGGCGCTTTTTGACGCGGTGTAAGACGGCACGCGGATGCCGCCCTGGAAGGAGAGCATGGAGGCGATGTTGATGATCTTGCCGCCTTTACCCTGGGCGATAAAGTGTTTCGCTGCCGCCTGAGACATGAAGAACACGCTCTTAATGTTCAGGTTCATTACGTCGTCCCAGTCACGCTCGCTGAAGTTGATCGCGTCTTCACGACGGATCAGACCGGCGTTGTTCACCAGAATGTCGATATGACCAAATTCTGCCACCGCGCGATCCAGCAGCTCAGGAATAGCGTCGATTTTACGCAGATCGGCAGTCAGGCTCAGGAAGCGGCGGCCCAGCGCGGTGACGCGTTCAATCGTTTCTGTAGGCTCAACAATGTTGATACCGACGATATCGCAGCCCGCTTCCGCCAGACCTAACGCCATGCCCTGGCCCAGCCCGGTGTCACAACCGGAAACGACCGCCACTTTACCCTGCAGAGAAAATGCATCCAGAATCATGTTTGTTCCTTACTCTTTCAGCGCCTGTCACGAACAGGCAGGTTTATGCTTAACTACCCGCGACTAGCGCAGATCTTTTACAGCAACGTGGTCCATGTCATCAAAGACCTGGTTTTCACCGACCATACCCCAGATAAAGGTATACGCGCGGGTGCCCACGCCAGAGTGAATGGACCAGCTCGGAGAGATTACGGCCTGCTCGTTATGCATCACGATATGACGCGTTTCCTGCGGTTGCCCCATCATGTGGAACACGCACGCGTCTTCTTCCATGTTGAAGTAGAAATAGACCTCCATGCGGCGTTCGTGAGTGTGGCACGGCATGGTGTTCCACAGGTTGCCCGGCTCAAGCTCGGTCAGCCCCATGCTGAGCTGGCAGGTTTCCAGCACATCCGGCACGAAGTATTTGTTAATGGTGCGACGGTTGCTGGTGAGGTTATCGCCAAGCGTCACGGGCGCTACGTCCGCAGGAGTGACTTTTTTGGTTGGCCAGGTGGTATGTGCTGGCGCGCAGTTGTAGTAAAACTTCGCAGGCTTGCTGCTGTCGACGCTGGCAAAGATCACTTCTTTTGCACCTTTGCCGACGTACAGCGCGTCGCGGTGGCCGATCTCATAACACTGCCCGTCTACGGTAATGGTGCCCGGCCCACCGATATTAATCACGCCCAGCTCGCGACGCTCCAGAAAATAACTCACGCCCAGTTGTTTACCCACTTCACTGCCAACGGAAACCGTGTTCGCCACCGGCATAATCCCGCCCACAATGATGCGGTCAATATGGCTGTAGACCATGGTGTACTGGTCGGCTTCAAAAACCTTCTCAATTAAAAACTCATTGCGCAGCCCCTGAGTATCCAGCGTTTTCGCATGCGCACTGTGGATGCTTTGTCTGACGTCCACGTTAACCTCCAGATTGATCGTGCCCGAAGGCAAAGATAATTAACGAAACAATGTTCCGTTTTCATGATAGGCACATAGTATCCGCACAGATTTGGGTTTTCAATTACATTTAAAACAACGTTTCACTTTTTCTGCAAATTTATGCCGAAAATGATGTTTTGATCACGATTGTTGGGGAATTGACAGAGACAAGAGCGAAGCACTCATGGATATTAATCATAATAAACAATCAATTACAAAACCTTTGAAATACGACGGTGTAAAAAACATTCGGTGTTAAAAATCAAAGATGGGATCGCCAGGCTGAATTAATCTTGCGAATTGCGCCACCAGTCACACATATTGAAACGATGTTTTGATAATTTGACACTCAGTTTTTAAACTTATCATTCATCGTAATAAAGGAGCGCATTATGGCTAAAGGTATGCGGGTCAAGCTGAACTATGAAGTCAGCCACGATCCGGATACAGGCGTGGAAGTCACCCGCCTGACCCCACCCGAAGTAACCTGTCATCGCAACTACTTTTACCAGAAGTGCTTCTTTAATGATGGCAGCCATTTGCTGTTTGCCGGGGAGTTCGACGGCCACTGGAACTACTACCTGCTGGATCTGAAAAAAGCCGAGGCGGTGCAGCTGACAGAAGGTGCGGGTGATAACACCTTTGGCGGGTTCCTCTCGCCGGATGACAAATCGTTCTACTATGTGAAGAACGATCGCACGCTGCTGGAAGTGAATTTGCAGACGCTGACAGAACGCGAAGTGTATCGCGTCGCGGACGAGTGGGTCGGTTACGGCACATGGGTAGCCAACAGTGACTGCACCAAACTGGTCGGCATCGAGATTGCCAAAAGCGACTGGACGCCGCTCAACGACTGGAAAATCTTCCACGACTTTTTCCACAAAGGGCCACACTGCCGCCTGCTGCGCGTGGATCTGAAAACCGGCGAAAGCACGACCATCCACGAAGAGAAGAGCTGGCTCGGCCATCCTATTTACCGCCCGTTCGATGACCATACCGTGGCCTTCTGCCATGAAGGGCCGCACGATCTGGTAGATGCCCGTATGTGGCTGGTCAATGAGGACGGCAGTAACGTGCGCAAAGTGAAAGCACATGCGGAAGGTGAAAGCTGTACTCATGAATTCTGGGTACCAAACGGCTCTGCGCTGGTGTATGTCTCCTACCTGAAAGGTCAGCAGGGGCGCACCATTTACAGCTACAACCCGGATACCGGCGTTAACGAGGCAGTGATGCCAATGCCAGCCTGCTCGCATCTGATGAGCAATTTTGACGGTACGCTGCTGGTGGGTGACGGTTCAGGCACACCGGTGGACGTGAAGGACACCAGCGGTTACACCATTGACAACGATCCTTATCTCTATGCCTTTGACGTGGCGAAAAAAGCATACTTCCGTATTGCCCGTCACGACACCTCCTGGGCGACGGTGGCCAACAGCCGCCAGGTCACCCACCCGCATCCATCCTTTACACCGGATGACCGTGCGGTGCTGTACAGTTCCGATAAAGACGGCAAACCGGCTCTCTATATCGCGAAACTCCCCGAGCAACCTGAAATGTTGCATGCATGATTTGAGTTAATGTTTCTGTAACTGGCCTTGCCCTCCGTTTCGGGGGGCTTTTTTTTGCTCAATGCGCGCTTTTTGCCCGGTGGCGCTGCGCTTACCGGGCCTACAAAATCCGCTTTATCCTGCACATCGCCACCCGGCGTTTTCTGGGCGCAAAAAAAACCGGCTCAAACGAGCCGGTTTTTTCCCGGAGGTACTGTTTATTATTTTAGAAAGAGTACGCCACGCCTAAACGGAAACGGGTCTGACGTTCGTCGGTCTCTTTCACGCCCACGTTACCCACTTCAACATACGGTGCCCAGTTTTTATCCCATTTGTAGGCCAGCTTGGCGTTATATTCGTTAGAGTAATCTTTATTATTGTTACGGATCATCCCTTCAGAGCTTTTCGCATAAACATAATTCAGCTCGGTACGCCAGTCTCCCAGTACCCAACCGATCCACGCATCGCCACGGTTAACTTTATCATCGTCTTTATTCGCGCTTGACGGATAACGGGTATATTCATAACGGTAGCGCGCCGCCACGTAGAAACCATTATCGAAGCTATATTGCAAATGCAGATTCGGCTTATAAATGGTACGACTGTCATTACTCTCAATCGTGAACGCTGGCGTCAGCGCGATATTGTCTGTCGCTTTCCAGCGCCAGCTAATCTGGTCTTCATGACCGTTGCCGACGACATCCGCAAAAGGCTGGTCAGCCTTGTCACCACCTGATTTCCATTTCGCTTCTACAGAAAAACCTAAGCCGTTCGCAAAGCGATGCGAAACCGAAACACGATCGGCATTCGAACCACTGTCGATATATTCATGACGCAGATCGACGGTAACGGCCTGAGCCGCAAAAGATGCACCAATAAGAGAAGCAAGGACCAGAGATTTCTTAAACATGAAAAAACCCTCAATTAAAATAACGTTTCGTTTTTATGGAACTGCAGTTTATTTTTTAAATAACGTTATTTTAGTGACCAGGATCGAAATTATTTGTTTCATTTTTTTTGGCAAAGATGGACGTGACACCCATCAACAAAACGCGGGTATTAGCCTTAAATTTCAGGAGAGAGATCACACTAAAACGTTAGCGAGGAGAATAATTAGGAGTGCAAGCACCGGAGAGAACTTAAGAAAGAGCTGATAAGAGTAAAAATATAATTCTGACTGTCAAAAAAAACCTCCCGAAAGGAGGTTTTAATGTAGGCCGGGCACGGATAACTACCGCTCAATGGCCAATGCAACCCCTTGCCCACCGCCGATACAGAGCGTTGCCAGCCCTTTGCGGGCGTCACGCTTCATCATTTCGTGAACCAGCGATACCAGGATGCGGCAACCGGAAGCGCCGATAGGATGGCCGAGCGCGATGGCTCCGCCGTTGACGTTGACCCGCAACGGGTCCCACTCCAGCATTTTACCGACCGAGATTGCCTGCGCAGCAAAGGCCTCGTTGACTTCAATCAGATCCACATCGCTGAGCTGCCAGCCCGCACGCTCAAGACAGCGCCGGGTCGCATACACAGGGGCAATCCCCATCAGCGCAGGGTCAACGCCCACGCTGGCGAAGGCTTTGATTCGCGCCAGCACCGGGAGATCAAGCTCCAGCGCTTTGCTTTCACTCATCATCATAACAGCGGCGGCACCGTCATTTATGGAAGAGGCGTTCCCCGCCGTCACCGAGCCGAGAGTTTCAAACTCAGGGTTGAGTTTTGCCAGCCCTTCAGCGCTGGCATCGGTACGCGGTTGTTCATCGGTATCGACCGTCACGGCTTCGCCGTTCTGGCGCAGAGTGCTGACCGGAACGATCTCAGCCCGGAAGCGCCCGGAATCAATCGCGGCGCGGGCTTTTTGTTGCGAGCTAAGCGCATACGCATCCTGCAGCTCACGGCTAATCCCATACTCGCGCGCCAGGTTTTCCGCCGTCACGCCCATATGGTAGTCATTGAAGGCATCCCACAGTCCGTCATGAACCAGGCTGTCGAGCAGTTGGCTATTACCCAGCTGCGCGCCGGTGCGGCTGTCGGTCAGTACGTGCGGAGCGCGGCTCATGTTCTCCTGCCCACCGGCAATTACCACGTCTGCTTCGCCACACTGAATAGCCTGCGTCGCAAGATGCAGTGCTTTTAAACCGGAACCACAGACGTCGTTGATGGTTATTGCAGACACGGTGTTCGGCAGGCCGCCTTTCAGCGCCGCCTGCCGCGCAGGGTTCTGCCCCGCGCCAGCGGTCAGCACCTGGCCCAGGATCACCTCGTCAATTTCGTGTGCGGCGATCCCACTGCGTTCCACCAGTGCCTTGACCACCACGCTGCCGAGATCAACAGCAGAATGGCGCGCAAGCGCTCCCTGAAAACAGCCGATAGCCGTACGTAACGCACCCACTATAACGACATCTTTCATCACGACCTCTGTGCAAAATGACAGGACGATAGTAGAGGATTGTTATCAAAAATTATCGCAATTGTTTAAAATTAGTGAGTTTAATCACAAGGATTAGCGTGCTTCCTGCAAATACTGCCGCAGCCAGCTACCGGCGACGCCGGGCGGGGTTCGTTTGTTCCAGAGCAGATCGATAGCGATCGTGCGTGGCCAGCCGGGAACATTCAGTTGCACGAGCGATTTCGCCGCAGCAAATTCATCCACCAGCGCACAGGGTAACGCACACCAGCCAAAGCCCTGCACCGCCATACTCAAGAGTAACAGGTAATTCGGTGCCGACCAGACCGGCCCGCGCGCCAGCGTCGGCTCGCGTTCGAGATAGGTATTCAGCCGTAGCTCACGCCAGCCGTGCAGCTCATCAGCCTGAGTCTCAGGCTGCCCGGCAAGGGGATGCGTTGTCGAAACATAAATCGCCATTCGGGTTTGCATCGGAAGCCGGGTGACGCCAATACCGGTCGGGTAGCTGTCGCGCGCTTCCGTCAGACCAATCTGTGCCCGCTCCTTTTGCAGCAGATCGATAACGTCCTCATCCTCACCGATCAGGCACTCAAATTCCGTGTGCGGAAAGCGGTGATCGAACTGACTCAGCAAATCTTCCAGCACGTCCGGGTTGAGCGTATCGGAGAGCACAAACGTCAGGCGCGCCTCTGTTTGCGCGGTTAACGACACTGCCAGCTCATCCAGACGCGCACTGGCCGCCAGGATCGATTGTACATAGCCAAGCACCTGCTCCCCCTGGGCGGTTAACACCGGCTGGCGCGCCGAGCGATCAAAAAGCTCAAACCCTAAATCAGCTTCAAGGTTCGCAATGGAGGTACTGATGGTGGACTGGCTTTTACGCAAACGACGGGCAGCGCCGGAAAACGATCCCGCCGCAACCGTTTCAACGAACGCCGTCAGGGCTTCGGGTGAATAACGCATGAAGTATCTACTTTTACGATGGATACTATCTTTTATATATCATCTTTAACGATAAGAATAGGCCGCATCAACGCCCCTACCGGCGAATCATGAGATCACTATGCAACATCAGGATACACTCCAACGAAAACTGCCGGAGCGGATCTTCCACGCCGTCTGCTTCGAAGGGATCGCCACGGCTATTCTCGCTCCCACCGCCGCATGGTTAATGCAGCGCTCAGTGGTTGAAATGGGCGGGCTTACCATCATCCTGGCGACGACCGCGATGCTCTGGAACATTATTTATAACTTCGGCTTCGACCGTTTCTGGCCCGTACAGCGCGTTAAACGCACGGCCAAAGTACGTGCGCTGCATGCGCTGGGATTTGAGTGCGGGTTTATTGTGATCGGCGTGTCTATTGTCGCCGCCGTTCTGGGCGTAACACTTTTGCAGGCCTTCACGCTTGAAATCGGGTTCTTCCTGTTCTTCCTGCCGTACACCATGTTTTATAACTGGGCGTATGACACCCTGCGTGAGAAATTCATCAAACGCCGCCAGCAGCGTCGCGCCCTGGCAAGCTAACGTCCCACTGGCCGGACACCCGCTCCGGCCAGCCCCTCCGAAGCAACTGCGACCTCGCCACAGAATTATGGTAAATTGCACTCCTTTTTGTTGGTTTTATAGTTGATACGTTGCTCTAATGTCGAAAATTTGGTCAAAAGAAGAGACTCTCTGGAGTTTCGCCCTCTATGGCACAGCCGTAGGCGCAGGAACGCTCTTTCTGCCCATTCAGCTCGGCTCCGCAGGCGCGATTGTCCTGCTCATTACCGCCCTTGTGGCCTATCCCTTAACCTACTGGCCGCACAAAGCGCTGGCACAGTTTATCCTCTCATCGAAAACAAACGGGAATGAAGGGATCACCGGAGCCGTCACGCATTACTACGGCAAGAAGATCGGCAATCTCATCACAACTCTCTATTTCGTTGCCTTCTTTGTGGTGGTGCTGATTTATGCGGTAGCGATCACCAACTCGTTAACGGAACAACTGGCGAAGCATATGACGGTGGATACTGCCCTGCGAATGCTGGTGAGTTTTGGTGTCGTGCTGGTCCTGAATGCCATCTTCCTGATGGGACGACACATCACCATCAGGGTGATGGGCTTTCTGGTGTTCCCGCTGATCGCCTACTTCCTGTTTGTCTCGCTGTATCTGACCGGAAGCTGGCAGCCGTCGCTGCTTACCAGCCAGATGGCGTTCGATAACCATACGCTGCACCAGGTGTGGATTTCGATCCCGGTGATGGTTTTCGCGTTTAGCCATACCCCGATTATCTCGACCTTCGCCGTTGACCGTCGGGAGAAGTACGGTGACGAGGCCATGGGTAAATGCAAAAAAATCATGAAGGTGGCCTATCTGATCATCTGCCTGAGCGTGCTGTTCTTTGTGTTCAGTTGCCTGCTTTCTATTCCACGGTCATATATCGTGGCGGCGAAGGAGGAAGGGGTGACGATCTTGTCGGCGCTGTCGATGATGCCCTCTTCTCCGGCGTGGCTCGGCATCTCCGGGATTATTGTGGCAATCGTTGCAATGTCGAAATCGTTCCTTGGTACTTATTTTGGCGTGATTGAAGGGGCGACCGAGATTGTGAAATCGTCACTGAATCAGGTCGGCATGAAGAAAAGCCGCGCTTTTAACCGCGCGATTTCGATTCTGGGCGTGTCGTTGATTACCTTTGCGGTGTGCTGCATTAACCCGAATGCCATCTCGATGATTTACGCCATCAGCGGCCCGCTTATCGCCCTGATCCTGTTCATTATGCCAACGCTTTCAACGTACCTGATCCCGTCGCTGAAACAGTACCGCTCCACCGGCAACCTGCTGACATTTATCGTCGGCGTGCTGTGTGTGTCGGTAATGTTTGTGGGTTAATCCGTCTATGCCCGGCGCGATGCCGGGCACACGGTTCAGGCACGAATATCGTCATACTCCCGCGTGTTGTCGAACTCGTGCTTAGCAAACGGGCACAGCGGGATAATTTTACGCTTCTCACCGCGCATCTTCTCCACCACCTTTGCCACCAGTTGCTTACCTACCCCCTGCCCTTTAAGGCTTGGGTCCACATCGGTATGCTCAATAATGCTCAGATGCTCTCCGGTCGGGACAAAAACAATCTCAGCTACCTGATTACCGTCTGCATCGTTAACATAAAATTTGTTATGGCCTTCCAGAATCTCCATGGTTCCTCGCTTATTTCTGGCGATACTTCAACGCACCGCTTGGGCAGGTATCAATCACACGTATGACAGTTTCAACGTCAACTTCATCCGGCATGATCCACGGTTTACGTTTCAGATTGAAGAGCTGCGCGCTGCCGCGCACGCAATTACCTGAATGTTTGCAGATGCTGGTGTTGAAGTAGACATCAATGTTTTCCCCGGTGTAGGCCCGGTAACCCGCGTCCAGTAGCTCTTTATCCACGACATTACCTCGTTTTTATTTTTCCGTTGCGAATGAAGCATAGTCCCCCAGCCCCCCGCTGGCTATGCTTCATTCGTTCTAAAAACGGTTGCGCACTGCCTCGCCTCACCAGGCATTGTCCGCTCCGTTAACGGCGTCAACGAATCACGATCTGCAATATAACCATGACGATCAGCTAAGAATAATCCTAATATTTATTTTCTCACTGCGACGGAATATATTTTCCCGCTTGTAAACTCGTGTAATTATTACCGCCGCGCTGACAAATAAGAATATTAGCCAGGCGTTAAAGGTATGATTTATTAAATTCTAAGCCTAACCAATGGATTTCCCTTACCTTTCCATACACCGTCCTCAAGTGAAAACGAAGCGGCATATTTTGCAATATTTCAAAATATTACAGTTACGAGCCAAACGACAAATTTGACTCTTTGGATATAACGACTAATGTTAATTCCTGAACGACAACTGATACGAATGACAACTCGTATCTCCTGACATAAACGCAACATGAGGGTTGATATATGGCAGAGCATCGTGGTGGTTCCGGTAATTTCGCTGAAGACCGTGAAAAAGCATCTGACGCTGGACGTAAAGGTGGCCAGCATAGCGGCGGTAATTTTAAAAACGATCCGCAACGCGCCTCTGAAGCAGGCAAAAAAGGGGGACAAAATAGTCATGGCGGAGGCCGTAAATCTGACAACTCCTGAGTATATTTAAGTCCCTTATAAATAATCAGAGAGAATGCTGCGGGCCGGGTGGCTCGCAGTATACGAACTTATTTAATCGGAGCACTGGTATGAATATGAAAAGCATCGAAGATGTCTTTATCCACCTGTTATCAGATACCTATAGCGCCGAAAAGCAGCTAGCCCGCGCGCTCGGTAAGCTCTCTCGTGCCGCATCCAGCGAGCAGCTAAGCACAGCCTTTACTGCGCACCAGGAAGAGACGCAGGGTCAGATTGAGCGAATCGATCAGATCATTGAGCAGGAATCGGGTATTAAACTTAAACGCATGAAATGCGTTGCAATGGAAGGTTTAATAGAAGAAGCGAATGAAGTCATTGAGAGCACAGAGAAAAATGAAGTGCGTGATGCCGCATTAATTGCCGCCGCACAAAAAGTCGAACACTATGAAATTGCAAGTTACGGTACTCTGGCGACTTTAGCTGAGCAATTAGGCTATAAAAAAGCAGTAAAACTTCTTGCCGAAACACTGGAAGAAGAAAAAGCAACCGATCTTAAACTCACCGACCTGGCTGTAGGAAATATTAACCAAAAAGCGCAAAAATAACGCTATTCTACAGGTTAAATAAAAATGAGCATCAGTCCCAGGACAATTAAACGGTGCCATTTAACGGCAGCCATAATATGGTTCATTCTTGCAATACCTTCCGTTATATGGTGGAAGAATAGCGTGCTTTGGGTCATTATCATCAGTATATATGCCAATATTGTCGGCCACTTATCCGGCTATAGCGCCGCACGTGCCGACCAGGCTGCTGAAAGTGAAACCAAATAACCGGCCAAATGTAGAGGTAAATAAAATGAATCACGTTGAACACTACCATGACTGGCTACGCGATGCCCATGCGATGGAAAAGCAGGCAGAATCAATGCTGGAATCCATGGCCAGCCGTATTGAAAATTACCCTGATTTACGTACCCGAATTGAACAACATATTAATGAGACAAAACGCCAAATCACATTGCTGGAAGAAATTCTCGATCGCAATGATATTTCACGTTCGGTTTTAAAAGACTCCATGAGCAAGATGGCCGCATTGGGTCAGTCCATTGGCGGTATGTTCCCGTCAGATGAAATCGTCAAAGGCTCGATCAGCGGGTATGTTTTCGAACAGTTCGAAATTGCCTGTTATACCTCGCTGCTGGCAGCTGCAAAAAAAGCGGGTGACACGGCCTCGATCCCGGCCATTGAAACTATTCTGGCGGAAGAGCGCGAAATGGCCGACTGGCTGATTCGCCATATTCCGCAAACCACAGAAGAATTCCTGCTGCGCTCTGACGCATCCGGCGTCGAAGCGAAAAAATAGCGCTCTTCGGGGGGGCGGGCTATGTTCGAACTCGATGCGTTTCATCTGGCCAGGATTCAGTTCGCCTTTACCGTCTCCTTTCACATCCTTTTTCCGGCGATCACCATTGGGCTGGCCAGCTATCTGGTGGTGCTGGAGGGGATGTGGCTGCGCACCAAAAATGACGTCTGGCGCTCGTTGTACCATTTCTGGCTAAAGATCTTCGCCGTCAATTTTGGCATGGGCGTGGTTTCAGGGCTGGTAATGGCATACCAGTTCGGCACTAACTGGAGCGGGTTCTCTCAGTTTGCGGGAAGTATTACCGGCCCGCTACTCACCTATGAAGTGCTCACCGCCTTCTTCCTCGAAGCGGGTTTCCTGGGCGTGATGCTGTTCGGCTGGAACAAGGTTGGCCCTGGACTCCATTTCTTCTCCACCTGCATGGTCGCCCTCGGCACGCTGATGTCGACCTTCTGGATACTGGCCTCTAACAGCTGGATGCATACGCCTCAGGGCTTTAGTATTCAGAACGGCCAGGTGATCCCGGAGGACTGGCTGGCCGTTATCTTTAATCCCTCCTTCCCTTACCGCCTGATTCACATGTCTATTGCCGCGTTCCTCAGCAGCGCGCTGTTTGTGGGGGCGTCGGGTGCGTGGCATCTGCTGCGCGGCAACGATACGCCGGCGGTGCGGAAAATGTTCTCGATGGCGATGTGGATGGCGCTGCTGGTTGCCCCCATCCAGGCCGTCGTGGGCGATATGCACGGTCTGAATACGCTTGAGCATCAGCCCGCTAAAATTGCCGCAATCGAAGGCCACTGGGAGAATCCGCCTGGCGAGGCCACGCCACTGCTGCTGTTTGGCGTGCCGGATATGGAAGAAGAGCGCACGAAATATGGGCTGGCGATCCCCGCGCTCGGCAGCCTGATCCTGACGCATAGCCTTGATAAACAGGTTCCCGCCCTGAAAGATTTTCCAAAAGAGGATCGCCCGAATTCGTTAATCGTCTTCTGGTCGTTCCGGATTATGGTCGGGATGGGGCTTTTAATGATTGCCCTCGGCGCGCTGAGCGTCTGGCTACGCTATCGCCACCGGCTCTATCACTCGCGGCCGTTTCACTGGTTTGCTCTCTGCATGGGCCCCGCCGGACTGCTTGCGTTACTTGCAGGCTGGGTCACCACCGAAGTAGGCCGTCAGCCGTGGGTGGTCTATGGTTATCTGCGTACCATTGATGCGGTGTCACTGCACAGCACGCTGCAGATGAGCATTAGCCTGCTGGCCTTCATCGTAGTCTACTGCTCGGTGTTTGGCGTGGGCTACGTTTACCTTGTCCGGCTGATCAAGAAAGGGCCGCAGCCTGTCGGCACGCTGACGTCGAATACATCGGGCACGCCTGCTCGTCCGCTGTCTGCCGCAGAGTCGGTTCCGGAACAGGAGAGAACCTGATGGGCGTTGATATCTCGGTTATCTGGTTTGCCATCATCGTCTTCGCCACGCTGATGTATATCATCATGGATGGCTTTGACTTAGGTATTGGGATGTTGTTCAGCTTCGTGGGCGACGCAAAGGAACGGGACGTCATGGTCAACAGCGTCGCTCCGGTCTGGGACGGGAATGAAACCTGGCTGGTGCTCGGCGGCGCAGGGCTATTCGGCGCGTTTCCGCTGGCCTATGCGGTGATTATCGACGCGCTGACCATTCCCCTCACCGCCATGCTGATTGGCCTTATCTTTCGCGGCGTAGCCTTTGAGTTCCGCTTTAAGGCCACGCCTTCACACCGTAAATTCTGGGATTACTCTTTTGCCGGCGGATCGCTGCTCGCCACCTTCAGCCAGGGGATTGTCGTCGGTGCGATGATCAACGGTTTTAAGGTTGAGGGGCGGCGCTTCGTAGGGTCAGCACTCGACTGGCTCACGCCGTTTAACCTGTTTTGTGGATTAGGGCTGGTTGTCGCCTACACCCTGCTGGCGACCACGTGGCTGATCATGAAAAGTGAAGGCGCACTGCAAAACCGCATGCGCGACCTGACCCGACACGTACTGCTCGCACTGATGGCGGTGATTGCCGTGGTAAGCATCTGGACGCCGCTCGGCTGGCAGTACGTGGCCGAGCGCTGGTTTACGTTGCCCAACTTCTTCTGGTTCCTGCCGGTTCCGTTGCTGGTCGGCGTGTTCAGTCTGTGGATCTGGCGGCTAACCCGTAATCCGGACAGCCATGCCCGCCCGTTCCTGCTGACGCTTGGGCTGATATTTCTCGGCTTTAGCGGGCTGGGGATTAGCCTGTGGCCTCACATTATTCCCCCGCATATCACCCTGTGGGACGCTGCGGCCCCTCCTGCCAGTCAGCTGTTTATGCTGGTCGGTACACTGCTCATTATTCCGGTGATTCTGGTCTACACCGCATGGAGCTACTACGTCTTCCGGGGCAAGGTTTCCGGAACGGAAGGTTATCACTGAGGTACGCTATGGCAGGCTGGCATACTCGAGCCATTATTTATCAGATTGATACTGCACTGTTTTACGATCTTAACGGCGATGGCTGTGGAGATATCGCCGGAATAGGGGCGAAGTTACGCTACATTCGCCGGATGGGGGCAACGGTTATCTGGATCACCCCTTTTTACCTTACGCCCTTTCTGGACGAGGGGTATGACGTAAGCGACCATCTTCAGGTCGATCCCCGTTTCGGTAAACTGGCGGACATTATCGCGTTTATCGAGCTGGCCCGCGAGCTGGGGATGCAGGTCATCATTGAGCTGCTGATCCAGCATACCTCTGACGCGCATCCCTGGTTTCAGAAAGCGCGTCGCAACCCGCACTCACCGTTTCGTGACTATTACCTGTGGTCTGATAATGACGACGACGACACGCCGCCCATGTTCCCCGGCGTGGAAAAGAGTATCTGGTCATGGGATGACGAAGCTGGCCAATACTACCGGCATATGTTTTATCACCATGAGCCGGACCTGAATCTGGCCTCGCCTGCCGTCCTCAAAGAGATCGAGAACATCATCATCTTCTGGCTCAAACTCGGCGTGTCGGGCTTTCGTCTGGATGCAGCGACACATCTGACAAAACAAGCCGGACGCGGTGATGAAAAAAAGGGGCTATGGATTCTGGAGCATATGCGCAACCTCGTTGAACAACACAATCCGGATGCGATCCTGCTCGGCGAAGTCGATGTTGAGGTTGAGGCGTATAAAGACTACTTCGGTAATAACGACCGCCTGAATCTGGTGCTGAACTTCTGGCTCAATAAATTCTTCTACGTCAGCCTTGCAGAGAAAAGCGCGCGGCCGCTGCGTAATGCGGTTAAAAAGATGATTGTGCCGCCTGACGCCTGCTGTTTCGCCAACTGGCTGCGCAATCATGACGAGCTGGACCTGGAAGGGATCGGTAAAAAAGCAATGCAGACCGTTCTCGACGCCTTTGCGCCGGAAGAAGAGATGTACGTTTACCAGCGAGGTATCCGCCGCCGTCTGGCTCCCATGCTGAACGGCAATCAAAAGCGGCTGGCGTTCTGCCACGCAGTTTTGTTTTCGCTACCTGGCGTACCCGTGATGCGCTACGGGGATGAGATTGGGATGGGTGACGACCTGGCGCTTGAGGAGCGTTATGCCGTCCGCACGCCGATGCAGTGGGCAGGATCGCAAGGCGGTGGCTTCTCCGACGCCGATCCAGAGACCTTTATCGCGCCCATCATCGACCACGGCCCGTTTCGTTATCAGAAAATCAACGTGGCGGATTCGCTATTGCACCGCAACTCGCTGCTGCACAGAATCATTGATATCGCCAATACGCGCTCGGAGTTTCCGGAGATCGGCATTGCGCCGTTTCGTATCATTAATATCAATCAGGATGCGGTTCTGGGGATCTGTTACGAGACCGACGAGCGCAGCATCCTGACCTTCGTGAACTTCAGCGACAAGCCCGTACAGTTCACCGCCAGAGGCATCCGGAACACGACATGGACCGCCTGTCTGGCCGACAAACGCTACGATGACGCGCTGATCTGCGGCAAAACCGTGCAGCTCAGCATTGGCGGCTACGGTTACCGCTGGTTCTGGACCAACCGCACCGCGCTGCGCTGATTATTTTTTCCGGGTCGCCAGCAGACGAACCATGATCAGACTCGCCACCGCGAGGGAGCCGAGCAGCACTTTCCCCGGCGCACCAGACGTGATGGCTGTGGCGCGATCTTTCGCTTCAGCGGAAAAATGCCCATGGATTTTGTGCAGATCGTTAACCGGCTGATCCAGATAATCCCGACGATTTTCTGCCTTCAGGTTATCGGTCATCTGCCCTTCCCAGGCTTTTTTAACCATCAGGCGATCGAGAAAACCGGGAAAGAGAAATTGCCCGACAATCGACTGAATAGTGCTGCTTCCCACCCACAGTTCACGTACCGGCTTTTGCGCGACCTTAAAAATCGCGCTGGCGGCCACTTCAGGCTGAAAGACCGGCGGTACGGGGCGCATGGTCCAGGCAAATTTATTTCTGGCCCACTCGAACTGCGGCGTGTTGAGACCTGGCATCTGCACCATCGACAACGTGACCCGACTGTTTTCATGCATCAGCTCGGTACGCACGGCATCGGTGAAGCCCCGAATTGCCGCTTTTGCGCCACAGTAGGCCGACTGCAACGGAATGGAACGGTAGGCCAGCGCCGAGCCGACCTGAATAATCGTGCCGCGATCGCGGGGGATCATTAACTCCAGCGCGGCGCGGGTGCCGTTGACATAGCCCAGGTAAGTCACCTCGGTGACACGACGAAATTCATCGGGCGTCAGGGTGCGAAACGGCGCTAACACGGCCCCCATGGCGTTGTTGACCCACACATCAATGGCCCCGAGACGATACTCGATTTCATTAGCAGCATCGACGACCGCCTTGCTGTCGGCCACGTCGGCCTGGACGGCATACGCATTCACCCCAAACCGGCGTAGCTCCTCCTGCGTAGAGTGCAGGCTTTCCTCATCGCGGGCAATAATGCCCACATCATAGCCCGCTTTCGCAAAGTGCAGCGCCGTGGCTTTCCCCACGCCCGCCGTACCGCCGGTAATGACAATCACAGCCATAGAACCTCCGCCGTTGTTTTATCCGTTTTTCCCGTCTGATAGCTTCACAATCAATTCCGATAGCGAATAGCGGACCGCTTTTTCCACCACATCCTGACATTCACCTGAGAACAGCACGGTGCTCGTTTCAGTATGTCCGCGTAAATTCCAGGCGAAGCAGACTGTGCCCGCTGCGGTGCCATCGTCGCCCCCTTCTGGCCCGGCATAGCCACTGATAGCGATACTGATATCCGCCTCGGCAATGTCGAGAATTTTGGCGGCCATCTCGGTAACGGTTTGTTCACTGACGGCAGTAAAGCGCGCGATGGTCTCCGGGCGTACACCCAGAATTCTTTCCTTTGCAGCATCACTGAAAACCACCATGCCGACATCGTAAAATTCTGCCGTGTTCTCTTCGGCACAGAGCGCGACGGCCAGATTTCCGCCGGTACAGGATTCTGCCGTGGTTAAGCGAAGCCCTAAGTCCGTGAGCTTGCTCGCTACCTTTTTGGTCAGTTCACTGACCGTGGTATTTTTATCGTGGTAAAGATTGCTCATACCTGCACCTCTTAATTTTCAAAAGGAATAATTGAGATATGGCCATTACGCTCCAGAATGGCATATTTAATTTCACTTAATTCTGTAATGCCATGATTCTGGCGTGCGGACACTAAAATATCGTCACAGGAAACATCGACTTTTTTAAGTTTATCGCGTATCGGAACACCGTTATCCACAAGAATTACCGGCGTGCCGTCGAGAATATTCTCCACCGGAGAAAAATATTTCTTCATCAGGCCAAATATAATATCCACCACCACCAGCGTGGTGATCGTTATCATCGCCCCCGTGATGGAAAAATCATCCCCCAGCAACGCCTGCTGTGTCGCCTCACTGATAATTAAAAGGAGTATCAGGTCAAAACTGGTCATCTGTAGCAAAGCACGACGCCCGGCCACTTTAAATACCACCATCAAAAACAGGTAAATTGCCAGGGCACGAAAGACCATATCCATATCAGCCTCCTAAGGGTAAATAAACTGCCAGAAATGAATATCCGGCTCGTTATTTACGCGAATGACATTGGCCCATTTTCCGGCTTTAGAGGGCGTGATGAATAACAGGACGGAGAATGTATCTTCAGTTTTCAGGTGGTTGTAAACAAAGAAGAGGGTATTACCGCGACTGTACATGCTGTCCGGCTGCGGCCAGACGCTGCCTGGCTCGTAAGCCTCACGGCTCTCCGTGGTCATACTGATGATATATTTTCCCTCACTTTTAACCGGGAAGGTAAGCTGCATTCTGGACTCCGTTTGTCGGCGGCCAAAGCGCTCATAGCTGATTGTCAGCGATTTCGCTGAATTTATTTTTTCCCTGTCACTCACTACCCCACTCGAAAACAGCCCCGCAACGGCGGCGACAATAATGCCCAACAACACAATAAAACCCACCTGGCGAAATGCAAACTCAAACGTCAGTAAGCGATAACTCTCATTTATCCCAGGCACCTTTTCATTTTTACGATTCATGGCAACCTTTACCGTTTCGCCTATTTACCGAAATTAATGATTTTTAAAGCGAATGTTTTTAAGACTTATCACATTTGCCACATAAAGGAATAGCAACAATACTTAATAAGTCAAGACAACATAAATGAAGGATATCAGATGAAATTATCAGTAATTTCCGCTTTTTTGATATTTTTAATACCTGCAGCCTGGGCGGATAATAACGGCGGGTTACAAAAAGGCGAAGCACCACCGCCTCCTCATGCGCTGGATGATGGCTATCGAGGAACAGACGATGCGCGCATCATGACCATTAATCAGGCGAAAGGAATGCATGATGGTGCGACGATATCGCTTCGAGGAAACCTTATTGACGGCAACGGCGATAAGTTCGTATTTCAGGATAAAACCGGAAAAATTGACGTTATTATCCCACAAGCGGTATTTGACGGCAGAACGGTAAAACCTGACCAGATGATCAGTATTAACGGTTCGCTTGATAAGAAATCATCGCCTCCGGTTGTTCGCGTCGATCATCTGCAAAAATAACGTTAGCGAAGCGTTAACGCTGCAACTATCCATCAAATCTCACCCCTTGGCTTAAAAGGAGTCAGCTATGAGTGATACAACACAACGTACGAACGCTTTCCCGACGCCCCCTTTCCCTGAGCAGCCACAAACGCCTCCGGGCCTGGCCTCCGAAATGCAACCCGTCCCCGATCACGGCGAAAAGAGTTATAAAGGAAATGGCCGCCTTGCCGGGAAAAAAGCGTTGATTACAGGTGGCGATTCGGGGATTGGCCGCGCGGTGGCTATCGCTTATGCCCGTGAAGGCGCAGACGTCGCCATCAATTACCTGCCGGAAGAAGAAAAAGATGCGAGTGAAGTTATTGCGCTGATCAAAGCGGAAGGACGTAACGCGGTCGCGCTGCCTGGTGACGTCCGCGATGAGACGTTTTGCCAGAATCTGGTGGAAGATGCCGTCACAAAACTCGGCGGGCTGGATATTCTGGTGAATAACGCAGGCCGTCAGCAGTACCGTGAGTCGCTGGAAGAGTTAACCACGGAAGACTTTGACGCAACGTTTAAAACCAACGTCTACGCCCCTTTCTGGATCACTAAAGCGGCCTTGCGTCACCTGAAAGCGCCCGCTTCAATTATCAATACTTCGTCCGTCCAGGCGGTAAAACCGAGCGCAATTCTTCTCGACTACGCGCAGACAAAAGCCTGTCTAGCGGTATTTACGAAAGCCTTAGCCAAACAGCTGGGTCCGAAAGGGATACGTGTGAATGCCGTTGCACCGGGGCCATACTGGACCGTTCTGCAATCCAGCGGCGGGCAGCCGATGGAAAAAGTGAAACATTTTGGCGAAGATTCACCGTTGGGGCGTCCGGGCCAGCCTGTAGAGATCGCGCCGCTGTATGTCACACTCGCGTCTGATGAGTGCTCATTTACGTCCGGGCAGGTCTGGTGTTCAGATGGGGGAGATGGTGTGATGTAAGGAAATGCTGGAGCGGGCGAAGGGAATCGAACCCTCGTATAGAGCTTGGGAAGCTCTCGTTCTACCATTGAACTACGCCCGCTTTGAGGTGCGTAAGGCATTATAGACCTTACGCCTCCTCATACAAGCCTCTGCACAACTAAATGGCGATTAAATAATCACTTAGCACTTCGGTTTGCTGCCCTGGGCCGGTAGATAGCGCTGCGGGTCAATAGCTGTCGCCTTATAACGTATCTGGAAATGCAGCTTCACTGTGTCCGTCCCCGTGCTGCCCATAGTCGCAATTTTTTGCCCCGCCTTCACGTTCTGTCCGTTGTTAACCAGCATTGTGTCGTTGTGCGCGTAAGCCGTAATGTAGTCTTCACCATGTTTAATCATGATCAGATTACCGTACCCGCGTAGCTGATTGCCGACGTAGACCACTTTCCCGGCCCCGGATGCATAGACTGGCGTACCGCGTGCGGCTGCGATATCAATCCCTTTATTGCCACCTTCAGACAGAGAATACGGCACCACCACTTTACCACTTGCAGGCCAAATCCAGCAGCGCTGTCCCACAGGGGGCCATGACGATTGCGGAACTGTGTAAGATGGCGTCACTTTCGCAGTTTTACCTTTTGAGGAAGATTTTTTGCCAGAGGACGAACTGCCCTTAACTTTCAGCTTCTGCCCTACCTCAATCGTATAGGGAGGCGAAATGTTATTCAGGCGTGCCAGATCCTTCACGCTGGTCCCCGTCGCGCGTGAAATGCGGTACAGCGTGTCCCCGCGCTTAACGGTATAGACCGCGCCGGAATAGCTGCCCATATCCGAAGATTTACTGCCAGAACACCCCGCTAACAGTAACGCCAGCGTCAGGCAGAAAACGGCAGTGATAGGGTTTCTCGTCAGGCTTCCTGCAAACAAAACAGATCCTCGGTCAGCATGAATGGCGCACTATGATAGCAGCCCATACTGATATGGGTCATGCCCTTTTCCGCTCTGCGAGCCAAACCGTACACATAAGAATGCAGTATAATCATCCTGCTGATGGTGCTAAACCACTCGGCATTTTGGCACTGGAGCATCAATGAGTATTCAAGAACACGTTATTTTGGTAAACGACCAGGGAAAGGTGATTGGCACTCAGGAGAAGTATGCCGCCCATACATCTAACACTCCGCTACACCTTGCCTTCTCGTCCTGGCTTTTTAACGCCAGTGGCGAATGCCTGATCACCCGACGTGCTTTAAGCAAAAAAGCGTGGCCCGGCGTCTGGACTAACTCCGTCTGCGGGCACCCGCAATCAGGCGAAGAGACTGAACAGGCGATTATCCGCCGCTGCCGCTTTGAAATCGGCGCAGAAATTACGGACCTCACGCCCATCGCCCCTGAATTTCGCTACCGTAAGACTGACCCGTCAGGGATCGTTGAAAACGAGATTTGCCCGGTCTTTGCCGCTCGCGTCAGCAATACCATTACACTCAATGACGATGAAGTGATGGAGTATCAGTGGGTGGAGCTGGAAGCTCTTTTCTGCGCGCTGGACGCAACGCCGTGGGCCTTTAGCCCGTGGATGGCCATGGAAGCAACCCTCGCCCGCGAGGCACTCCGCGCTTTTGCGGCGCAATAAAAAAGCCCCTTTCGGGGCTTTTTTTACGTCTTTTCGACTTATTTCACCGGGCGCATCGCCGGGAACAGGATCACGTCGCGGATGGTGTGGCTGTTGGTGAACAGCATCACCATACGGTCAATACCAATACCCAGACCTGCAGTTGGCGGCAGGCCGTGCTCCAGTGCGGTCACGTAGTCTTCATCGAAGAACATCGCTTCGTCGTCGCCTGCGGCTTTCGCATCAACCTGATCCTGGAAGCGCTGCGCCTGATCTTCCGCATCGTTCAGCTCGCTAAAGCCGTTGCCGATTTCACGGCCACCAATGAAGAATTCGAAGCGGTCAGTGATTTCCGGATTCACATCGTTACGACGCGCCAGCGGAGAAACTTCAGCCGGGTATTCAGTGATGAAGGTTGGCTGAATCAGGTGCGCTTCTGCCACTTCTTCGAAGATCTCGGTCACGATACGGCCCAGACCCCAGCTCTTCTCAACTTTAATACCGATGCTTTCGGCGATCGCTTTCGCAGAGTCGAAGTTATCCAGGTCAGCCATCTCGGTTTCCGGACGGTATTTCTTGATCGCTTCACGCATGGTCAGCTTGACGAACGGCTTGCCGAAGTCGAAGACTTCTTCACCGTATGGCACTTCGGTGGTGCCCAGAATGTCCTGCGCCAGGGTACGGAACAGGGATTCGGTCAGCTCGATCAGATCTTTGTAATCCGCATACGCCATATAGAGTTCCATCATGGTGAACTCTGGGTTATGACGAACGGAGATACCTTCGTTACGGAAGTTACGGTTGATTTCGAACACGCGGTCGAAACCACCGACCACCAGACGCTTCAGGTACAGTTCCGGCGCGATACGCAGGTACATGTCGAGGTCCAGGGCGTTATGATGGGTGATGAACGGACGCGCAGACGCGCCGCCAGGGATCACCTGCATCATTGGTGTTTCCACTTCCATAAAGTCGCGGTTAACCATGAACTGGCGGATACCGGCCATGATCTGAGAGCGAATTTTGAAGGTCTTACGGGATTCATCGTTAGAGATGAGATCCAGATAACGCTGACGGTAGCGCGCTTCCTGATCCTGCAGGCCGTGGAACTTGTCCGGCAGCGGGCGCAGGGCTTTGGTCAGCAGACGCAGCTCGGTGCAGTGGATAGAGAGTTCACCGGTTTTGGTTTTGAACAGCTTGCCTTTCGCGCCCAGGATATCGCCCAGATCCCACTTTTTGAACTGCTCGTTGTAGATGCCTTCCGGCAGGTCGTCACGGGAGACGTACAGCTGAATGCGGCCGCCAACGTCCTGCAGCGTCACGAAGGACGCTTTACCCATAATACGACGGGTCATCATACGGCCAGCCACGGACACTTCAATGTTCAGCGCTTCCAGCTCTTCGTTCTCTTTACCGTCGAAGTCTGCGTGCAGTTGGTCTGAGGTGTGGTCACGACGAAAATCGTTCGGGAACGGCACGCCCTGCTCGCGCAGCGCTGCCAGCTTCTCGCGGCGGGTTTTCAGTTCATTATTAAGATCGACTACCGCGTCAGCGCCCTGTGCTTGTTGTTCAGACATGTTGGTTCCTCATAACCCTGCTTTCAAACTTGCTTCGATAAATTGATCCAGGCTGCCATCCAGCACCGCCTGCGTGTTACGGGTTTCTACACCGGTACGCAGGTCTTTGATGCGGGAGTCATCAAGGACATAAGAACGGATCTGGCTGCCCCAGCCGATGTCGGATTTGTTGTCTTCCATCGCCTGTTTCTCAGCATTTTTCTTCTGCATTTCCAGCTCATAAAGTTTCGCTTTCATCTGCTTCATGGCCTGGTCTTTGTTCTTATGCTGGGAACGGTCGTTCTGGCATTGCGTCACCAGCCCGGTCGGAATGTGGGTAATACGCACCGCAGATTCCGTTCGGTTAACGTGCTGACCACCCGCACCGGATGCGCGGTAAACGTCAATACGCAGGTCCGCCGGGTTGATTTCGATATCAATATCTTCGTCAACTTCCGGGTAGACAAACGCAGAGCTGAAGGAGGTATGACGACGGCCACCGGAGTCGAACGGGCTCTTACGCACCAGGCGATGAACGCCGGTTTCAGTGCGCAACCAGCCGTAAGCGTAATCGCCAATAATCTTGATGGTGACGGATTTAATACCTGCCACTTCACCTTCAGACTCTTCAATAATTTCGGTTTTGAAGCCACGCGCTTCTGCCCAACGCAGATACATGCGCATCAGCATGCTGGCCCAGTCCTGCGCTTCAGTACCGCCGGAACCTGCCTGAATGTCGAGATAGCAGTCGGCGCTATCGTATTCACCGGAGAACATGCGGCGGAATTCGAGCTGTGCCAGCTTCTCTTCCAGAACGTCGAGTTCTGCTACGGCTTCGTTAAAGGTTTCTTCGTCATCGGCTTCAACGGCCAGCTCCAGCAGACCGGAAACATCTTCCAGGCCCTGAGCCATTTGATCCAGCGTATCGACGATAGCTTCGAGGGAGGAACGCTCTTTACCCAGCGCCTGTGCGCGTTCAGGTTCGTTCCAGACGTCCGGCTGTTCCAGCTCGGCGTTTACTTCTTCCAGACGCTCTTTCTTTGCATCATAGTCAAAGATACCCCCTAAGAACGTCAGAGCGCTCCGTGAGGTCCTGAATGCGGTTTTTTACCGGATTAATTTCAAACATGGTCTGTTTTCTTTTTTCGACTAGTCAAAATGCGGTGATAAGAGCGGGATTGTACCGAATCCACGCCCTTTTTTATAGAGATTACTGACGCTAAATTGGCCAGATATTGTCGATGATAATCTGAAGGGAGCGGTTACCGCGAAACTCGTTAATATCGAGCTTATAAGCAAGTTCAACTTCGCGCACGCCGTTATCCGGCCAGACGGACGTGTCGACGTTGAATGCAATACCATCCAGCAACGGACCACCGCCAACCGGCTCCACCATCACTTTCAGGTGACGCTCGCCAACAATGCGCTGTTGCAGCAGACGAAAACGTCCATCGAACAGCGGTTCCGGGAACATCTGCCCCCAGGGACCGGCATCGCGCAGCATTTGCGCCACGTCCATCGTCATCTCTGCCGCTGACAGTGCACCGTCGGACACCACTTCACCCTGTAGCAACGCGGGATCAATCCAGTCAGTGACCAGCTCGCCGAAGAGGCGCTGGAACTCATCGAACTTCGCCTCTTCCAGCGACAAACCTGCCGCCATCGCATGGCCGCCAAACTTAATCATCAGGCCCGGATAGAGCGTATCCAGACGCTCCAGCGCATCGCGCATGTGCAGCCCCTGAATCGAACGTCCAGAACCTTTCAGCGTGCCGTCGCCAGCGGGTGCAAACGCAATCACCGGCCGATGGAAACGCTCTTTAATGCGCGAAGCCAGAATGCCGACCACGCCCTGGTGCCACTCAGGATGGTACATCGCCAGTCCGCCCGGCAGCGTATCACCACTGCGCTCCAGCTTTTCACAGAGGGTCAGCGCTTCGGCCTGCATTCCCTGCTCAATCTCTTTGCGGGTCTGGTTCAGGGCGTCCAGCTCATTTGCCAGCACACGCGCTTCGCCGATGTTGTCACACAGCAGCAGCGCCACGCCGACGGACATATCGTCCAGCCTTCCCGCCGCGTTCAAACGTGGGCCGAGAGCAAAACCCAAATCGCTTGCCGCCAGCTTAAGCGGGTCGCGGTTGGAAATCTCCAGCAGCGCCTTAATCCCCGGACGGCACTTGCCCGCCCGAATGCGGCTTAAACCCTGCCAGGTCAAAATACGGTTGTTGGTATCCAGCGGCACCACGTCTGCCACGGTGCCCAGCGCCACCAGATCGAGGTATTCCGCCAGGTTTGGCACGGCAATACCGCGCGACTCAAACCAGCCTTTATCCCGCAGCAGCGTGCGCAGTGCCAGCATCAGATAAAACGCCACGCCCACGCCCGCCAGTGATTTCGACGGAAAATCGCAGTCGCGCAGGTTCGGGTTGATGATCGCTTCGGCGGCTGGCAGGGTGTCACCCGGCAGGTGGTGATCGGTCACCAGCACCGGAATACCCAACTGGTGCGCACGCTCAACGCCGGAGTGAGAAGAAATGCCGTTGTCTACGGTCATGATCATCTGCGCACCGCGCGCATGCGCCTGATCAACCACTTCCGGGCTGAGGCCATAGCCATCTTCAAACCGGTTCGGCACCAGGTAGGTGACGTTATCGCAGCCCAGCGCGCGAAGGCTGAGCACGCTCAGGGCGGTACTGGTTGCACCGTCGGCATCGAAATCGCCCACTACCACAATCCGCGTCCCTTCCCGGAACGCGTCGTAGAGCATTTCAGTGGCTTTCTCAACACCGCTCAGTTGCTGCCAGGGCAGCATACCTTTAACGCTACGCTCCAGATCGCCCGCGGTACGCACACCACGGCTGGCATAGAGCCGCCGCAACAACGGCGGAAGATCGGCGGGTAAATCAGCGCCTTCAACCGCGTCGCGGCGGCGCAATTTTATCGGGGCTTTCACGCGGATTATTTACCACCAGTCTGTTTCTGGTGCGCGTCGAGGAACGCTTTCATCTCTTGTGGCCCCTGATAACCCGGCACGACATAGCCATTGTTCAGTACGATAGCTGGCGTACCGGTCACGCCAAACTGCACACCCAGCGCGTAGTGGTTCGCGATATCGATGTCGCAGGATGCGGGCTTAACGCCTTTACCGCTCATCGCATCATCAAAGGCTTTGTTGCGATCTTTTGCACACCAGATGGCCTTCATGTCTTGTTCAGGCTGGCTCTGCACACCTGCGCGTGGGAAGGCAAGGTAACGCACGGTGATACCGAGCGCGTTATAGTCTTTCATCTCTTCATGCAGCTTGTGACAGTAGCCACAGGTGATGTCGGTAAAGACGGTAATCACGTGTTTTTCCTGCGCGGCTTTATAGACAATCATCTCTTTTTCCAGCGCGTTCAGGTTTTTCATCAGCAGCTGGTTGGTCACGTTAACCGGCTGCGCGCCGCTCACGTCATACATCGGCCCCTGAATGATGTGCTTCCCGTCTTCGGTCACGTACAGCACGCCGCTGTTGGTTAAGACGGTTTTCATGCCTGCAACCGGCGCAGGCTGAATGTCGCTGCTGGTCACGCCGAGTTTCGTCAGCGACTGTTTGATGGCTGCATCATCCGCATGGGCAAAACCGGTAAAGGAAGCTGCCAGCAGGGTGAACAGCGCGAAAGACTTTTTCATATTTGATCCTGTTACAATTCGTCGGCACTCACGCGCGTGGGTGGTGCTGTTGGTGTAGCTGCCGCAGGCGTTCCGTCGCGACATGGGTGTAAATTTGCGTCGTTGAAAGATCGCTGTGTCCCAGCAGCATCTGCACCACGCGTAAATCAGCACCGTGGTTTAGCAGATGCGTCGCGAAGGCATGACGCAAAACGTGCGGTGACAGCTTTTCACTGTCGATGCCTGCCAGTGTGGCGTAATGCTTAATGCGATGCCAGAACGTTTGTCGGGTCATCTGCTTCGCGCGCTGGCTGGGGAACAAGACATCAATAGACACGCCGTTCAGGAGCCACGGTCGCCCGTGCTCCAGATATGTCTCCAGCCAGTACACTGCCTCTTCGCCCAGCGGCACCAGCCGTTCCTTGTTTCCTTTACCTATCACGCGCACCACGCCCTGACGCAGGCTGATGTCGCTCATCGTCAGGCCAACCAGTTCCGAAACGCGCAAGCCGGTAGCATACAATAGTTCAAGCATGGCTTTATCGCGTAACTCCAGCGGCAGGTCAACTGCTGGTGACTGTAATAATCTCTCAACTTGTGCTTCGCTGAGATCTTTCGGCAGCCGCTGAGGCAGTTTAGGTGATGCCAGGAGTGCGCTGGGGTCATCGGCGCGGATCTTTTCACGGTAAAGATGCTGGAACAGGCGGCGCATCGCACTCAGCAGGCGCGCGGAGCTGGTGGCTTTATAGCCCCCTTCCATACGTTCGGCCAGCAACCCTTGCAGGTCATCGCTTTGTGCGTTCTCAAGCGTAAGATCTCTGTGCGCCAGCCACTCCACCAGCATGGTGAGGTCGCGGCGATAGGCACTGAGCGTATTCCCGGCCAGATTTTTCTCCAGCCACAGCGCGTCGAGAAACTGTTCAATGAGTGCGAGATCCTTTTCCACAGCAGCCCCTTTGATTTTACAATCCGGCCATTATGCCTGATTGCCACCGGTTTCTGGTACACTACGCGCAATGTCATAGCAAGAATTGAGATAGTTACGCGATGAATATTGGTCTGTTTTATGGTTCCAGCACCTGCTACACCGAAATGGCGGCAGAAAAAATTCGCGACATCATTGGCCCGGAACTGGTAACGCTGCATAACCTGAAAGATGACGCACCCACGCTGATGGAGCAGTACGACGTATTGATCCTCGGCATCCCAACCTGGGACTTCGGTGAAATTCAGGAAGACTGGGAAGCCATCTGGGATCAGCTTGATGCGATCAACCTCGATGGCAAAATCATTGCGATGTACGGCATGGGCGATCAGTTGGGTTACGGCGAGTGGTTCCTCGACGCACTTGGCATGTTGCACGATAAACTGGCACCAAAAGGCGCGACGTTTATCGGCTACTGGCCAACGGAAGGCTACGAGTTCACCAGCAAAAAACCGATTATTGCCGACGGGCAGCTGTTTGTCGGGCTGGCACTGGATGAAACCAATCAGTACGATCTCAGCGACGAGCGCCTGCAAAACTGGTGCGAGCAGATCCTGGGTGAGATGGCCGAGAAGTTCAGCTAACGCGCATTTACTCCTGCGTCGGTTGTTGCAGTATCATCCGGCGCAAATCTCGCCACTCTGCAGCATCCATACTGTCTGCCGCCAGCCACAAATGCTGGCGTCGCCCCCCGTCAACCTGACGTAGCCGAAGCATCATGCCGACACTAAGCATCCACGGCGTGCCAATAATATCCCACTCTTTCCCCTGCCAGCGCAGGCGAGAGTCCATCAGCAGCTTGATTTCGCCCTGACGGGCATTGATCCGGCGCTGACTGCGCACGCTGTCAAAAACCACAAATGACAACAGCAATAACCACAAAGGCGTATAGCTAAGCGGCCACGGCATCAGTAAAACAAATGCCGCGACCAGGCCGTGGAGCAATAAAGACATCCACTGCGAGCGCCACGAGACGCGAAGATCAGATTGCCACAGGACCACGTTCCCGATTCCGTGTTTGAATTAATTGCACCATCCGTTGCAACTCGGTGTCGGCGGGTTTGCCGTGATTCATCAGCCAGTTGAATAAATCCGGATCGTCAGACTCAAGCAGGCGAACAAACAGACGCTTATCGTCATCGCTTAAGCTGTCATACTCATATTCGAAGAACGGCATGATGGAGATATCAAGTTCACGCATGCCGCGACGGCATGCCCAGTGAATACGGGCCTTGTTGTTAATATCCATGTTCTGTTTCCTGCATTACGTTTGGCACAGTCGGCATCCCGTTCATATTCTTTATCTCTCTACGGGAACACTCGCTAGTGTAACGTGTTTTTGACCGTTTCTTTACTGGAATATTATTAACCGGAAGCATAGTTCCAAAATTTCCCACACAAATAAAGCGGATTACTCTGTTTTGCGTAGCGCTACGCAGATTATTGCGATGGCACGAATGGCCTGCTGAAAGCGCTTGCAATGAATACAGTCTCTTTTACCATTAGGCATTATCAAAGCGTTAAGCAATTCAGGACATCACTATGGCTTTTACTCCATTTTCTCCTCGCCAGCCCGCCGCCTCTGCGCGTCTGCCGCTGACGCTTATTACTCTTGATGACTGGGCACTGGCAACACTTACCGGTGCCGACGCCGAAAAATACCTGCAGGGCCAGGTGACGGCCGATGTCAGTCAGATGACTGAACATCAGCATCTGCTGGCTGCGCACTGCGATCCCAAAGGTAAGATGTGGAGCAACCTGCGTCTGTTCCGTCGTCAGGACGGCTTTGCCTTTATTGAACGCCGCAGCCTGCGTGACGCCCAGCTCGCCGAACTGAAAAAGTACGCGGTCTTCTCCAAAGTCACCATTGCCCCGGATGACGAACATGTTCTGCTGGGCGTGGCGGGCTTCCAGGCACGTGCGGCGCTGAAAAACCTCTTTGCTGAACTGCCGGATGCGGAAAAACAGCTGGTCAGCGAGGGCGAGACCTCTATCCTGTGGTTTGAACACCCTGCGGAGCGTTTCCTGCTGGTGACTGACGAGGCAACAGCTGAGCGCGTGACCGAAGCCCTGCGCGGTGAAGCACAGTTCAATAACAGCCAGCAGTGGCTGGCACTGAATATTGAAGCCGGATTGCCCGTGATTGACGCGGCAAACAGCGCACAGTTTATTCCGCAGGCGACTAACCTGCAGGCGCTGGGCGGCATCAGTTTCAGGAAAGGGTGCTACACCGGTCAGGAGATGGTGGCGCGTGCGAAATTCCGTGGGGCGAACAAACGTGCCTTATGGACGCTGGCAGGTCACGCCAGCCGCGTACCGGAAGCGGGTGAAGATTTAGAACTGAAAATGGGTGATAACTGGCGTCGGACCGGCACCGTGCTCGCCGCCGTCCAGTTGGATGATGGCCGCCTGCTGGTGCAGGTTGTCATGAATAATGATATGGAGCCCGACAGCGTGTTCCGCGTGCGTGACGATGCGAAAACGTTGAGCATTGAGCCGCTGCCGTATTCACTGGAAGATTGATGCTGTATCGCCCGGTGGCGCTGCGCTTACCGGGCCTACGGTTTTGATATTCACCCTCTCCCTGTGGGAGAGGGTCGGGGTAAGGGCATCAGACCGCACCTTACAAAAAACTACACCTGCCCCACATACAAATAAATTGCCAGGAAGTGGCATACGCTGCCCCCCAGTACAAAGCCGTGCCAGATAGCATGGTTGTAAGGGATACGCTTGCAGACGTAGAAAATCACGCCCAGCGAGTAGATCACGCCCCCCACCGCCAGCAGCGTCACACCGCCAATCGCCAGCTTCGTCGCCAGTTGATAAACCACAATTAACGACAGCCAGCCCATCGTCAGATAGGTCACCAGCGACAATACCTTAAACCGGTGCGCTATGGTCAGCTTAAACAGAACCCCCAGTAGCGCCAGGCCCCAGATAACCATCATCAGGCCACGCGACAGCGGCGAGTTTAACCCCACCAGCAAAAACGGCGTGTAGGTGCCTGCAATAAGAAGATAGATTGCGCAGTGGTCAAATTTCTTAAGCCAGATCTTTGCCCGCTGATGCGGAATGGCATGATACAGCGTGGAGGCCAGAAACAGCAGGATCATACTCCCGCCATACAGGCTGTAGCTGGCGATCGCCATCGCGCTGGCGTTGGTATCTACTGCCTGCACCAGCAGTAACACTAAACCGACAATCCCAAACACCAGGCCAATGCCGTGGCTAATACTGTTGGCTATTTCCTCAGCCAGTGAATATCCCTGTGCGATTAATGGTTTACTCACCATACAAAACTCCGGGAAAACAAAGATGATTATTCATCGCCAGACTATGCTAACTGAGAATGATTCCAGTGAACACCTGTTAGCTAAAATAAATCAACATTCAGGATTTATCCTTAAAAATCATATCTATAAATTTAAAAACCAACTAACAGATGTTCATAATTAAATAAACACCTGTTGAATCAAAGACATAAAATTGCCTTCATACACCAGGCTGCATGGTATGATTCTGAAATGTTGCCCGAAAGAGAGTTTAGCCACTGTGAGCATGTTCTCCCACTCCGCCGTTGCCAGTCTCAATAATCTGGAGATGATGGTCTATAACACTGTCATTAAAAACCGTGACAAAGTGATGTACATGACCATCCGCGAGCTGGCGGATGCGGCTGGTGTCTCGACGACCACGATCCTGCGCTTCTGCCGCAAGCTCAACTGCGAAGGCTACTCTGAATTCCGCGTGCGCTTTAAACTCTATTTAGAGCAGAATGAACCCCAGCAGGCGAATTTTGGTGCCAGCGAAATTATCAGCTTCTTTAAAAGTGTAAACAATGAAGAGTTCGATGCATTATTAGATGACGCGGTAGATATTATTTTATCTTCTGAACGCATTATATTTGTCGGCGCGGGCACGTCGGGCTCGCTGGCAAAATACGGTGCTCGCTTCTTTTCTAATATCGGGAAATTCAGTAACCATATCGACGATCCTTATTTCCCGGTCACCAATGATATGGCTAAAAATGCGCTGGCCATTGTGCTTTCCGTCTCAGGTGAAACCGAGGAGATCCTGCGCTTTGCCAGCCAGTTCAGCCTGCACCACTGTAAGGTACTCTCCATCACCAGCCACGAACACTCTCGCCTGGCGAAACTGGCGGATTTTAATCTCTCCTGGCATGTGCCACAAACGCGAATTGGTGGCGTCTACGATATTACCACCCAAATTCCCGTTATCTATATTCTGGAATCACTTGGCCGTAAACTGGCGAAGAAGTTAACAGAATAAAACACCCTGTTTTTCCGTGGTAACAAATTACATTTTATGTGAATTGTTATATCGTGACATTTAATTTCGCTTTGCTAGACTCGAAAGCAATAAGTCATGAATTGAGAAAGCAGCGATGAAAAAATTGACCTTACCAAAAGATTTTTTATGGGGCGGCGCGGTGGCGGCTCACCAGGTTGAAGGCGGCTGGAACAAAGGCGGCAAAGGGCCCAGTATTTGTGACGTGCTGACCGGCGGTGCCCACGGCGTACCGCGTGAGATCACGCAGGACGTGGTGCCGGGGAAATACTATCCGAACCATGAAGCCATCGACTTCCACGGCCACTATAAAGAAGACATTAAGCTGTTTGCTGAGATGGGCTTTAAATGCTTCCGCACCTCCATCGCCTGGACGCGCATCTTCCCGAAAGGTGATGAAACTCAGCCAAATGAAGAGGGGCTGAAGTTCTACGACGACATGTTCGATGAGCTGCTGAAGTACAACATCGAGCCGGTGATCACCCTCTCCCACTTCGAAATGCCGCTGCACCTGGTGCAGGAATACGGCGGCTGGACCAACCGTAAGGTGGTCGATTTCTTTGTACGCTTCGCTGAAGTTGTGTTTGAGCGCTACAAACATAAGGTCAAATACTGGATGACCTTCAACGAAATCAACAACCAGCGTAACTGGCGTGCACCCTTGTTCGGCTACTGTTGCTCCGGCGTGGTCTATACCGAGCATGAAAACCCGGAAGAGACGATGTATCAGGTGCTGCACCATCAGTTCGTGGCCAGCGCCCTGGCGGTAAAAGCCGCACGCCGCATCAATCCAGAGATGAAAGTCGGCTGCATGCTGGCGATGGTGGCGCTCTATCCATTCTCGTGTAAACCAGAGGATGTGATGTTCGCCCAGGAATCCATGCGCGAGCGCTATGTCTTTACCGACGTGCAGCTGCGCGGTTACTACCCGTCCTACGTGCTGAACGAGTGGGAGCGCCGCGGCTTCTCCATCAAAATGGAAGCGGGCGACGAGCAGATCCTGCGCGAAGGCACCTGTGATTACTTAGGCTTCAGCTACTACATGACCAACGCGGTCAAAGCCGAAGGTGGCACCGGTGACGCCATTTCCGGCTTCGAAGGCAGTGTGCCGAACCCGCACGTGAAGGCGTCTGACTGGGGCTGGCAGATTGACCCGGTGGGCCTGCGCTATTCCCTGTGCGAACTGTACGAGCGCTACCAGAAGCCGCTGTTTATCGTGGAAAATGGTTTCGGTGCCTACGACAAAGTGGAAGCAGACGGCAGCATTAACGATGACTACCGCATCGACTACCTGCGTGCCCACGTGGAAGAGATGATAAAAGCGGTCACCTATGACGGCGTTGACCTGATGGGCTACACCCCGTGGGGCTGCATCGACTGCGTCTCCTTCACCACCGGTCAGTACAGCAAGCGCTATGGCTTTATCTACGTGAACAAGCACGACGACGGCACCGGCGATATGTCCCGTTCGCGTAAAAAGAGCTTTAACTGGTACAAGACCGTTATCGCCAGCAACGGCGAAACCCTGTGATACCAGGCCCTCTCCGAAAAGGAGAGGGCAAACGCCTTTCTTTCCAGACACTTCTTTACAGCTTTCGCGTTGCCAAAAAGCCTGTGCTCTATAAGATAAGCCTCGTGAATATTTGAGGCGAAGATGATCAAACGACAACGTAACACTATCCTGCTGGTAGCCCTGGCCTGTCTGGTGGTGCTGATATGCACCGCCCAGCGAATGGCCGGGATGCATGCGCTTGTCATGAACGTCACCGCCACAAGCCAGTCCGTTCAGCAAGGGCAGGAGAGCACCGACGCGCCGGTGACGCCGTGTGAACTCAGCGCCAAATCGCTGATGGCGGTTCCACCGGTGCTGTTTGAAAGTGCCCTCTTCGCCGTCACGCTACTGCTGGCGCTGCTGGCAGCCAATCCGCCACGCCGCGAGCGGCTGTGGCCTCCCCGCGTTATCTCCCCGCCCCGATTACGGGTGCATCTGCGATTATGTGTTTTCCGTGAGTGAGCATTCGCCTGTTATTTCAGGTTAATTCATCATTTACGGAGAAAATTTATGTTTACTGTATTCAGGCGACTGCTGGTCTGCCTGCTTTGGCTATGGCTGCCCCTCAGCCAGGCCGCCGACAGCGGCTGGCTGCGCGCTGCCGATAATCAGCACGCCAGCGTCAGGCTGCGTGCGCAAACCGAAAGCAACGGCGAAACCCGCCTGCTGCTGGATGTCGCCCTGCAAAAAGGGTGGAAAACCTACTGGCGCTCGCCCGGCGAAGGCGGGATTGCGCCAGCGATTCGCTGGCAGCAACCGATTGATGCGACCTGGCGCTGGCCGACGCCCGAGCGTTTTGACGTCGCGGGTATCACCACGCAGGGTTACCACGGCGATGTCAGCTTTCCCCTCACCCTGCGCGGCGAAGTACCAAAAAACCTGAGCGGCGTCCTGACACTGTCTACCTGCAGCAACGTCTGTATTCTGACCGACTACCCGTTCTCGTTGGATCTGACCTCCGGGACGGGCGGCGATTTTGATTACGATTACCGTCGGGCATTGGGGATGCTGCCACTCAGCAGCGGATTGACGTCAGCGCTCAGTGCCAGCTACGCCACCGGAAAGCTGACCGTGACGGCACAACGTGATGCCGGCTGGCAGCAGCCCTCATTGTTTATCGACAGCATGGAGGACGTTGATTTCGGTAAGCCGTCCTTCACCGTGCGCAATGGCTCGCTTATCGCCACGGTGCCGGTAACGGACAGCTGGGGCGACGCTGCGCCAGACCTCAGCGGAAAAAATGTGTCGCTGGTTCTCGCTGATAGCGGTCAGGCGCAGGAGTCCAGCCTGATGATCGAGCAAAGCAGCTCCGCGCCTGACTTCTCGTTAGGCTGGGTACTGCTGATGGCGCTGGCTGGCGGTTTGAACCTCAACGTGATGCCCTGCGTGCTGCCCGTATTAGCCATGAAGCTCGGCACGCTGATGCAAACCGAACACAAGGCACGTGGTCAGGTACGCAGGCAGTTTCTTGCGTCGGTTGCCGGGATCGTGATCTCGTTCCTCGCGCTGGCGCTGATGATGACGGTTTTACGTTTAGGTAATCAGGCGCTCGGCTGGGGAACCCAGTTCCAGAATCCGTGGTTTATCGCAGCAATGACACTGGTGATGGTGCTGTTCAGCGCCAGCCTGCTGGGGCTATTTGAGATCCGTCTCCCCTCCTCTGCCAGCACGTTCCTCGCTACGCGCGGCGGCAACGGGCTTGCGGGCCATTTCTGGCAGGGTGCGTTTGCCACCCTGCTGGCGACGCCCTGTACCGCCCCGTTCCTCGGGACCGCCGTGTCGGTAGCACTGGTGGCACCGCTTCCGCTCCTGTGGGGAATATTCTTTGCGATGGGTATTGGCATGAGCCTGCCCTGGCTGCTGGTTGCCGCCTGGCCGGGGCTGGCGCAGCGGCTGCCGCGTCCAGGCCGCTGGATGAACGTTGTGCGGGTCGCGCTGGGGCTGATGATGCTCGGTTCCTCGCTGTGGTTGTTGAGCCTGCTGGCGGTGCACATCGGCAGGCTGCCCGTCATCACACTCGGCGTGATGCTGATCCTCGGCCTGCTGTTGGTCACCGCCTGGCGCTACCGCTGGCAAACGGCACTGCGCGCCGGGGCGCTCGCCATTGTGGTTGCCGGGGCTGTCGCGTTTATCGCCGGCCCAGGCGGCGAGAATTCCCGTCGCGATCGGGTGAACTGGCAACCGCTGAGTGAAGAGGCTATCACCCGCGCGCTGGCAGAGAACAAGCGGGTCTTCGTCGATGTCACCGCCGACTGGTGTGTGACCTGTAAAGCCAATAAATACAACGTACTGCTGCGCGACGACGTACAGGAGGCGCTTTCTGCACCGGATATCGTCGCCCTGCGCGGAGACTGGAGTCGCCCCTCCGTCACCATTAACCAGTTCTTAACGACACGCGGCAGCGCCGCCGTACCGTTTAATCAGATTTACGGACCGGGACTACCGCAGGGCCACGTGCTGCCTGCGTTATTAAGCCGCGACGCGGTGTTAACCTCCCTGTCCGATGCGAAAGGAAAATAACATGAGAGCGTTTGTTGCCTTACTTCTGCTGTCTTTATCAACGTTCAGCTTCGCCGCACCGTCAGATGACGCGTCCAATGACCAACTGGCAAAACTGCTGTTTAACGACCCGAATAGCCCGCGAACCGGCGCGAAAGCGCCGAAGCTGACCATTGTGTCCTTCACCGATTACAACTGCCCGTATTGCAAGCAGTTCGACCCCATGCTGGAGAAAATCGTGCATGACAACCCGGACGTACAGCTCATCGTTAAGCTGCTGCCTTTCAAGGGGCAAAGCTCGGTGAATGCCGCTAAAGCGGCGCTGTCGGTATGGCAGCAGCAGCCTGATAAATTCTGGGCGCTGCACCAGCGGCTGATGATGAAAAAGGGGTATCACGACGATGCCAGCATTGCAGCTGCGCAGGCGAAAACCGGTACGGACAGTATTAAAACGGATGATAAAACGATGGACAGTTTGAAGATGAACTTAATCCTGTCTCAGGTGCTGAATATTCAGGGCACCCCGGCGACTATTATCGGCGATCGGATGGTGGCGGGTGCCATTCCTTACGACGACCTGGAGGGGCTGGTCAAAGAACAGCTGGCGAAAGCCCGTGGTGAGTAAACTCTTGCGCCTGCTGCGCGAACTGGCCGTGTGGCTGATAATTGGCCTTGCCGTGAGCCTGGCTGTGGACTTTTTCCGCCAGCCCGCGCTGCCACAGAACTTTTCCTCAACGGCATTGCAGACTCTCGATGGCCAGCCCGTCAATCTCTCCACCATGAGCGAGGAACGGCCGCTGCTGGTTTACGTCTGGGCAACCTGGTGTGGCGTGTGCCGCTACACCACACCATCCGTCGTAGCGCTTGTCGCAGAGGGCGGCAACGTGATGTCGGTTGCGCTACGCTCTGGCGATAACGCCATGCTGGAAAAGTGGCTGGCGAAGAAGAAGATAGCCCTGCCAACGGTCAACGACGCCAGCGGGGAACTGGCGCGCCAGTGGGACGTGCAGGCCACGCCCACGCTGGTGGTGATCTCTCACGGAGAGGTGAAGTCGATCACCACCGGCTTGACCAGCAGTTGGGGCATGCGCCTGCGGTTGTGGCTGGCCTCCTAGCCGTTACTTTCCGCCCGCTAGCTCAAGGAAGCTGCCGGTCACATAGGAGGCTTTGTCGCTCAGCAGCCAGGCAATGGCCTGAGCGACTTCCTCCGGCTGACCACCACGCTGCATCGGTAGCATAGATTTGACCCGATCCACACGCCCCGGTTCACCGCCGGAGGCGTGAATATCGGTGTATATCAGCCCCGGACGGACGCCGTTGACGCGAATCCCCTGCGCCGCCACCTCCAGCGATAACCCGGTTGTCAGGGAATCAACTGCCCCTTTGGATGCCGCGTAATCCACATACTCACCCGGCGCACCCAGGCGTGACGCAGCGGATGAGACATTCACAATTGCCCCTCCCTTACCGCCATGCTTATGCGACATGCGTTTCACCGCTTCACGACAGCAGAGGAAATAACCCGTCACGTTGGTGGCCAGCACGCGGTTGATACGCTCAGCCGACAGGTTTTCAATAGTGGATTGTTCAAACAGAATCCCGGCGTTATTCACCAGCGCGGTAAGCGGCTCGCCTTCCCGATCGATGCTGGCAAACATTGCCAGCACTTGTGCTTCATCCCTGACATCCGCACGCAAGGCAAAGGCTTTACCGCCCGCCTCGACGATGCGGTTGATAACGTCCGTCGCGGCTTTGATGTTGTGGTGATAGTTCACCGCCACGGTATAACCTTCGTTTGCCAGCTGTAACGCGGTGGCTTTACCTATTCCGCGGCTGGCACCGGTGACCAGTGCAATTGCCATTCTCTTCTCCCAATAAAAAAGCCGGGTGGCGGCTTCGCCTTACCCGGCCTACATTACTACGCTAATCCGATTACTGGTATTCGCTCATCGGCACACAGGAGCAGAACAGATTACGGTCACCATAAACGTCATCAAGGCGCTTCACGGTCGGCCAGTATTTGTTTGCCACACCAGCCGGGAAGACCGCCAGTTCACGGGAGTAACCATGAGTCCACTCGGCCACCAGCTCGTGCTGCGTGTGCGGCGCGTTGACCAGCGGGTTATCTTCCAGCGTCCACTCGCCGTCCTGCACGCGGTCGATCTCCATGCGGATCGCCAGCATCGCGTCGATAAAGCGGTCCAGCTCGGCTTTGCTTTCAGACTCCGTTGGCTCCACCATAAGCGTACCCGCCACCGGGAACGACATCGTCGGCGCGTGGAAGCCGTAGTCGATCAGACGCTTGGCGATATCCAGCTCGCTGATGCCGCTCTGCTCTTTCAGAGGGCGAATATCCAGAATGCACTCGTGCGCCACGCGTCCATCGCGGCCGGTATAGAGCACCGGGAAAGCAGACTTCAGGCGAGTCGCAATGTAGTTGGCATTCAGGATCGCCACCTGGCTTGCCTGCTTCAGCCCTTCCGCGCCCATCATGCGGATATACATCCAGCTGATGGGCAGAATAGAAGCGCTGCCAAACGGTGCAGCGGAAACCGCGCCCTGACGGGTCAGCATGCCTTCAATCTGCACCACGCTGTGGCCCGGAACAAACGGTGCCAGGTGCGCTTTCACGCCGATCGGCCCCATACCCGGACCGCCACCGCCGTGCGGAATGCAGAAGGTTTTATGCAGGTTCAGGTGCGAAACGTCCGCGCCGATAAAGCCCGGAGAGGTAATGCCCACCTGAGCGTTCATGTTCGCGCCGTCGAGGTAAACCTGACCGCCAAACTGATGCACCACTTCGCACACTTCACGGATCGTCTCTTCGTACACGCCGTGGGTGGACGGGTAGGTCACCATGATGCAGGAGAGTTTGTCGCCTGCCTGCTCTGCTTTCGCACGCAGGTCGGCCAGATCGATGTTGCCGTTCTTATCACAGGCCACCACCACCACGTCCATGCCCGCCATCTGGGCAGAGGCCGGGTTGGTACCATGCGCGGAGGCTGGGATCAGGCAGATATCACGGTGGCCTTCGTTGCGGCTTTCGTGATAATGGCGGATCGCCAGCAGACCCGCATATTCCCCCTGTGCGCCGGAGTTCGGCTGCATACAGAGCGCATCGTAACCGGTCAGCTTCACCAGCCAGTCGGAGAGCTGGTTGATCATCAGGTGATAACCTTCCGCCTGCTCTGCCGGGCAGAACGGGTGCAGTTCAGAGAATTCAGGCCAGGTGATCGGGATCATCTCTGCCGCCGCGTTCAGCTTCATGGTGCAGGAACCCAGCGGGATCATCGCCTGGTTCAGCGCCAGATCTTTGCGCTCCAGAGAGTGCATATAACGCATCATCTCGGTTTCGCTGTGGTAGCGGTTGAAGACCGGGTGCGAAAGGATCGCATCGTCGCGCAGCATGCTTTCCTGAATGGAGCGGCTGTCGTGCGCCACCTCTTTATCCAGTGCATCAATGTCCAGACCGTGCGCGTCGCCCAGCACTACGTTAAACAGGTTAACGATATCGTCGCGCGTGGTGGATTCATCAAGGGTGATACCCACGGCGTTGTGGATATCGCTGCGCAGGTTAATTTGCGCCGCATCCGCACGTGCCAGCACCGCCGCTTTGTCTGCCACGTCAACGCACAGGGTGTCGAAATAGTAGGTGTGGCGCAGCTTAAGACCTTTCTGCTGCAGACCGCAGGCCAGAATATCCGCCAGACGGTGAATACGGCTGGCGATGCGTTTCAGACCCGCCGGACCGTGGAAGACGGCATACAGGCTGGCGATGTTGGCCAGCAGTACCTGAGAGGTACAGATGTTGGAGTTCGCTTTCTCGCGGCGGATATGCTGCTCGCGGGTCTGCATCGCCATGCGCAGCGCGGTGTTACCGGCAGCATCTTTTGAGACGCCGATAATGCGGCCAGGCATGGAGCGTTTAAATTCATCTTTCGCGCCGAAGAAGGCCGCGTGTGGGCCGCCGTAGCCCATCGGTACGCCGAAGCGTTGCGCAGAGCCGAAGACGATATCCGCGCCCTGTTTGCCCGGTGCCGTCAGCAGCACCAGCGCCATAAAATCGGCAGCGACGCTAACGATCACTTTGCGGGTTTTCAGTTCGGCAATCAGTGCGCTGTAGTCGTGTACTTCGCCGGTCGTCCCCACCTGCTGTAACAGCACGCCGAAGACGTCCTGGTGATCCAGCACTTTGTCTGCATCATCAACAATCACGTCAAAGCCGAAGGTTTCCGCGCGAGTGCGCACCACGTCCAGCGTTTGCGGATGCACATCCGCCGCCACGAAGAAGCGGTTGGCATTTTTCAGCTTGCTCACGCGTTTCGCCATCGCCATCGCTTCGGCAGCAGCAGTGGCTTCATCCAACAGAGAGGCGGAGGCGATATCCATGCCGGTCAGATCCAGCGTCACCTGCTGGAAGTTCAGCAGCGCTTCCAGACGACCCTGGGAAACTTCCGGCTGATAAGGCGTATAAGCGGTATACCAGCCCGGATTTTCCAGCATGTTGCGCAGGATAACCGGCGGTAACTGCACGTTGGTGTAGCCCATGCCAATGTAAGACTTATAGCGCTTGTTGAGGCTGGCAATCGCTTTCAGTTCCGCCAGCGCGGCGAATTCCGTGGTGGCTTCCCCTACCTGCGGCGGCGTGGCAAGCTGGATATCTTTTGGCACGATCTGGGCGATCAGTGCGCTTAATGAATCCGCGCCAACTGTCTTCAGCATCTCCTGCTGTTGCTGAGCATCCGGCCCAATGTGACGTTCAATGAAAGCGCCACGGTTTTCAAGCTGGCTTAAAGTCTGTGTCATGAGCGATGGTTCCTGAAACGTGCAGTGAATCGTAGTTATCTGTAACGCTGTTGCCCGGTGGCGCTAACGCTTACCGGGCCTACGTTGACCTGTAGGCCGGATAAGCGCAGCGCCATCCGGCACAACATTATTCGTCTTCCAGTAATGCTTCGTACGCGGTCGCATCCAGCAGCGCCGCAACCTGCGATTCGTCGCTGGCTTTGATCCTGAAAATCCAGCCGCCTTCATACGGCTCGCTGTTGACCAGCTCCGGAGAGTCGCTCAGTGCGTCGTTCACAGCAATAATCTCACCGCTAACTGGCGCGTAGATGTCAGACGCAGCTTTTACAGACTCCGCCACGGCACAGTCGTCGCCTGCGCTTACCGTCGTGCCCACTTCAGGCAGATCAACAAACACCATGTCGCCCAGCAGCTCCTGCGCGTGCTCGGTGATCCCTACGGTGTAAGTGCCGTCCGCCTCTTTGCGCAGCCACTCGTGTTCTTTGCTGTATTTCAGTTCTGCTGGCACATTGCTCATTGAAGTTCTCCTGATAAAAATAGTTAGGCGACCGGCTTACCGGCGCGAACAAAAATCGGTTTGGTCACGTTGACCGGCATTTCGCGGTTGCGGATTTGCACCACCGCCGTTTCACCAATGCCCGCCGGCACGCGTGCCAGGGCAATACTGTAGCCGAGCGTTGGAGAGAAGGTGCCGCTGGTGATCACGCCTTCGCGGTGATTACCGTCTGCATCGGTGAAACGCACCGGCAGCTCGCCACGCAGTACACCTTTTTCCTTCATCACCAGGCCCACCAGCTGTTCAGTGCCCTTTTCACGCTGCATCTCCAGCGCTTCACGGCCAATAAAGTCGCGGTCTGCTGGTTCCCACGCGATAGTCCAGCCCATGTTGGCCGCCAGCGGAGAGACGCCTTCGTCCATCTCCTGACCGTAGAGGTTCATACCGGCTTCCAGACGCAGCGTATCGCGCGCGCCCAGCCCGGCAGGTTTCACACCCGCTTCCACCAGCGCACGCCAGAAATCAGCCGCTTTCTCGTTCGGCATGGCAATTTCGTAGCCCGCTTCACCGGTATAGCCCGTGGTAGCGATAAACAGATCCCCCGCCTGCACGCCGAAGAACGGCTTCATGCCTTCGGTGGCTTTACGCTGCTCTTCGCTGAACAAAGAAGCAGCTTTCGCCTGCGCATTCGGCCCCTGCACGGCAATCAGCGACAGATCATCACGGACGGTGATGTCGATGGCGTAAGGTTCGGCGTGTTGGGAAATCCAGGAGAGGTCTTTTTCGCGGGTGGCGGAGTTTACAACGAGGCGGAAGAAGTCTTCAGTGAAGTAATAAACGATAAGGTCATCAATCACGCCGCCGGAGGCGTTTAGCATGCCGGTATAAAGCGCTTTACCCGGCGTTTTCAGCTTAGCAACGTCGTTTGCCAGCAGATAACGCAAAAACTCCCGGACGCGGCTACCGTGCAGGTCGACAATGGTCATGTGTGACACGTCGAACATACCGGCATCGGTGCGCACCGCATGGTGCTCGTCAATCTGTGAACCGTAGTGCAGCGGCATCATCCAGCCGTGGAAGTCCACCATGCGGGCACCGCATAACACGTGTTGTTCGTACAAAGGAGTCTGTTGAGCCATCTTTTCCTCGTTGAAAAATTCACCGTGAAACCGGGTGTCGGCCTCGTGACCAGGTGCCGACGCAAACGTTCTCTTTTACCTGAACTTACCACCGAAACCGGTGATTAACCATAAGGTAAAACAGGTCATCACATTAGCTTATGACCAAAAAACGCTAAAAAGCCTACAGAGTTATTCACTGGAAAAATGCGATTAAACCCGCGCAAAATTAACAATGATCTAACAGAATTTAGCAGATGGTGATATTTCATGCGGAAATTCGGGGCGATTTTTCGTCACACCAAAAACGTGAGATTAGATTATCTAATGCGAAAA